>JAVWRQ010000009.1:0-59773 GCA_036634775.1 Clostridium sp.
CTTAGCGAGGTCTTTCACGAGCTTAGTGAGAATGCACATCTGACCACTTAGTGAGAATGATATACTGAAACAAACTGTGCTTTTTGGAGGAAATAATGTCTGTAGGGAATGCAATCGAAGTAAAAGATGTAACCAAAATATATAAACTATATGATAAACCAATCGATCGCCTGAAAGAATCATTAAGTGTATCCCATAAGGAATACCACAAAGATTTTTATGCGCTCAGCAGCATTTCTTTTGAAGTGGAAAAGGGACAAACGGTTGGGATTATCGGAACAAATGGCTCCGGCAAGTCTACTATTTTAAAGATTATCACCGGTGTCCTGACCCCTACGACCGGTCAGGTGAAAGTGGAGGGGAAGATTTCCGCACTTCTGGAACTGGGTGCCGGTTTTAATATGGATTATACCGGAATCGAAAACATCTATATGAATGGTACGATGATGGGATTTTCCAAGAAAGAGATGGAAGCAAAGCTGAAGGATATATTAGATTTTGCCGACATTGGAGACTTTGTATATCAACCGGTGAAGACCTATTCCAGTGGTATGTTCGTGCGTTTGGCATTTGCCCTGGCAATCAATGTAGAACCGGAGATTTTGATTGTAGACGAGGCACTTTCGGTAGGCGATGTATTCTTCCAATCCAAATGTTACCGCAGGATGGATGAAATCCGCAAGATGGGAACGACCATTGTCATGGTTACCCATGATATGGGGAGTATTATCAAGTATTGCGATAAAGTAGTACTTTTAAACAAAGGCGAATTTATAGCACAGGGAACGGCTGGCAAGATGGTGGATCTCTATAAGAAGATTCTGGCAAATCAGATGGAGCAGTTAAAAGATGAACTGTCCGGTATGAACGATTTCTCCGGAGACGGTGCAGCCGGTGAAGATACAAAACGGGGCATCGGAGATGGTGAAGATGGGGCAGCAGCTGATCGTCAGACATTGCCCGCCAAGAAGATGCAGGATCTGCTGACCATTAATCCCAAGCGCACGGAGTATGGCGATGGACGTGCAGAGATTTTCGATATGGGACTTTTTGATGAACGCGGAAATATCACCAACCTGTTATTAAAAGGTGAAACATTTGTGATTAAGGAGCGGATTCGTTTTAATACGGAGATTCAAAGCCCGATCTTTACTTATACGATCAAAGATAAACGGGGCATGGATTTGACCGGAACCAATACTATGTTTGAGGGAATGGATATCAAACCGGTGAAACCTGGAGATATCTACGATGTGTCATTTACACAGCGTATGACGTTACAAGGCGGAGAATATCTGTTATCGATGAGCTGCACCGGATTTGAGAATGGAGAGCATGTAGTATATCACCGACTGTATGATGTGGTGAATATCACTGTTATTTCAAATAAAAATACAGTGGGTGTCTATGATATGGAACCGGAAGTAGAAGCGGTTTTAGAGAAAAAGGAAATGTGAGGAAAGACTTTTCATGGAAAATATCAATAAAGAGGTAATGGCTTTATTAGATAAGTATGGAAGTAATACAAAACAAGCCTTAAGGGAAAATGGAAAACTGGAGTATGTTTATGCCTTATCAGAACTGCGGGAGAACCTATTAGAGTGGTATGATTTTAAAGAGGGCGCATCACTTCTTCAGGTGGGGGCCGATTATGGTGCACTCACCGGATTGTTCTGCCGAAACGTGAACGAAGTGACGGTACTGGATGAGGACGAGGAGAATCTGGATGTACTTAAGGTTCGCTATTCGGGAACGTCTCATATCCAATATATACAGGGAACCCTGATGGATGTGAAATCAGAAAAAGGTTATGATTATATAACTATAATTGGCTCTTTAAAAGAACCTTATGACCTACAGCTGGAAGCAGCAAAGAGACTGCTCTGTCCCGGCGGCACCTTAATCATAGCCGTTTGTAACCCTCTGGGCATGAAATACTGGGCCGGAGCGGAAAAGGATCGATACAGTATGACAAAAAATCAGCTGGATCACATGTTGCCCGGGGGTCTTTATTATTATCCGATGCCGGATTATCGTATTCCTTCAACGATATATTCGGAGAAATATCTGCCGAAAAAAGGAGATTTAACAAAGACACTGGCATTATATGACTATCCGAAATACCTCTTACTGGACGTAGGTGCAACTTACGATATGGTTTGTGAGGATGATCAATTTGAAAATTTTGCGAATTCTTTCCTCGTTATGTGGGAAAAAGGAGAATAGACGGAGATGGCAGACATCAGATTTGTAAAATACAATCGCACAAGAAAAGAAGAATTTCAGATCAAGACCTCGATTTTAGAAGAATCGGGTCTTTTATATGTAGAAAAAAAGGCACTTTGCCAAGAGGGAGCTGCGCATATTTGCTCTTTTGAAGAGAAGAGCCGCCGCCTCATGCAGCAAAATCAATCAGTGAAATTGATATGTCCCGAGATCAGCGAGGACGGTCGGACGGCCCGATTTGTTTATTTACGTGGAAAGACGATGGCGGAACTTCTGGGGGAACAGATTGCCGCTTTTCAGGCAGATGCAGAAGATACATGGGCGGAACATCAGATCGATGCAGTTAAACGATGTATGGCCGCCATATATGATATAAAACAAGAGTATATTACCGATTTTTATATAACGCCGGAATTTATGGAAGTATTTGATGCCACGGGAGAATTGAAATCTTATTTTGATGCGGGAGAAGCCGGTGCGGAGATCCTTATTGCAGATCAATCTTACGCGACTTCGAATATCGATGCTCTCTTTGATAATATGATTGTGACAGAAGATGGGGTCTATGCACTGGACTATGAGTGGGTCTATTCTTTTCCAATTCCCATGCACTTTGTGCAGTATCGGACGCTGCTCTATTTTTATCAGAAATATGAAAGTTTGATGTCATATAAAGTGGCAGAAGAATTCTTAGAAGCATTTGATATAGACAAAACAATGATCCCTGTTTATGAGAAGATGGAACGGGGATTTCAGGAGTATGTTCACGGAGAAAACCAGAGAATCTACCAAGAGAACTTTATGGTGGAAACCAAGACCGTGAAGGATATGGAAGCGGTAGAATGTGAACTTGCAGAAGTCAAAGAACGCAATGAGCGGTTACAGGCCGAACTTTTTGAGAATCGGACAGCTCTCAAAAAAGGGCAGGAAGTGCAGCGCCTGACTAACAACCATGTGGCTAATCTGGAAGCCATTATAGAAAATCTACGCCATGAAGTAGACGAGATGGGAAAGACTCTGACTTATTTAAATGCTCACGAAGCTCTGTATTATAAGGTACGGAGAAAATTGGGACGGATGTTCAATCAGCGATATCCCAAAGGCACAAAGAAAAGAAAAGTTTTGAGCTACTGTAAGAATACGGTGCTCCATCCGGCGAAGTATCTGGCGATGTATACCGGTAAAGGGGGGAAGAACCTCATAAAAGGTGATTTTGAAATAGGAGAAGATTATCTGAAATTGGGAAAATTGACATTTTTAAAACCCGAGATGCCCAAGGTATCCATTATTATTCCCGTATATAATCAGATTCAATATACTTACCTTTGCCTGGCATCGATTTTAGAACATACACAGGATGTCAGTTATGAGATTATTATCGCAGATGATGTATCCACGGATGCGACAGAGCATTTAAGCCAATTCGCAGAGAATATTACGATCTGTCGGAATAAGGAGAATCAGGGATTTT
The DNA here is from genome assembly GCA_036634775.1 of Clostridium sp. GTDB lineage: Bacteria > Bacillota > Clostridia > Lachnospirales > Lachnospiraceae > Otoolea. Next base: position 3,698 of record JAVWRQ010000009.1, read on the forward strand.
TAAAAAACTGCAACCAAGCGGCGAGAGCAGCCAAGGGTCAGTTTATTATGTTTTTGAATAACGATACCCAGGTGACGGAGCGGTGGCTTTCTGCACTTGTGGAACTCATTGAATCGAACCCGGATATGGGTATGGTGGGTTCGAAACTGGTCTATCCGGATGGCAGACTTCAGGAAGCCGGCGGAATTCTGTGGAGCGATGGCTCCGGCTGGAATTATGGGCGTTTGGATGACCCGGATAAGGCAGAGTACAATTATGTCAAGGATGTGGATTATATATCCGGCGCTGCGATTCTACTGCCCCTAAAATTATGGAAGCAGATTGGCGGCTTTGACGAACGCTTTGCTCCGGCCTATTGTGAGGATTCCGATTTGGCCTTTGCGGTGCGTAAAGCAGGATATCGAGTGGTATATCAGCCGCTTTCTAAAGTAATTCATTTTGAAGGTATTTCCAATGGTACCGATGTAAATGGCTCTGGTCTGAAACGATATCAGGTGGAAAATAGTGAGAAATTAAAAGAAAAATGGAGCGATGAATTCGCAAAGCAGTGTGTGAATACAGGCAATCCCAACCCATTTCGGGCAAGAGAACGAAGTATGGGGAAGAAGATGATTTTGGTGATCGATCACTACGTACCTACCTTTGATAAGGATGCCGGCTCTAAAACCACATATCAATATTTAAAGATGTTCCTAAAAAAAGGATATACCGTAAAATTCGTGGGGGATAATTACCTACATGAGGAACCATATACGACGGCATTGGAACAGATGGGAATAGAGGTACTCTACGGTGCAGAATATCTGACGGGAATCTGGGACTGGCTAGATAAGAATGGCAGTGAAATCAGTATTGCCTATTTAAACCGCCCTCATATTGCCACAAAATACGTAGATTATATAGAAGAACATACGGATATTAAAATCATTTACTATGGTCATGACTTACATTTTCTCAGAGAATTCAGAGAATATGAACTGACCGGAGATGAAGCAAAGAAGCGAGAATCCGATTATTGGAAGTCCATTGAATTTACATTGATGCATAAGGCAGCGGTTTCTTATTATCCTTCAAATGTGGAAGCAGAGGCGATTCGCGCCATTGACCATACGATCCATGTAAAGGCAATTACAGCTTATGTGTATGAGACATTCCTTGAAAATCTCAATCGGAACTTTGCAAAGCGGGAGGGACTGGTATTTGTGGGAGGATTTGCCCACCCACCGAATGCCGATGCGGTTCTCTGGTTTGCGAAAGAGGTATTTCCACTGATTCGGGAAAAACTGGATGTAACCTTTTATATCGTAGGTTCTCGCGTGACGGATGAGATCAGTGCACTGGAACAGCCGGATAGTGGAATTATTGTTCGCGGATTTGTTACAGAGGAAGAGCTTTCGGAATTGTACAGAAACTGCAAGATTGTAGTGGTTCCCCTGCGTTATGGTGCAGGAGTGAAAGGCAAAGTGGTGGAAGCCATCTATCATGGTGCCCCTATCGTGACCACTTCTGTGGGAAGCGAAGGAATTCCCGGTGTCGAAGATGTACTTTTAGTCGAGGATACCCCGGAAGGATTTGCACAGGCTGTGATTGAACTATATACGGACTCCACCCGATTGCTGGAAATCAGTGAAAAGACGCAGACCTATATCAAAGAGCATTTTAGTGTGGACGCGGTGTGGAATGTGGTGAAGGAAGACTTTGAATCTGACCATACTTCCGATAAGCGATAAACTCATAGAGGCTCATGCAGGTCCATCCGATCGCAGTTCCGATGGCTACGGAGCGGATACCGAATCGACTTAATAATGAATAAGTTAAAATCACGCGGATTGGAATCTGTATCACGGTTGCAATCAGCGTGATTTTTAGATTTCCAATGCCCCTAAAATACCCTTGGAAGGTGTTGGTGATTCCGGAAAGAAAATAGAAGCAGGACATAGGCAGGATGTAGAACATGCCCATACTGATAGCATTTAATTCTTCCGGTTTCAGGAAAATACCAAGGAGTGACCGGCTGTTGAAAAACACGATAAGGGCAATGGAGACGGTGTAAACTTCCGCAAGAAGCAGCATGGTCTTAAGTCCTTGAGGAATTCGATGGTACTGTTTTCCACCTTTGTTCTGTGCAGTAAATGTGGTGATCGATGAAGCCAGACTGTCACCCGGCGCCAGGACATAGCTGTCTATGATGGAGACTGCGTTAAAGGCAGCAACTGCATCGACACCCAGCGTATTGATGCCTGACTGTACCAGCAGACGCCCCACGTAAAGCATGGTTTGCTGAAGTGCCGAGATCGAACTGAAATCAATTGTTTTTTTTAGCAAAGTCATATTGATATGCAGTTCGGAAAAGGAAAGCCGCAGATAAGGCACTTTCCTATGGATATAAAAAAGTAGAATCACAGCAGAGATGCCCTGAGAAATTACGGTGGCATAAGCGGCACCATACACGCCCATGCGCAAATTTCCAACCAGTAAAAGAGCCAGGATAATATGAACAACGGTAGTGAACAGCAGAACATACAGAGGCGCTTTGGAGTCACCGATGGCTCTTAGACCGGCCGATAAGATATTATAAAAGAACGTAAATATCAGTCCTATGGATATGATTTTCAAGTATTCTGCCGCCATAGGTGCAATTTCTGCCGGTGTTTGGGTGATTTGTATAAATAATTCGCTTCCGAAAAATGCCAAAATGGATAGAACAACCGTGAGTAAAAAACCGGATACGACAGATGTGGACATCTCCTCTTTTAATGTCTGATAGTTTTTGGCACCGAACTGTTCTGCCATCAGAATAGATGCCCCCATGGAGAGCCCCACGATGAGAAAAATAAGAATATTCATAATAGGTCCTGCCGCACCGATGGATGCCAGGGCCTCTTTTCCGTTAAATTGTCCTACAATAATCGAATCAACGGTTTGGTAGAGTTGTTGAAATAGATTGCCGAACATCAGCGGAACGGCATAGACCAACATATGTTTTGTTATATTTCCCTGTGTCATGTCCCGTGCCATAACCATCCCCCACTTTCCCAAGGATTTCAATTTATGAAATAAGACTAATTATAGTCAAGAAGAAATCAACTGTCAATAATCTTTCTTTTTGCTTAAATTTTACTATGTTATGGAAATGAGATGGGATTTATGTTAGAATATTAGAGTTAAACTAGGTTTTTTGTGTCCGCAGGAGGAAAAGAAGATGCAGGCAATTTTACTGGCGGGAGGGCTTGGAACACGCCTTAGAACCGTTGTGAATGACAGACCAAAACCCATGGCACTTATTGGAGACAAGCCATTTATGGAATATGTGGTACAGGAACTTCGGCACCATGGAATTACAGATATCGTCTTTGCAGTGGGATATAAAGGCAGCATGGTGGAAGAATATTTTAAAGACGGTTCTGAATTCGGAATCAAGGCAGCTTATGCCTACGAAGAAGAACCTTTGGGCACGGCAGGTGCCATAAAGAATGCGGGCAGATTTATAACCGAGGATAGTTTTTTTGTGTTAAATGCAGATACATTTTATCAGATGGATTATGATCGCCTGACCGCTGTAAAAGAAGCAGAAGATCTGGATATTGCGCTGGTACTGCGGGAAGTGGAGGATGTCTCACGATACGGTGAGGCACTGCTTTCAGAGTCTAGGTTGGTAGGGTTTAACGAGAAATCCACAGAGGCCAGACCGGGGACGATTAACGGAGGAATTTATCTGATGAAGAAAGCTTTGCTTTCCGACATTTGGGCAGGCAAAGTCTCTTTGGAGAATGAGATGATTCCAAAGTGGATGCAGGAAGGAAAGCGGTTGGGCGGTCTTGTAAGTGATGGATACTTTATCGACATAGGAGTTCCCAACGATTATTTTAAATTTCAAGAAGATGTACAGAAGGGAGTTATAAGATGGTAATCAGAGGAAGAGCACCACTTCGTGTCAGCTTTGGCGGTGGCGGTACCGATGTGGAGCCGTTTTGTTCGGAGCAGGGCGGAGCAATCATAGGAAGTACCATTAACAAATATGCGTATTGTTCAATCATTCCCAGAGACGACGATCAGATTGTTGTACATTCTCTGGATTTTGATATGACGGTCAAATATAATACAAAAGAGAATTATATCTATAATGGCAAATTAGATTTAGTTACAGCGGCACTTAAGGCTATGGATATTAAAGAGGGCTGTGAAGTCTATCTGCAGTGTGATGCGCCTCCCGGTTCGGGATTGGGAACCTCTTCCACGGTTATGGTCACTCTGTTGACTGCGATGGCAAAATGGAAGGGAATCGTGATGGACCCTTATGCGATGGCGGATCTGGCTTATGGCGTGGAGCGGGAAGACCTAAAGATTACAGGTGGATTTCAGGATCAGTATGCCTCTACATTTGGTGGATTTAATTTTATCGAATTTCATGGCAGAAATAACGTAGTAGTGAATCCACTCAGAGTTCGCAGAGATATTATTAATGAATTGCAATATAATCTGCTTCTCTGCTATACCGGTAATATTCATGTTTCGGCAAATATCATAGAAGATCAGGTGAGCAACTATAACAAACCGGATGCTTTTAAAGCGATGGGAGAAGTCAAAGCATTATCCTATGCGATAAAAGACGAACTTTTAAAGGGGAATCTTCATAATTTTGGCAAACTTCTGGATTATGGATGGCAGAGCAAGAAGAGGATGAGCAATAAGATTACCAGTCCTAAAATCGATGCACTGTATGACGAAGCTAAAAAAGCCGGGGCGTTGGGAGGAAAACTTCTGGGAGCAGGCGGCGGCGGATTTCTTCTGATGTACTGTCCTTATAATGTTAAACATAAAGTAGCGGCTCGGATGGAACAGGCCGGTGGACAGCTGATGGATTGGAACTTTGAACTGCGCGGTGCCCAGAGCTGGATCTGTGATGATGAGCGTTGGCAGTATAAGGATGTGTCAGTACAGATGCCAAATAAAGAATATAAGTTTGAGTTTTAAAATAAAAGACATAGATGGAGTTGAGCATGAAGCCAAGTGAGGATAGAATCGGAGCAAAAGTGATTTTTCTGGATCGGGATGGGACGATGAATAAAGAGGTAAGCTATCTTTATAAACCGGAAGATCTGATTCTGCTTCCCGGTGTAGCAGATGCGGTCGCACGGTTTAATGAGGCCGGTTACCGGGTTGTGGTGATTACGAATCAGGCCGGTGTGGCCAGAGGTTACTACACCGAGGAAGATGTGAGAAATCTCCATGAATATATGAACCGGGTACTTACCGTATCCGGTGCGCACATAGATTCATTTTATTACTGCCCCCACCATCCGGATTATGGAATTGGGTCATATAAGCAAAACTGCCATTGCCGTAAACCCGGTATTGGGATGTTTGAAGAAGCGGAAAAAGCATTTGAGAACGGCATAAATAAAGAAAAATCCTATATGATAGGGGACAAACTTCTAGATACTGAGGCCGGCCACAACTACGGGGTAACAAGTATTCTGGTAGGCACCGGATATGGAACCGAGATTAGAAAAAAACAGGCGGAAGCCGGAATTCTGGATGCAGATGGTAGGTGTACGGATGGAAGCTATGATTTTTATGCCGAAGATTTAGGAGTGGCAGCCGATTGGATTTTGGGGTGATAATATGAAAGTAAAGAGTAAAGTTCTAACGGCAATACTCATTATGGCGGCGATTATTTCTCTTGTCATCCCGTTCTGTACGCTGTTCACCGGAGAGGGGGCATTTGCCTGGCAGTTTCGCCAGCGGGCCAGCATTGAGATGCTTGTCGAAATCGGTATTTTGATGGTTTTGCTTTTGGCGGTTTTTTTATTAATTCAAGACCCTCTGAAGAAGGGATTCACAGCGGTGGGAATCAGCCTGATTTTTTGCTGGCTGCATACGGCATTTTTACCGATGCTTTTGTCCGGACTGTATGTTGGATATTTGATCATTGTAGGACGATTTGTCAGGACAAAGATATTCAGAGTACGGGTTCCATATGATTTTTTGGCTGACTTTTTGCTGGGCAGCAGTTTGGTCATTACAGAATTTTGCGTGCTTTCGGCCCTAAAGCTGGGTGGAATTTCAAATCTTAGTATAATTTCAGTTATACAGGGCGTTTTAGCCCTGGGGTGGTTGGTCTATATACAAAGAAAAACGTCGGACTCTCCTTTTTCGAGAGCTTGGAACGTTGACAAACGTTCGGCTGTGCTTTTTTCTTTTATTATGTTAATGATACTGATTCAAATTGGAAAGATGAATATCACACTGGACTTTGATACCTTGTGGTACGGAGTCCGTTCAGAATATATATTAGATAATGGACATGGAATTTACGAGAATCCGGGATTGGTGGGCATGGCATATGTCTATTCCAAAGGGTTGGAAACACTGGTTCTGCCACTTTCCAATCTGGCATCCCACAGTTACCTGTTATTCTTCAACATCTGGCTGACCGTACTCGGACTGTGCGGCGTGTATGGAATTGCCCGTTTTTATATGAAGAAAAACTATGCACTGCTGTCCGCTGCACTGATCAGCGCAATCCCCGGCGTGATGAATATGAGTATTTCCGCAAAACCGGATATCATCACATGGTTGCTGCAGCTGATTATGATATTCTATCTGCTTTGCTATGTAAAGAAAGCAGGGCATGTTAATATGAAAAGGCCGGTCATTTTTTTAATACTGGCAGCGGGCGCTTATCTACTCTCACTGACTATGAAACCGACCGCACTGGTATTCTCTACGGCGGTGTTTGGAATGGCCGGTCTGTATCTGCTGTGCACCCGTACCTTGTCCTTTAAAGCTCCACTTAGGCATTGGCTTTCCCTGCTGCTTCCGGGAGCGGCACTGGTGGGAATCTGGGCGCGCACGATGATGATTACAGGTATGCCGGTGATGTCGGTGTTCACCTCTATTTTTGCAAAATTGGGATTTCAGATGAAGTACCCATTTGCAACCGGTTCCCTACCTCAGAACTGGCAGGATGAAAGTAATATTCATGTGCTGCTTCGAAGACTTTACCAATTGTTTTTGGCACCGGAAGGCAAGGATATGGGGCATGTGGTCATCGCATGGAGTACGTCACTTCTGTTTTTTCTGGTTGTCTGCCTCCTGATATGTGCGGTGGGCAATGTGCGGAAAAAGCAAAAAAAGAATGCACTGATTTTATTTGCTCATATGATATTCTGGCCATTTTTGATCGTGAACCTAGTGAGTCTGGTCATGCTCTATCAAGTGGATGGAAACTATTTTATGCTGCTTTACACTGCGGTGGTGATAGCGGCCTGCCGGATGTTTTCACTTATTATGGATGTTCACATAAAGACGGTCTGCCTGGGACTGTTGATTCCACTGCTGGGGTTTAATATCCTGGTGTCGGCGGAATCCAATTGGGCTTGGGCTCTGGGGTTCTCCGATATAAAACTGCTGAATTCGGGCAGAATGGATCATAGGGCGATGCAGAAGGAAAATCTAATAGCAAAGGGCAATGCTGAAATATTTGATACCTTGGCAGCGAATTCAAAAAATAGAGTGATCGCATTTGGGAATCATCCATTTTGTCTGGAATTCCCCTGCGTGGTTCAATCATATAAAGATATCACCGCTCCCTGGGGCAATGCAGAACTAGTGAATTCGGCACAGGCATTTGAAGAATATATGACCTATGCAAAAACCAATTATGTCTATGTAGAAGCCGGATATATCGGTGAGAACAGCTGGAGCTGGAGCTATGATTTATTAAAAGAACTGATTCAAAGAGGAACACTGACCAATCTGTTTTTTGAAAATGGCAATGTACTGGCTGCGGTGGATTTTAATCAGTCAGAGACGAATCGAAGGGATATCGGCGAGGCGAATCTGCAGCTATTTATGAAAAACTATAAAACGGCACAATAAGGAGAAAATTATGATAAATGAATATGACTATTTAGAGGAAGTGACCAGTCGGTATGAGTGCTTAAAACCGATAAAAGCAGATATAAAAGAGGCCTATGAAATCCTAAAGAACAGCTTTGAACATGGAGGAAAACTCCTGATTGCAGGAAATGGCGGAAGCTGTGCGGATGCAGAGCATATCGTGGGCGAGCTGATGAAGAGCTTTGTTAAGAAACGCCCGATATCAGAAGAGATTGCAGAAAAGATGAAACAAGAAGATGCGGTCATGGGCACGAAACTGGCAGAGAAACTACAGAAAGGACTTCCGACCATTGCACTGACCGGTCATACGGGACTCACGACTGCATTTGCCAATGATGTGGATCCGGAGATGGCGTTTGCGCAGCAGGTGATGGGATATGGCAAACCGGGAGATGTATTCCTGGGTCTTACCACATCGGGGAATTCTAAGAATGTGCTCTATGCAGTGACTGTGGCAAAAGCAAAAGGGATGAAAGTGATTGGATTGACCGGACGGGACGGGGGAATGATGAAGAAGGTTTCAGATGTTTCTATCGTGGTTCCGGAAGAAGAGACCTATAAAATCCAGGAACTTCATCTGCCGGTTTATCATGCACTGTGCCTGATGTTGGAAAATTACTTCTTTTAATTATACACAGCATGCTGTGAGGAAATCCGAAAGGACATTTAGATGAAAAAGAAAGCAGCCTATATACTTCCTGTGATACTTGGAATCTTGTTTTGTTTTTATTATCTGCATCTGGCGGCGGATAATGTGGCGTATACCGATTACATACGTCTGATTAATTCGTATCTGCCGGATGTGTATAATCCGGCCAAATTCTTTGTACCGGATATCCTCACCAGAGTTCCGATTACGTATCTGGGCAGAATGATTAATGTAGAGTTGTTTGGATACAACACCTTGTTTGATATGGCACTGGGTGTGTTGAGCCTGGGGGCAGGAGCAGCGGTGGCGGCCGTATATGCAAAGCAGGAAAAGAAAATTTCCTACCTGTGGTTTTTATTGATTTTATTCGTATATTACAGTCTGAATAAATGGGAGATGCTGACCAACGGAACAGGCTGGGTCTGTTTTTTATCCATTTCGGGATTCTACTGCCATTATCTGGCGTTGGATCATGCCATTAAAACTCATCACAGCCATGTTAAAGACCGAGTGATCCTGCTGGTGCTGCCCTCTCTTTTGACCTTATTTACAGCGGGGCCTTATTGTGGCAGTTACAGTGCGATTCTGACCCTGATTTATCTGGTTATGCTGGGAACTGATTTTAGAAAAACTCACAAAATCAATCATTTGTATGCGGCATATTTGCTGGCGGTGCTTCTTCCGCTGGGATTGTATCTGTGGAGCAATTCATCGGCAGTCTATGTGCATCGGGGAGCGGTGGCAGAAGGAAGTCTGCCTCATACATTTATCTCCGATCCGCTGTTCTTTGTCCGCTTCATGTTAAAGTCATTGGCCTCCTCTGTGCTGGGAATGGCACAGATCATGGATTTGAAAAACGCGGGTTCCTGGTTGGGACAGGATCGTACCATCTGCATCCTGGGCTTGGCCGTGATGTGTATGTACTTATATGCCCTGTTTTTAACGGTTCGATATAAAATATATAAAAAGACGGTATTCCCTTTATTTCTTATGTTGAATGGCGGATTGAACCATCTGCTGATTGTATCGGCCAGATGGATATTTATGAATGACAGCTATGGCATGTCGCCTCGATATATGCTTCAGTACCAGATGGGAATACTTGGAATTTTATTTACATTTGCTATCGTGTGGGGAATTTGCCACACAAAGAAATCCGGTACTTCAAGAGGAAGAACGTTTGATTTGTGGGCAGTTGGATTGGGCACCGCTCTGATTCTTATGGGGAATGTCTATACGACGAAAGCAGAGCTGCAGACAGCGCCTTACCGGAAAGCTTACTTAGAGGTTTCCAGAAACATAGCCCTGAATTATAAAACAGCCACAGACGAAGAACTGGAGACCTACCTGCACAGCAGTGCAGATGCAGTCAGAAGCGCGATGAAGATTTTGGAAGAAAACCATTTGAATTTATTCTCCGGTCAATAAATCGGTTGTCATCAGTCCAAAATCTGATATGATAAAGAGAAGAAATTATCTTTTCGGGAGGTACGAAGATGAAAGTTGTGATTTTAGCGGGTGGATTTGGTACGAGAATCAGTGAAGAAAGTCATTTAAAGCCCAAGCCAATGGTAGAGATTGGAGAACAGCCGATTCTGTGGCATATTATGAAATATTACTCACAGTTTGGCTTCCATGAATTTGTCATTTGTCTGGGATATAAACAATATGTGGTAAAAGAGTTTTTTGCGGATTATTTTCTTCATACCTCCGATGTGACCTTTGATTTGGCAAACAACAGCATGGAGGTGCACAACAACTATTCGGAGCCTTGGAAGGTAACACTAGTGGATACCGGACTTCACACGATGACCGGTGGACGTATTAAGAGAGTGCGGGACTACATTGGAGACGAGACCTTTATGCTGACTTACGGCGATGGAGTTTCTACGGTAGATATTGATGCTCTTCTTAAATTTCACAAGGAGCACGGTAAAATCGCTACTATTTCAGGTGTGAATATCGGTCAGCGATTCGGTGTACTGGATGTGGATATCGATGGAGCCATTCATGAATTTCGAGAGAAGAATGACGATGACGGGCGCATGGTGAATGGTGGTTTCATGGTGATGGAACCCGGTGTGTTCGATTATATAGAAGGTGACGATACCGTATTTGAGAAAGGACCGTTGGAAAACCTGGCGAAGGATGATCAGCTGATGGCGTATCCTCATAATGGATTCTGGAAATGCATGGATACCCAGCGGGATAAGATGCAGTTGGAAGAGATGTGGCAAAGTGGTCATGCACCATGGAAAATCTGGGAAAACTAGAGACGATAAGGAAAATCAAAAAAAGAGGGGACCATATCATGGAACTTCCGGAATTTTATAAAGGAAAAAAAGTATTGATTACCGGACATACCGGTTTTAAGGGATCATGGCTGACTGAGATTCTGACACAGGCAGGGGCAGAAGTGACCGGGTACAGCCTGAGACCACCTACCCAACCCAGCTTGTTCGAGATTGCAGGATTGGAAGATACCATAGATAACGTCTATGGTGATATCAGAGACCTTGCCCACTTGAAATCAGTCTTTAAGAGAGTCAATCCCGAGATTGTGTTTCACATGGCGGCTCAGCCGATTGTCAGGGATTCCTATAAAGATCCCGTGTACACTTATGAGACCAACGTAATGGGAACCGTGAACATACTGGAATGTGCCCGCCTATTTGCTTCGGTGAAATCATTGGTCAATGTGACCACCGATAAGGTATATGAGAATAAAGAGTGGGAGTATGGTTATCGGGAGACGGATCGACTAGATGGTTATGATCCATATTCTAACAGCAAATCCTGCTCGGAACTGGTGACGCACAGCTATGTAAAATCATTCTTTACCGATGGACGCTGTGGCGTGTCTACTTGCCGTGCAGGTAATGTCATTGGCGGCGGTGATTTTGCCAATGACCGGATTATACCCGATTGTATACGTGCAGCGACAGACAAGCAGGCGATTGCGGTGAGAAACCCTTACTCAACCCGTCCATTTCAACATGTGCTGGAACCGCTTTTTATCTATATGACGGTGGCCAAGGCACAGTATGAGGATGTCAGCCTGGCGGATTGCTATAATGTGGGACCCGATGATGCAGACTGTATTAATACGGGACATCTGGTGGATTTATTCTGCCAAAGCTGGGGAGAGGGCATTTCGTGGATCAACCAAAGTGATGGTGGACCTCATGAGGCCAATTTCCTAAAGTTGGATTGTTCCAAGGTGAAACGTGTATTTGGCTGGCACCCCCGCTATCATGTGGAAGAGGCGATTGAGAAAACCGTGGAGTGGTCAAAAGCATGGCTGGAAGGCGGGGATATGCGGGCGGTCATGAATCATCAGATCAATGAATTTTTCGGAGGAGAATAAGATGGCAGAACATACAGAACAAGAGGCACGCGAGGAGATTCTTTCCCTTGTGGCAGACTATTGTGACCAATATCACAACAAAAAGAAAGAGTTTTCGGAAGGGGATCGGATTCCTTATGCTTCCCGGGTATATGATCATAAAGAGATGGTAAATCTGGTGGACAGCGCATTGGAATTCTGGCTGACTTCCGGTCGCTATACCGATGAATTTGAACAAAAACTGGCAGCGTATTTGGGCGTAAAGTTCTGTGCGCTGGTGAACTCCGGTTCTTCTGCCAATCTGTTGGCATTTATGACACTGACCTCGAATCTCCTGGGCGAGCGGAGAGTAAAGCGAGGGGACGAAGTCATCACGGTAGCGGCAGGTTTTCCGACGACGGTAACTCCTTTTATTCAATATGGGGCGATTCCTGTATTTGTAGATGTGACGATTCCCCAGTATAATATCGATGTGAGCAAATTAGAGGCCGCTTTTTCTGATAAGACAAAGGCAGTTATGATTGCACATACGCTGGGCAATCCATTTGATTTAAAAGCAGTGAAGGACTTCTGTGACAGACATGATTTATGGTTGGTAGAAGATAACTGCGATGCACTGGGCAGCCGCTATACCATAGATGGCGTGACGAAGTTTACGGGAACCATCGGTGATATCGGTACCTCCAGTTTTTATCCTCCTCATCATATGACGATGGGAGAGGGGGGCGCTGTTTACACAGACAACCCACTTTTGAGTAAGATCATCCGCTCCTTTAGAGACTGGGGAAGGGACTGCGTATGTCCATCCGGCTGCGACAATCTGTGCGGACATCGCTTTGACAGGCAGTATGGAGAATTGCCGATGGGGTATGATCACAAGTATGTATACTCGCATTTTGGATATAATTTGAAGGCGACCGATATGCAGGCAGCCATCGGATGTGCCCAATTGGATAAGTTTCCGGATTTTGTAGAACGCAGAAAACACAATTTCAACCGTTTGAAGGCGGGACTTGCCGGAACCGAAGAAAAACTGATCTTACCGGAACCGTGTGAAAATTCAGACCCCAGTTGGTTTGGTTTCCTCATCACCTGTAAAGAAGGTGCGGAGCGCAATGCCATCGTGCAACAGGTAGAAAAACAAGGGATTCAGACACGAATGCTATTTGCGGGGAATTTAATTAAACACCCCTGTTTCGATGAGATGCGAAAAAGCGGCGAAGGCTTCCGCGTAGCGGGAACCTTGGAGAATACCGACCGTATCATGAGAGATACATTCTGGGTAGGCGTATATCCGGGCATGAGCGACGATATGATCGACTATATGGCAAAGACCATAAGAGAAGCGGTGAATGGTTAGAAAAGAGGCGATATTTCGGTATGGATTTAACCAAAGTGCATGAAGCAAATTTAAAAGTATTAAAAGAAATCGATCGGATTTGCCGCAAATACAAGATTAAATATGCGATGGATTCGGGTACACTTCTGGGTGCCGTGCGTCATCGGGGATTTATTCCGTGGGATGACGACGTGGATGTGGTGTTTACCAGATCCAATTATGAGATGTTTTTAAAGGTGGCATCTCGGGAACTTCCGGAGGGCATGTCGGTTCTGCGACCGGAGGAACTGAGAGGCGGAGATGCATTTTATGACTTTACCACCAGGATCATCTATGAAAACAGCCGTGTGCACGAGGATGATGAACAAATGCGCTTTTATGAAGGAAAATTGAACCATCTCTGGGTCGATCTGTTTGTGCTGGATCGCCTGCCACGGACCAAGTCCGGAGCAGACAGAGCTAAATTTCTTCAAAAAGTGATTTATGGTATGGCGATGGCTCACCGGGATCGTTTAGATTTTTCTAAATATGGACAGATTGATAAATTGCGGGTGGGTACGCTGGCAGCAGTCGGACACCTGGTGCCGATGAAGCTGCTCTATAAACTTCAGCGGAAAGCTGCTATGAAAGACGATAAGCTGAAAACAGGTCAATGGTATTATAGCAACTACCAACCGGATTATCTCTATGTTACGTTGGATGGGGATTGGTGCGAAACAACGGTAGATTTAGATTTTGAAGGTATGAAATTCATGGCACCAAAGGGATACCGGCATGTGCTCAAACAGATTTACGGAGATTATAAGACACTTCCTCCGGAAGAAAAGCGCGTACCGGCTCATTCGAGCATCGCAATACAGATTTTTGACTAGGAGATAAGATAAAGATATGAAGAAAATTTCGATTATTGTTTCCGTCTATAATGAAGAGGCGGCACTGGAAGAGTTCTATCGGGAATCCAAACCTATTTTCGATGGCCTCTCCTGGGATTATGAGCTTCTGTTTGTCAATGATGGAAGCACGGATCGGTCGCTGGAGATTTTAAGAAGGCTTGCCGATACAGATTCCCGAGTGAAGCTGATTGATTTTTCCAGGAATTTTGGTCATGAAGCTGCTATGCTGGCGGGATTGGATTATGCATCCGGAGACGCACTGGTGTGTATGGATTCGGATCTTCAGCATCCGCCGGAATGTGTATCCCAAATTATTGAAAAGTTTGATCAGGGATACGAAGTAATTAACATGGTACGTACACAGAATAAATCGGCCGGTTTTATTAAAAATATTACTTCCGGTGGATTTTATAAGTTGATCAACACGATTTCCGATGTGAAATTATTGGAAAATGCTTCGGATTTTTTTGCCATGACAGCACCGGCAGCGCAGGTACTTCGAGATAATTATCGGGAAAAGGTGCGATTTCTCAGAGGATATGTTCAGAATATCGGATTTAATAAGACGAATATTGAGTATGAGGCCAGACCCAGAGTTGCGGGAGAAAGCAAATACAGCATTAGGAAGCTATTTAAATTTTCGATTAATACAATTCTCTGCTTCTCCGATCTTCCGCTAAAACTGGGAATCTATTCCGGTATGTTTGTGGGACTTTTGGGAATTCTGGTTATGATTTCTACGATTTATGATTGGGCTAAACGGGGAACGCCCAGCGGATATGCAACAATTGTCGTTCTTTTATGTTTTATGTTTGCCATGCTTTTTGTGGTAGTGGGCATTATTGGTGAGTATATAGCCATCTTATTTACGGAACTGAAAGATAGACCGATTTATATAGTGAAAGATATGATAAATATGACCAATGGAGAAAATACGGAAAACATAGAGGATAAAGTCAGATGAAACGAATAATAAGTTTAATTTTAAGTGCTATGATGGTGGTTTTCGGACCGGCTATGACCGCGTTGGCGAAACCGGCATGGCCCTCCGATACCGGCATTCAATCAGAAGCCGGTATTGTCATGGATATGAATTCAAGGGCTGTTTTATTTGGTCAGAATATCCATGTGCAGAAAGCACCGGCCAGTATTACGAAACTTCTCACCGCACTGGTAGTCGTAGAGAACAGTAACATGAGCGATATGGTGACGATTTCCCACGATGCGGTGTATGATATAGAATCGGGAAGCGGAAATAAGCTTTCTCTGGAAGAAGGGGACAGTCTTTCGGTAGAGGACTGCCTGTATATCTTATTATTACAATCTTCGAATCAGATCGCTAATGCATTGGCAGAACATGTGGCGGGAAGTAAGGATGCGTTTGTAGAGCTGATGAATAAAAAAGTGCAGGAATTGGGATGTGAGGACAGCCATTTTGCAAATCCGTCCGGTCTTAATGACGATACACAGCTCACCTCCGCTTATGATATGGCTCTGATTGGCATTGCAGCTTATGATAATCCCAAGCTATTGGAAATCAATTCTGCAAAAAGCCACAAGATACCGGTGACAAAGAACAATCCTAATGGTGCCTCTTTTGCCATGGAACACAAGCTGTTGACTACAACGAGTCCGGAGAGCAGCACTTATTATCCGGATGCCATAGCGGGAAAAACAGGATATACCTCGGTAGCAGGACAGACCCTGGTCACTTATGCGAAACGGGATGAGAAACGCCTGATTGCCGTCACTTTGAAAAGTACGTCAGTAACGCATTATAAAGATACGATTGCTCTTTTGAACTTTGGATTTGATCGATTCGAAAACCTGAATGTCGTTCAGGCAGAAGCGGCTGCGACAGGAGGTCCCATTACACTGGATGGTTATGATTCTTCCGACCTTTCCATAGACCCCAGTGCAGCAATCACCATTCCTAAAGGAGCCACTTTTGCAGATTTAACACGAACACTGGAGACCGAATTACCGGAAAAACATCCAAATGGTGCGGCAGCACGCTTAAGCTACACCTATGATGATCGAAAAGTAGGAGAAGTTTACATAATAAGTACCAAGAAGACATTAGAAGATGCTACAGCACCGGAAAAGACCGGAGAAGATAAAGGCGTATCCGCAGATGGGGGTACATTACCCGATCAGGCCGCAACCGATAAAAAAGTCTCTAAAGCTCCGATTCATCTTCCTATAAAAGGAATCGTGACAGCGATAGGAATCCTTTTCCTGGCAACTATAATCTGTGGTGGATTTATTTTATATAAAAAGAAAAAAGAAGAAGAACGCCTGATTATGGAAGACCGCAAGCGTCGCAGAAGACAGAGGTTAGCCGATATGGGCTGTTCCGAAGATGAATTTAGACAGATGTTGGAAAAACGTACGTCAGGAAACCGAAGCAGTCATCCTGAAAGAAGTAAAAATATAGGCAGAAATGTTCATACCCGTAGAAAACGCTAAAATGCACTTAATAAAATATTAATATATGCGGTTAAATATGCACGTATGCATAGGTAAATACCGGAAAGTATGAAGAATTTTTGAATTTTTCAAAAATGACTATAAAAATGTACGAGTATATTATATAATAGCCATGCGAAACAAGGAGGTATTTTTCGATGAAGAAATTATTGTTATTATTAGCATGTGCAACATTGCTGAGCGGATGTACAAAAAGCAATATTGTCCAGCCCGATTCAGAGACAAAGGTAGCCAATCCGGATTTCAGTATGCAGGATAATATAGAAATCGACTGGGAACAGGTGAGTACCGATGCCGAAGAAACATTTAAAAATAAAAATGATTATCCCTACAGTGAGGATTTTCATTTTATGCTACAGCCAAACACCAAAGAGATTATGCTGGTATGGGTCGTATCGGATGATCTTCCGGCTAATGAGCTGAATCATTATTCAGAGGCATTAGTCAAGGGATTTAACGATGTTGTGGCAACACAGGATTTCTCCATTGCGCAGTCCGGCAAGGACTCTTATGGCGGACTTTGGAAAAACTATGGCTTATCTTATGGAATTGCTCCGGTGAGTACACAGGATGACGAATCCACATGGTATATCAACGGTTCTTATGGAGCCGGTGTAGACTTTGTTCTTCCGGATGCCGAAGCTGCATTAAAGAATGCGGAAACAGCCGATGGGGGCAGTGAGACTACACCATAAAAAGAATTAGGAAACCGGAAGCCCGCTGTGGTAAGAATAATTTCCTAATTCGTTTAAAAGCGCGGATACGTTCTCCTGATTCATAGGAGAGGGTTCTCCGATACAGACATTCAATAGGTAATAGACCTGGTGGCATTCGGCCAACGCCCGATACAGCAGATCGACAAAGGAAATCGTGGACGCCATGGAACAGTCCCAAGGATTGCACCATACTTCGTGATCCAGATTACAGCTCTTTCGATAGTCGGATATGGTGTCGGTGACCAGCTTTGCAGAGGCGATAGGATTCTTTAAGAAGATAGATTCTATAAATTCGATACTATTTTTCTTATGACCTGATTTATCGGCCAGTGTTCGGCAGCCAAAGCGCAGAGCCCAGACCGAGCGATGTACTAGCGCAGGTGTGACATGGTATTTCTTCTTATAGCTCACCGGGTAATAGGTTTCGTTAATACAGTCCGATAAAAAACGGGAAATAAACTGCAGTTCCTGTCCATTTAGGCAGATACTGGCCGTCTGATTAAATTCAGACGGTTTTTTCTTTTTATAATATTTTAACAGGATCGCGTCGAGATCGTTCTCTAAGGCTGCATGATTACCTGAATATTTCACCGATGGATTAGCGGCATCATATCCAATTCGTGCATATACAAAAGGATGGCAGATATAATCTGCGATATAGTGGCTTATAAATCCTGCAAAGTATGCAATCGCTTCTTCCCTCTGCTGTTTGGAAGAGATCTGATCAATATGCTTGATACAGCATTCGAAAAAAGCTCCGACGTGATGCTCATGCATGTAAGAGCCTACGTTTCGGTGGTCACGGTGACGCAGCACGGGCAGATTATAGAAAAACATATCGGGACCCTGAAGTCCCAGCTGGTAAAGCCAGCGATACTTTGCTACAATTCGTTTTAACTGATTGTTCGGCATATCATTATATGCTTTCATTCCAAATATATAATGGGTTGTAAAACCTGGCATAAAAGGCCTCTTTCTCCTAATTATCTGTGTGCACAGATGACTTGGTAAAACTCATTATATCACATTTAAATAGAAATACTATATATTTTCGTGCATAAAAAACTGGAAAGAAGAATAAAAAAATACAAAGATCGTAAAATAAAATGGAGGCAGAATGGCGGTAGTAGAAGCAATCCATCGCTTGATGTGGGGACCTTGGCTCTTATTCCTTTTTTTGGGTGTGGGAATTTTTTATACTTTAAAACTAAAAGGATTCCAGGTTTTTTATTTGACCAAATGGTGGAATGCAACCATTGGAACACTGGGGCGTGGAGAAGCGGACAGCCACGCTCATTTTGCTACGGCCTGTACGGCACTGGCCGCAACGGTAGGAACGGGGAACATCGCAGGTGTTGCCACCGCGATAGCCGCAGGAGGGCCGGGGACAATATTCTGGATGTGGATTTCTGCATGTTTGGGAATGGTAACGGCTTATGCGGAAACATTCCTTGGAATTAAATACCGCTATCGAAAATCAGATGGTCACTATGTTTGCGGTCCATTTGTGTATCTGGAACGCGGACTGCATAATCGAAGCATGGGCGTGATTTACGCCTGTTTTTGCGTGATGGCATCTTTGGGAATGGGGAGTATGGTTCAGTCCCATTCCATTGCGGAAAGTCTCTCCTACAGCTTTTCATGTTCGCCGACACTCTGTGCAGTGATGGTCACTTCCCTGGCTATGCTGGTCATAGTCGGTGGAATTAAGCGGATATCAGAAACCGCCACACGGCTGGTACCATGTTCAGCCGGTCTTTATATGGTGTTTTGCGGAATTGTTATTTTTACATTCTATGATCGCATTCCCGGAGTAGTGCTTGGGATTTTAGAAGATGCATTTACTTTTAAAAGCGCAGCGGGCGGAGCGGCCGGATATGTGACAGGAAAAGCCTTGCGCTACGGTATGGCAAGAGGAATCTTTTCCAATGAAGCCGGACTGGGAAGTCTGGCGGTGCTCCACGGCGATGCGGAGCAGACGTCACCGCAGGAACAAGGATTGTGGGCGGTATTTGAAGTCTTTTTTGACACGATGATAAGCTGTACACTGACCGCACTTGTTATTTTGTGTGTCATGGGAACCGAGTCTGCTCCCCTCGGCCAATCGGAATTTGCGGTTCAGGCACCGGGTGGCAGCGCGGTGGTGGCTTATTGTTTTTCTCGGTGTTTTGGGCGTGCCGGTGGATATCTGATTGCGGTCATTATGACGCTTTTTGCATTTGCCACCATTATTGCCTGGTTCTATCTGGGAAGGCAAGCGGTCGTCTACTTAACAGAGGAGAAAAAATACAAGAGAAAAATCTTGAAAATATATACGTTTCTATATCTAAATGCTGTTTTCTGGGGGTGTATGGCAAAACTTCGGTTGGTGTGGAGTTTATCGGATATCTTCAATGGACTGATGGCCATACCCAATCTAATCGGACTTCTTTGGCTCTCAAAAGAGGTGGAATCACCATTTACAGGCGAGTGAAAAGAACAAAAAACAAAAGACCTTCGTCACATATCGTGATGAAAGCCTCTTGAAAGTTTAAAGGGAGGAGAGCTGATTCAAAAATCAGCTCATGTATTATGAAAAAAATCTTGTAAGCAATATTAGTTGAACATGTATTTAGTATAAAAGACAATCATGAAGAAATAATGTTTATAATGTAAATGCTTTTTAAATGTTCCATGAACAAAATATGAACAACTGGACAAATCGCTGCTATTTTGCTACACTTAGAAAAAAGAAAACTCAGGAGGAATTGAATATGCAGAACCCAGTCGTAACGATTGAAATGGAAAATGGAGATATAATGAAAGCAGAACTTTATCCGGAGATCGCACCGAATACAGTTAATAACTTTATCAGTCTCATCAAGAAAGGCTTCTATGATGGCCTTATCTTCCACCGTGTCATCAAAGGATTTATGCTGCAGGGCGGATGCCCGGATGGCAATGGCATGGGTGGCCCGGGATATTCGGTCAAAGGCGAATTCAGTCAGAATGGTTTTGCTAATCCACTTCAGCATGAAGAGGGTGTTCTTTCTATGGCACGCGCTATGGCTCCCAACTCTGCCGGCTCCCAATTCTTTATCATGCACAAGAATTCTCCCCATCTGGATGGTTCTTATGCGGCATTTGGCAAGATAATCGAAGGCATGGATATTGTGAACAAGATCGCCGAAGTCAGAGTGGACCGAGGAGATAAGCCGATGAAAGAACAGAAGATGAAGAAAGTTACGGTGGATACATTCGGAACGGAATATCCGGAACCGGTGAAATGCTGATTTTAAAAAGCGTGACAGTAGAAGAAATCGAATATCAGGTTACTCTTTCAGATGACAGTCAGGCTCTCCAGGCCGCTTATGCGGCAGGGGGAGCCATTATTGGAATATGGAACGAAACATGGCAGAAAGGGGACGGATTAGCTTCCTGCCTGTATCTGGTGACAGATCCGGAAGATGTAGACGGTCGGATGCTGGAACGCGTGGTAAGGCGTCGTTTTAATATGCCGTGGCGAATCGGCGAGACAAAACGACTTTTTATAAGAGAGTTTAAAAAAGAGGATCCTTTGGAAGCGGAATCGGAGGGGAGCGCGGGGAGCGAACTTCCGATCTTTTGTGATAAGAGCAGGCGGGACGCATATATAGACAGTCAATACTGCTTTCACGAATGCGGGCTGTGGGCGCTGGAAGCCAAAGATACCGGCACGCTGGTGGGCAAGGCGGGGGTTACGGACGGAGAACTGGGCTACCATATTTATCGGCCGTTCAGGGGACAGGGATACGCCTTGGAGGCATGCCGCGAAATCCTGAAATACGCAGAAAAAGAGATGCATCTGCAAGAGGTTTTTCTGAGAATTCAAAGGGATAATCAACCATCGATTGGCCTGGCGAATCGTTTGGGATTTAAGATAATAAGGGAAGAACAGGATATTTTGATTTACGCTTGTGTTTTCAATGTATAACGCATATAATATATTGTATACAAAATAATACATCAGTACAATGCACAGTATAATATAATTCCGTCGGAGGAAAGACAATGATAAAGCACCTGGGGTTAAAGGCGTACGGAAAGATTAATTTGGGACTGGATGTGGTGAGAAAACGTGAAGATGGTTATCATGAAGTGAGGATGATCATGCAGACGGTGGGCATCTATGACAAAATAGATTTATATCAAAATGATGAACCGGGAATTCGCATTGAGACGAATCTTTACTACCTTCCTAATAATGAGAATAACCTGGCTTATAAAGCGGCAAAGATTTTGATGGATGAATTTGACGTTTTGAGCGGAGTTGATATAAAAATCAAGAAATTCATTCCGGTAGCAGCGGGCATGGCAGGGGGAAGCAGTGATGCAGCAGCGGTGCTGTATGGAATCAATAAGTTGTTCGCCCTGGGACTGTCGGTAGAAGAACTGATGGAGCGCGGGGTGAAACTGGGAGCGGATGTGCCTTACTGTCTCATGCGGGGGACGGCACTTTCCGAGGGAATCGGAGAGATACTTACGCCGCTTCCGCCGATGCCTCAATGCCAGATTCTCATTGCGAAACCGGGGATTTCCGTATCTACGAAATTTGTGTATGAGAATTTAAAGTTGAACCAGCTGGGACCGGAATCACATCCGGACATAGATGGAATTACAAAGGCAATCAGGGAACGAGATTTTTATGGGGTATCCGGACGGTTGGGGAACATTCTGGAGACAGTGACTATCTCGTCGCATCCTGTGATTGAGAAAATCAAGGATAGGATGAAAGAATTAGGGGCTGTTAATGCATTGATGAGTGGCAGCGGACCGACGGTATTCGGGCTGTTTACCAGTCCGGCAGCCGCTCAGAATGCATATGAGGAAATGCGTTATGGAGATAGCAGCAACCTGGCAAAGCAAGTGTACCTGACTAACTTTTATAACAGAGCGGCAAGAGGATTTCACATCTGATTGCGGAAGGATAAGGACCGATATATGGGAAACAATTTTGAAGTGAACATGAATGAATACCTGCCGCTTCGGGATGTGGTATTTAACACCCTCCGACAAGCAATTTTAAAAGGAGAACTGGCACCCGGTGAGCGGTTGATGGAGATACAGCTGGCGGAGAAATTAGGAGTCAGCAGAACTCCGATCCGCGAGGCCATTCGCAAACTGGAATTAGAAGGTCTGGTGCTGATGCTGCCCAGAAAAGGGGCAGAAGTAGCTAAGATTTCCGAAAAGAGTTTAAAAGATGTGTTAGAGGTCAGACGTTCTTTGGAAGAATTGGCAATCGAACTGGCGTGCCAGCGAATGTCGGAATCTGATCTGCAGGATCTTGAGCAGGCAGAGATGGCGTTCCAAGAGGCGGTTAAAGGCGGTCGTTCCATGGAAATTGCAGAGACAGATGAGAACTACCATGATGTTATTTATAATTGCACGAAGAACTCCAAATTGGTTCAGATCTTAAATAATTTAAGAGAGCAGATGTATCGTTACCGTTTGGAATATATTAAGGATGAAGATAAACGCCGAATTCTTTTAATTGAACACGAAAAAATATTAAAAGCACTCAGAGGACGTCATGTAGCAGAAGCTAAAAATGCTATGCGGGAACACATTGACAATCAGGAAATCACAGTTCTAAAGAACATAAAGGAGCAAAAACATGACATTTAAAGAATTATATGTGTCGGGACAGATTGAATTTGAAGAAATTGACCGGTATATTGAAAAATGGAATAACTCCGATGATGAGAGAACCCTGGCTGCATATCTGGGTTTAAACGAAGCGGAAGAAGATGTCTGGATTGAAGATAGTGATGAAGCACTCATGAATATGCTGGATGAGCATGAGCCGGTTCCGGGAACACCTGTAACGTTGGGAAAAACCGGAATTATCGTAAATAAGAACGGTTTTGGTGCCTTGCCGCTTCAACGGGTCTCCATGGAGAAGGCCGGAAAACTCTTTATGAAAGCTTATGAGGGCGGGATTCGTTTCTATGACACAGCCCGTGCTTACAGCGACAGTGAAGAGAAGATGGGCTGTGCCTTAAGTGAAGTCAGAGAACATATTTACATTGCCACAAAGACAGCGGCAACTACGACAGAAGAATTTTGGAAAGATTTGGAGACTAGTTTACATAATCTCAAAACAACGTACATCGACATTTATCAGTTCCACAATCCGGCCGTCTGCCCGAAACCGGGAGATGGAAGTGGTCTCTATGAGGCGATGTGCGAGGCCAGGAGGCAGGGAAAGATTCATTTTATAGGAATCACCAACCACCGAATGGCAGTAGCAGAAGAAGCCATCGAATCGAATCTTTATGATACCCTGCAATTCCCGTTTAACTATCTGTCTACAGAACGTGAACAGGCGCTGACAGCAGCCTGTAAAGCTCATAATATGGGATTTATCGCTATGAAAGGACTGTCCGGTGGATTGATTACCAACGCCGCTGCCAGCTATGCCTATATGGCACAGTATGAGAATGTCCTGCCAATCTGGGGCGTGCAAAAAGAGGAGGAACTGGATGAATTTATCGGTTATATCACAGAACCGCCGATCCTGACAGAAGAACTGACTGCTACGATAGAGAAGGACAAAAAAGAACTTTCCGGTGATTTTTGCCGTGGCTGTGGCTATTGCATGCCGTGTCCGGTGGGGATTGAAATCAATAACTGTGCCAGAATGTCACTGCTTTTAAGACGTTCTCCTTCGGCAGGTCATCTGTCTCCGGAAGGTCGGGAGAAGATGAAAAAGATTGAAAATTGTCTGCACTGCGGTCAGTGTAAAGCCAAATGTCCTTATGGATTGGATACACCCCGGCTTTTGGAAGACAATTACAAGGATTACATGGAAGTAATAAATGGAAAATTATTGTAAAAAGCAAAGGATCAGACCCGGGGAAACAATTAAAATTTTGTAAATTTTTTTTGGATTTCTTGACAAAGTGACAAGCTGTCACTATAATAATGACAGCTTGTCACTTTTGCGTATATTTATAAAATAATGGAATAACATAAAGGAGGCCTATTATGCCACTGGAACGTTTTTACCGGCTTTCAGAAGAAAAGCAGAAGGCGATTCATCATGCAGCGATGAAGGAATTTGCACGCGTGCCAATTGATAAAGTTTCTATTAATAAGATTATTAAAGAAGCGGATATTTCCAGGGGAAGTTTTTATACTTACTTTGAGGATAAGTGGGATATATTACACTACATATTCGAGGATGGACAGAAGCAGATGAATCAATTCTGTATCGATAATCTGGAAGAAAATCAAGGAAATGTATGGACGATGCTGATGGATTTTTTAGACTGTACGATGGGAGCCTGTTCGAATAACGAAACGTTTGAATTTATCAGGAATGTGATGATGCATTCCAACGCCGATGATATGTTTAATGGATTTTCGAGAAATCGAGATACATGTATTGCAGATAAAAGTGAACTGGAACAGCAGATTTTTGAAAAGGCAGATAAAAGCGGGTTTAAAAATCAGGGATTTGAAGAATTTCATTATTTTCTGGATATTGCGATGTCGTCTATGGCACTTGGGATGCGTGAGTTTTACCGAGGTGGTCCCAAGGAGACGATAAGAGAAGAATTTCAAAACAAATTAAAACTTTTGCAATATGGAGTTTGTACAGAAAGGCAGGAGGCAATATGAAAAAAGCAGTCAAGATAATCACAGCAGCAGCGGTACTGGCTGTTTTAACGGCGATGGTGGCTCCACGATATTTAAAACCAAAAGAAGAGGCAGTGGCAGCACTTCCCACGGTTTCAGTTCAAAATCCACAGATGGGATCGATTGAAATCCATACGGCACTTACCGGTGCAGTAGAACCGGCAGATATCGTCTATGTGATTCCAAAAGTAGGCGGAGAAGTGACGGAAACCTACGTAAAGGCCGGGGATATAGTGACAGAGGGGCAGAAACTGTGCCATATTGATACCAAACAGGTAGACGGAGCGAAGATTAATCTGGATACTGCTACCGTATCCCTTCAGGATGCCAACACTAATTTGCAGCGGATGCAGGTCCTTTTTGACAGTGGGGATATCTCCAGTCAGCAGTTTGAACAGATACAGAGCAGCGCCAAGATGGCAAAACTCCAGTATGATGCGGCGAAGATCGGCTATGATAACCAGATGGAGTTCAGCACGATTACAGCACCGATTGGTGGCCTGGTGGAAACGTTTGATGTGAGCGTGCATGATAATGTATCTCAGCAGAATGTACTTTGTGTTATTTCAGGAAAAGGCGCCAAAGCTCTTTCTTTTTATGTGACTGAACGGGTCGTAAAGAATCTTAAGATGGGTGATGAAATCCAAATCGAAAAGAATGGGAGCGAATATTCGGGCGTAATCAGTGAGGTGAGTACGATGCTGGATTCAGCTACGGGACTTTTTAAAGTCAAAGCATCGTTAGAGGGAGCCGATGCCTTAGCAACCGGTTCTCAGGTGAAACTTTATGTGACTTCTGACCGTGCCGATTATGTTATGCTGATTCCCACCGATGCGATTTATTACACCAATGGAGAACCTAAGGTATATGTGTATAAAGACGGTCTGGTAGATGAATGTCAAATCGAAGTAGGGGTTTATGATGCCGAAAAGGCAGAGATAAAATCCGGTCTTACTCCGGAGAATCAAGTAATTGTCACTTGGAGTTCCGAACTTTTTAAAGGCTCAAAAGTAGAATTACAGGAAGCGAAATAGGAGGCTATTAGATGGGATTAACAAAAGGCGTCCTCAAACGACCGGTTACTACAATTCTGGCAGTGCTCTGCCTGATTGTATTTGGTATTACATCCATTACATCCTCCAAACTGGAACTGACTCCGGAGATGGAGATGCCGATGGTGATTGTATTTACGCTCTATCCCGGCGCCAATCCGGAAGATGTCGATAAATTGGTGACAAAACCGATCGAAGATGAGATAGGTACACTCAATGCTATTAAAACAGTAACGAGTTATTCAAATGAAAATATGTCCATGGTTCTTTTGCAATATGAATATGGAACCGATATGGATAAGGCATATTCAGACCTTAAGAAAAAAACCGATGTGCTGCAAAGCAGTCTTCCCGAAGATGTGGAGGCACCGGTTATCATGGAATTTAATATCAATGATCAACCGACGATGCAGCTGGCAGTCAATAATGATTCAGAAGCGAATCTCTATAATTACGTCAATGATAATGTCGTGCCGGAATTGGAGAAGAATTCTTCTGTTGCCAGTGTAGATTTGAGCGGTGGGCGGAAAGAGTACATAAAGGTAGAAGTTCTCCCCGAGAAGATGCGTCAGTATCATCTGGATATGAATTCGATTGCTTCGATTGTTGCATCCGCTGATTTTGCCTATCCGGCAGGTAATACGAAGGTAGGAAATCAGAAGCTTGCGGTTACCACCGGCGTGGAATATCCGGATATGGAGAGCTTGAAGCGAATTCCCATTACGGTAGGAAATGGCAATACGATTTATCTGGAAGATGTGGCAAATATCTACAGCACGGTTAAGGATGCAACGGGAATCGGCCGATATAATGGGCAGGATACCATCGCACTTTCGATTAAGAAACAGCAGAAAAGTTCGGCGATGGAGGTATCCAAAGCAGTAAATCGTACAATTGATCGTTTACTTGAAGCAAATCAGAACCTTGAAATCGTTATAGTAAATGACAACAACGATATGATCAATAATTCATTGTCTACCGTACTTCAGACGATGATTCTGGCAGTTATTATTTCCATGGTGATTATATATCTGTTTTTTGGAGATTTCAAAGCGTCATTTATCGTAGGTACCTCCATTCCGGTATCGATTTTGGCAGCGCTTGTTATGATGAAATTGATGGGATTTTCGCTGAATGTCATTACACTGGGAAGTTTGGTTCTGGGTGTCGGCATGATGGTAGATAACTCGATTGTTGTACTGGAGAGTTGCTTTAGATCTACAAATGGAAAGGGATTCAGTGAGTTCCGTCAGGCAGCCCTAACGGGCAGCGGGATTGTGATACAGTCCATCATCGGCTCAACGGCTACGACCTGTGTCGTATTCCTGCCACTTGTATTTTTGTCGGGTGTGGTAGGACAGATGTTTAAACCATTGGGATTTACCATTGTATTCTGTATGTTGGCTTCCCTTATTTCAGCCATGACACTGGTACCGCTCTGCTATACGATGTACCAGCCAAGAGAACGGGAGAATGCACCTCTTTCCGGTATGGTAAGATGGATGCAGGATGGCTATCGTAAGATCATGCTGAAGATTCTTCCAAAGAAGAAGACGGTCATGTTCACTTCCATTGCACTTTTGATTGCATCCTTTGGTCTGGCAACACAACTGAAGTCGGAACTTATGCCGGCCAATGATCAGGGAACGATTCAAATTAACATCGGGGTGCGTCCGGGTCTGGATGTAGAGAAGACGAATGAGATACTGACAAAAGCAGAAGAATATATAGCACAGGACTCGGATCTTAAATCCTATATGCTGTCTTATGGCAGCAGCGGACTCAGTATGTCCGGCGGTTCCACCGCTTCTTTGACGGCATATTTGAAAAAAGATCGAAAACGTTCAACCGACGAAGTGATAAAAGAATGGAAACCGATTCTTACTGCCATTCCGGATACGAATATTACACTTTCTTCTCAAAGTGCCATGAGCATGATGGGAGGAGGCACGGCCGGAGTAGAGTATATTCTACAAAGTACACAGTATGATAAAGTGAAATCGGCATCGGATCGAATCGTTCAGAATTTAAAGGGACGCTCAGAGATCACGAAGATTCATTCCACACTGGAAAACTCCGCACCGGTCATAAAAATAGCGGTAGATCCGGTTCAGGCAGCAGCCGAAGGACTCTCACCGGCACAGATTGCCGGAACGGTGAATATGATGATTTCAGGAAAAGAAGCGGCTACACTGAATGTAGATGGCGATGAAATCAGTGTTATGGTGGAATATCCGAATGGAGAATATGCTTCGATTGATCAAGTGAAAGGCATCATTTTGAATACGCCTTCCGGCGGCTCTGTAGCACTTTCCGATATTGCAGATATTTATTTTAAAGACAGCCCACAGAGCATTGTGAGAAATGATAAACAATATCAGGTGACGATAAGCGGTGAATTCACAAAAGGAATTGTCAAAAAAGATTATGATGCAATTGAAAAGAAAATTTACAATCAAGAGGTATCTCCTTATCTGACCGAAGGCGTTACCAGGATGCAGAATGTTATGGATCAGACGATGGCAGAGGAATTTGCTGCACTGTTCCAGGCAATTGGGATTGCTATTTTTCTGATTTTTATCGTAATGGCAGCTCAGTTCGAGTCACCGAAATTCTCTATCATGGTTATGACCACGATTCCGTTCAGTTTAATAGGATCGTTTGGATTCCTGTTTTTGGCAAATTCCACAATTAGTATGCCGTCTCTGTTGGGATTCCTTATGTTGGTCGGTACGGTAGTAAATAACGGTATTTTGTATGTGGATACGACGAATCAGTATAGAAAAGATATGGATCGGGATACGGCGTTGATTGAGGCAGGAGCGACCAGACTTCGCCCAATCCTTATGACGACACTGACTACAGTGCTATCTATGATTCCGTTGGCAGTTGGATATGGAGAAAGTGGTGCACTGATGCAGGGACTGGCACTTGTTAATGTGGGCGGATTGCTGGCATCTACGATTCTTGCACTGCTGATGCTGCCGGTGTATTATACACTCATGAACAAGACGCCAAAGATAGAACTGGATATTGATTAGCTAGAATTAGATGAAATTTAAGCCACAGCGGCGGAGGTAAACAAAGATATGAAAAAGAAACAGATGGCAGCATTGGCGATATCTGCTTTGATAGCAGCAGCACTTCCGGGAATGGCTTATGGAAGTCCGGCCGGGACGACGGAAGAGGAAACGATCAGAGCCGCTGCCCTGCGAGATAATAAGATGGAGTACGGTGAGCTGGGGGATTTGATTGCCAACTATAATGTGACTTATAAAAATGCACATTCCCAGATCGTAAATGCAACGAAAGATCTGGAGACAGTCAAAGACTTAAAGGAAGAAGCCGGTAACCTCATGGAGGATGCGGCCGAACTAAAATCCGACGGTCTGAATGAGATGACCAAAGAACTTTATGATAGTTATCGGGAAACGGCCAGAGAACTGCGCAAACAGGCAGGCCAGATCAGTGGAGCAGAGCTGAGCAGTTCTTATCAGCGCACACTTAGAAAGTCTAAAGCACAGCTGACGGTGATGGCACAGCAGATGATGATAGGATATCATGAAGCTCTTTCTAATCGAGAGTTGATGAATAAGCGGGTAGAACTTGCACAGGCAGCTCTGGAATCATCTAAGCGACAGGCTCAACTGGGGATGAAATCCTTAGAAGAAGTTCAAGTATCCGAGCAGACTCTGAAACAGGCGGAGAATGGGGCCGCGCAATTTAGTGCTCAGCTCCAAAGCCTGAAGCAGAACCTGCAGTTGGTGACCGGTTGGGAGCATGATGCCGAAGCGGAGATCGGTCTGATTCCGGCATCTGATATAGGTGCAATTGCAACCATGAATCCGCAAAATGATCTGCAGACCGCGATTGGTACAAACTATGATTTATACGATGTGCGCAGTGGGAAGGCCAAGGGAGCTTCTGCCAGAGGCGTGAAGAATAGAAATGTGATTCAGTCGGAAGAAAATCTGGCCTCTGCCCTACAAACTCTTTATGCATCGGTTCTATCGAAACAGCAGGCCTATGAGGGCGCACAGGCAGCATATGATGCAGCCGAGCAAAATAAACAGATGGCGAACCGGAAACAATCCATGGGTATGATGGGACGTTTGGAATATCTTAGCGCCGAAGCTGACTATCTGGCAGCAAAGGCGGCGAAGGAAACGGCAGATATGGAACTGTTTTCGGCGATGGAAACTTATAACTGGGCATTAAAAGGTCTGGTTATTTCAAATGGAGGAGGAAATTAAGGATGAAATATAATAGAAAAATTTTGTCTCTTTTGACCGTGACAACATTGACGGTAACTGTGGCGGCAACGATGCCGATGCAGGTGATGGCCGCTAATCCCGACTTTGCCCATGATGAAGCTACTTGGGCAAAACTGCGGGATAATGTGATGGAGTATGATGAACTGCAGATGTTAGTGGAAGAATATAATCCATCTTATATGAATAATCAGGTAGCATTTAAAGATAATAAGAGCGAAGATGATGCGGAGACGATTCGCCAGGATATTCTGGATAATGCGGATAGTATGAGCAGTCAGGCAGAAGATTATCGGAATCGGGCCGATGGATTACTGACGATCGCAGATTCCCTGCAGGCGGTATCCAAAGATACTGCGGATACAATCTTAAAGCAGGCAAAAATCAACAGTGTCCCCAGCCTGATGTCCGCCTACTCTGCGATGATATCCGGTGCGGCGATGATGGAAAATGCTGCAAACAAACAGCAGATGTCAGCAGACAGTTCTTATTTAGACAATGAGATGCGAAGGATTCAATACTTAAAGAACCAGACCGGTCTGATTGTTTCAGCAGAATCCCTGTTTAACTCCTATAATCAACTGAATAACAGCTTGGGCGTCATTCAGAAGAATATCGAGATTTTGGAAGCAGTCTATGCCTCGACCCAGACGAGAGCATCGATTGGTCTGGCAACACAGGCCGATGTTCTGAGTGCTAAAAAGAATATACAGTCGTTACAGTCTACCTTTACTCAGTCACAGAGCAGTCTGGCTTCTGTAAAACAGAAACTCTGCATGATGACGGGGTGGAAGTATGATGCACAGCCAGAGATAAGAAGTGTTCCGACCGCTGATGTGAATCGGATTGCTCTGATGAATCCGGCGGCAGACCAGCAGGCGGCACTGGATCATAACTATGATCTAAAGTATAACAAACGCCAATATTCTAATATGAACGATGGCACATCGGATAAGAAGAACATGGAGCGCACCATCAAGAATATGGAAGAGAATATTGTAGCAGGCATTAAAAATCTTTATAATGACGTACTGCAGAAACAGACGGCTTGCGAGTTGGCTAATGCAGAACTGACTACCGAGACTACAAAGATGAACGCCATGGAGAATAAAAATCAACTTGGCATGGTGAGTCGGTTGGAATATCTTCAGGAACAGGCCGCTTTTCTAGGAAAGCAGATTGACAGACAGACGGCCGATATCGCGTTATTCCAGTCAATTGAAACCTACGACTGGGCGGTAAAGGGATATATGAACTTACAATAATCAGCAGCTATTTGAGAAATTTTAATCGTATTTGTACTGTAATCGCCGTGTTATCTTTAGGTGACGTCTTTAATTCACCGAAGATCACACGGCGTTTTTTCATTAGTGCATCGTAGTCATCATCGGAAAGCAGGTATTTTAGTTTCTCCTTGGAGGCGGTGGGAACCTCTGCGATGGCATTATCTGTAAAACAGAGAGGCGGGTAGAGTACGCACCACCAGTTCTTACCGGTGCCATGACCCAAAAGGACGCGAATCGAATCATAAGTTCCACAAGGGAAAATGACGTCGCCATAAGTCTTGGTGGGAAAATAACATTTTTCCAATCGAATGGAGGCCGGATAATTAAATCCCTGGGCAGCCATATAGGATTCTGCTTTTTTCTCCAGTTCATCGCCATGTATGGTTATGTAATTACGCATCATTTCTTTTGAATAAGAATTCGACGATTTTTTCGAATTCGGCAGTTCTTCTTCTAATCCTTTTTGGATAGTATCAATCAGCATTTGCTTTACGTCCAGTTTAAGCATCTGATCACGATGGCTATCACTGTTGGCCAGTACATGAAAACGAAGTACCTGCGGCGCGATATGAGAAGATAGTGTTTCTTCTGCCATACGCAGATATACCATGGACAGCAAGGTGGATAATAAAAATGCAAAGGCAGCGGCAGCTAGAAAAATCGATTGTTTCTTTCTATTCATAGTAAAATCTCCTTATCTCAAATCAATTATACCAAGTATTGACAGCTGTGATATAATTTATACAGTTTACAAACTTTCAAAATAGAGATAGAATAAGAATAAAATTTCAAATTTTAAAAGAGTACAAGAAAGGCAAAGCAAAATGAAAAATAAAGTGCTTGTGATTTTTGGCGGTCAATCTTCGGAACATATCGTTTCCTGTATGTCAGCAATTAATGTAATTAATAATATAGATCGTGCCGTGTACGATGTCATGCTCATTGGTATTACCGTAGAGGGACATTGGCTTTTGGTGGACTCGGTCAGCCAGATTCAGGATGAAACATGGCGTGACAGTAAGATATCGGCGGTGCTTTCCCCCGATACCACAGAGCAGGTGGTGGTTATTTTTGGAGAAGGAAAGACCGAAAAAGTGAAAATAGATGTGATTTTCCCGATTCTTCACGGAATGTACGGAGAAGACGGAACCATCCAGGGACTGTTCGAGATGGCAAAGATTCCTTATGTGGGATGCGGTGTGCTGGCATCGGCTGTTTCGATGGATAAATTTTTTACAAAAGTAGTTGTAGATAATCTGGGTGTCCGTCAAGCCGCTTATGAACCGGTGATGCGGAGTGAACTTTCTCATATGGATGCCGTTGTAAAAAGAGTTGAAGAACGCTTTCACTACCCTGTATTTATTAAACCTTCCAGTGCCGGGTCTTCCCGAGGGGTATCGAAGGCATGTAGTACAAAAGAGCTGAAAGAGGGATTACTAGAGGCATCCAAGCACGATAAAAAGATATTAGTTGAAGAGATGATCGTGGGACATGAGATTGAGTGCGCTGTATTTGGCGGTGGAAAAGAGCCAATTATCGCTTCGCCGGTGGGAGAAGTTCTGGCGGCTGCTGATTTCTATGATTTTGATGCCAAGTATTACAATAATGAATCTAAAACAGTAGTTAATCCCACCCTTCCGGGAGACTCAGCGGAACGCGTTCGCCGGGATGCCATAGCGATCTTTGGCGCTGTGGATGGTTATGGACTTGCCAGAGTTGATTTCTTTGTGACAGAAAGTGGCGAGGTAGTATTTAATGAGATTAATACAATGCCCGGTTTTACCGCCATCAGCATGTATCCAATGCTATTTGAAGCAGCGGGGATGAATAAGATGCAATTAGTTAGTCGGTTAATAGAACACGGGATGAAACGTTACGAAGTTTAAAGGCGGTGATACATATGGACAGAAATGCACCCATTGGAGTTTTTGATTCGGGCATCGGCGGTTTGACCGTAGCCAGAGAGATTATGCGGCAGATGCCGGAAGAAAAGATAATATACTTTGGAGATACGGCTCGCGTGCCTTATGGAAACAAATCTCAGGAAACGGTTATTCGTTATGCCAGGCAGATTATCCGCTTTCTTCGGACCAGAGAAGTCAAGGCAATCGTGATTGCATGTAATACAGCGACAGCCTGTGCGTTGGAAACCGTGGAAAAGGAATCGGATATTCCGATTATCGGCGTGATTCGCGCGGGAGCTAAGGCCGCAGTAGATTCTACGAAAAATGGGAAAATTGGAATTATTGGTACAGAAGCTACGATTCACAGCGGTGTATATACGGAAATTATGCATCATATGAATCCCAATATTGAAGTGACGGGTAAACCCTGTCCCTTATTTGTCCCATTAGTAGAAGAAGGACTTCTTCATGATTCGGTGACCGATGAGATTGCATCCCGCTATCTGGCGTGTTTAAAAGGCAAATACATCGATACTCTGGTCATGGGCTGCACTCATTATCCACTTTTACGCACTACGTTAAAACGAATCATGGGTGAGGATGTTGCACTGATTAATCCGGCCTACGAGACGGCACTGGAATTAAAAGATCTGTTAGAGAAAAATGATATGACCTGTATTCCCGGAGCATCCTCCGGTGAGCAATATCAATTTTTTGTGAGCGATATGGCAGAGAAATTCACCGGGTTTGCGACTTCTATCTTACCCCGAGATGTAAGGGAAACCAGAAAAATAAACATTGAGGAGTATTAACATGACAAAGGATGTACTTGTAAGTATTACCGGTGCCCATGCAATCGATGGAGAAACCGGAGACGTGGAAGTAATCACAGCCGGAAGTTATTATTGCAAGAATGGGTATCACTACGTGATTTATGATGAAACGATTGAAGGGGTGGAAGACTCCATTCGCAATACAATTAAGATAGGGACAAAAAGCGTAGATGTGATTAAGAATGGCGGAGCACATTCACATATGGTTTTCGAAAAACAGAAGAAAAATGTGAGCTGTTATGCAACACCCTATGGACAGATGATGATCGGTATCAATACAAATGATATTGAGGTGAATGAAGAAGAGAACAAACTTCAGGTGAGAATCGACTATGCACTGGATATCAACTATGAAGAAGTCTCCAAGTGTCGGCTGACGATGAAGATTCAATCCAGAACGAAAACAGCGTTCCATCTGGGGAGCTGATGATTTGATGCGAAAATAAAAAGAGCCGTATGCACAATTTTAAGGTTGTACAACGGTTCTTTTGACTTGTTCGACTAATTCTTTTTCTCGCTCTTGTCTTTTTTAAAACGGGCAAAAAATCCCTTTTTCTTTGGAAGTGGTGGAATTCCACCGCGAACGCTCTTGACTTCCGTTATGTACAATCCGCTGATTACGACCTTAGCTTCTGTTTTGACTGGGAGCTGCAGAAATACTTTATCTTCTGCAATGAGTGTCAATACCTTTGGTCCTACCTTTGCTTTAACGATGCAGAGCTTTGCCCACTTCATATACCATGGGGTTTGATCAATGACTGTCTTGGGAAGACCGGACTGTTTGATTTTCAGTTTCTTCTTATCAATTACTAAAATAGAGACAACCTGCTTTGCAGCTTCCATCATGGTCTGCTGCTCTGCCTGACGCTTCTCCAGCTTTCTTCCGAAAAAATAAAGCAATCCCAGAATAATTACTACGATGACAAGGATAACGACTAATACGGTAACAAATGTGTTCATAAAACTACCTCCGTAATTTATCGCGGCAGAAAATAATATATCGTGAGGAATATTTACCGAATCCCCACAGCCTGTCCGCAAATGCGTGAAAACGCATATGCCGTTATTATATCATCTGAAATAAAAAATGGCAAGTAGAATCAGAAGGATGAATTGATGAATTGGATAGAAATTCCTTGACAGCTTAGATAAACCGTGATAAGATGAAAAATGCACTATTGTGGTGACCTGTGCCTTTTAGGCACAATCACGCCCAAAATTAATAATAGAAAGAAAACAGGGGTGAAACGTCGAATGGAGAAAAGCAGGATGCGTCCGGCTGCAGCCGGTAAAGGTGTAAGAATGACCTTTTCAAGACAAAAGGAAGTTCTGGAAATGCCAAACTTAATTGAAATTCAGAAGAACTCTTATCAATGGTTTCTCAATGAGGGACTGCGTGAAGTTTTTGCTGATATTTCCCCAATTGCAGATTTTGCAGGTCATTTAAGCTTGGAATTTGTAGATTTTACACTATGTAAAGATGACATCAAATACACAATCGAAGAGTGTAAGGAACGTGATGCGACTTATGCTGCTCCCTTAAAGGTGAAGGTAAGACTTTGCAACAAAGATAAAGACGAAATTAATGAACATGAGATTTTTATGGGTGATTTGCCGCTTATGACCGACACCGGTTCCTTCGTTATTAATGGTGCTGAACGTGTTATTGTTAGTCAGTTAGTGCGTTCTCCCGGTATATATTATGGCATTGCACACGATAAAGTAGGTACCGAACTATATAGCTGTACGGTTATTCCCAACCGAGGTGCATGGTTAGAGTATGAGACCGATCCCAACGACATCTTTTATGTGCGTGTAGACAGAACCAGAAAAGTTCCGGTTACCGTATTGATTCGTGCTCTGGGTTATGGTACAAATGCCGAAATTATCGATTTGTTCGGTGATGAATTAAAAATCGAAAAAAGTTTTGAAAAGGATCCGTCCAGCAACTATCAGGATGGCCTCCTCGAATTATATAAGAAGATCCGTCCGGGCGAGCCGCTTTCAGTTGATAGTGCGGAGAGCCTGTTAAACAGTATGTTCTTTGACCCAAGACGATATGATCTTGCCAAAGTAGGACGATATAAATTCAATAAAAAACTTGCATTTAAGAATCGTATTGCAGGGCATATCTTAGCAGAAGATGTAGTGGATATGACGACAGGTGAAGTGTTAGCCTCGGCTGGTACGATCGTGGATAAGCAGACCGCTACCGACATACAGAACGCCGCTATTCCATATGTATGGGTACAGGGAGACAGAAAGAATCAGAAGGTTCTGTCTAACATGATGGTTGACTTAAGCGGATATGTGAATTTTGATCCGGAAGAAGCCGGTGTTACCGAGTTAGTATTCTACCCGGTACTTCAGAATATTCTGGCAGAAGCTGGAACCGAAGAAGAACTGAAAGCCACGATCAGAAAAAATCTGGGCGAGTTAATTCCAAAACACATCACAAAAGAAGATATACTTGCTTCTATAAATTATAATATGCATTTAGAGACCGGAATCGGCAATGCAGATGATATCGATCATTTGGGTAACCGACGTATCCGTGCGGTAGGAGAGCTTTTACAGAATCAGTACCGTATTGGTCTTTCCCGTATGGAACGTGTAGTTCGCGAGAGAATGACCACTCAGGATATGGAAGGAATTTCTCCACAGTCATTGATTAATATTAAACCCGTGACCGCAGCAGTAAAAGAGTTCTTCGGAAGTTCCCAGCTGTCTCAGTTCATGGATCAGAACAATCCTCTGGCAGAGCTGACACATAAGAGACGTCTTTCTGCATTGGGTCCCGGCGGTCTTTCCAGAGATCGTGCCGGATTTGAGGTTCGAGATGTTCATTATACTCATTACGGCCGTATGTGCCCGATTGAGACGCCCGAGGGTCCTAACATCGGTCTGATCAACTCCCTGGCAACTTATGCAAGAGTTAATCAGTATGGTTTTGTAGAAGCACCTTATCGTGTGGTAGACAAGACCGATGTGACCAACCCATTAGTAACCGATGATGTAATCTACCTGACTGCTGATGAAGAAGATAATTTCGTGGTAGCGCAGGCAAATGAACCGCTGGATGACGAGGGACATTTCATTCATAATAATGTTTCGGGACGTTTCCGCGAAGAAACTTCTGAATTTGAGAAGAAGAGAATTGATTTGATGGACGTTTCTCCTAAGATGGTCTTCTCGGTAGCTACATCTATGATTCCTTTCCTTGAGAACGATGATGCAAACCGTGCTCTTATGGGATCAAACATGCAGCGTCAGGCTGTTCCGCTTCTTAGAACCGAAGCTCCTGTAGTAGGAACCGGTATCGAAGGAAAAGCAGCGGTCGATTCAGGTGTTTGTATGATTGCGAAGAATGCAGGTATTGTAGAGCGTTCCGCATCAAATGAAATTATTATTAAAAGAGATTCCGATGGCAACAGAGATGTTTACCGTCTGATTAAATTTAAAAGAAGCAACCAGTCTAACTGTTATAATCAGAAACCGATTGTCTACAAGGGCGACCATGTAGAAGTTGGTGAAGTAATTGCCGATGGTCCATCCACCGATAACGGTGAGATCGCTCTGGGCAAGAACCCTCTGATCGGGTTTATGACTTGGGAAGGCTATAACTACGAGGATGCGGTTCTCTTAAGTGAGAGACTGGTTCAGGAAGATGTCTACACATCAGTCCATATTGAAGAATATGAGGCAGAAGCACGTGACACAAAACTGGGACCGGAAGAAATTACCAGAGATGTTCCCGGAGTTGGTGAAGAAGCACTCAAAGACTTGGATGAAAGAGGCATTATTCGTATCGGTGCAGAAGTTCGTGCCGGTGATATTCTGGTTGGAAAAGTCACTCCTAAGGGAGAGACAGAACTGACCGCAGAAGAAAGACTTCTTCGGGCTATTTTCGGTGAAAAAGCGAGAGAAGTCCGCGATACTTCCCTTAAAGTACCTCACGGCGCTTATGGTATTATCGTAGATGCAAAAGTATTTACCAGAGAAAACGGAGATGAACTTTCACCGGGTGTGAATGAGACCGTCCGCATTTATATTGCTCAGAAACGTAAGATTTCTGTAGGTGATAAGATGGCCGGCCGTCATGGTAACAAGGGTGTTGTTTCCCGCGTACTCCCGGTAGAAGATATGCCATTCCTACCAAATGGCCGCCCGTTGGATATTGTTCTTAACCCACTTGGTGTACCATCCCGTATGAATATCGGACAGGTTCTGGAAATCCACTTAAGTCTGGCAGCCAGAGCATTGGGCTTTAATGTATCAACACCGATCTTTGATGGCGCAAACGAGATTGACATCCAGGATACCCTGGAACTTGCCAACGATTACGTCAACTTTACATGGGAAGATTTTGAAGCAAAATACAAAGATACGATTAAACCGGAAGTAATAGAATATCTGGGAAGTCATTTAGAGCACAGAGCACTCTGGAAAGGTGTTCCGATTAACCGCGACGGTAAGGTACGTTTGCGTGACGGACGTACAGGCGAATATTTTGATAGTGCTGTTACAATCGGTCATATGCATTACTTAAAACTTCATCATCTGGTTGATGATAAGATCCATGCCCGTTCCACAGGTCCTTATTCTCTTGTTACACAGCAGCCACTGGGCGGTAAAGCCCAGTTCGGCGGCCAGCGTTTCGGAGAGATGGAAGTATGGGCTCTGGAAGCATACGGTGCTGCTTATACATTACAGGAGATTCTTACGGTTAAGTCGGATGACGTCGTAGGACGTGTGAAGACATATGAAGCAATTATAAAAGGTGAGAATATCCCTGAACCGGGTATTCCTGAATCCTTCAAAGTACTGTTAAAAGAACTTCAGTCATTGGGTCTGGATGTCAAAGTTCTTAGAGAAGATGGATCCGAAGTGGAATTGGCTGAGACATTTGACTATGGTGATACCGATATTCGTTCCATTCTCGAGAGTGACAGTAAGGCCTATAATCAAAAGGAATCCTTTGAAGATTTAGGCTTCCAGGAACAAGAATTCAAAGACGGAGAGTTAGCTTCTGTTGAAGTGGAATCTTTAGTTAATGAAGCAGCTGATGACGAAGAAGATTTGGAAGATGTTCAGGACACTTATTCTGACGACGAAGAAGAGTAATAGGAGGGAGTACCGCTCATGCCAGAGACAAATGAAACTTATCAACCATTGACATTTGACGCGATCAAAATTGGTTTAGCATCTCCTGAGAAGATTCTGGAGTGGTCATTCGGCGAGGTTAAAAAGCCGGAGACAATTAACTACAGAACATTAAAGCCGGAAAAAGACGGCCTGTTCTGTGAGAAGATTTTTGGACCCAGCAAGGATTGGGAGTGCCATTGCGGTAAATATAAGAAGATTCGTTACAAAGGTGTTATTTGCGACCGATGTGGTGTTGAAGTAACCAAAGCCAGCGTCCGCAGAGAACGTGTAGGACATATTGCCCTTGCAGCACCTGTTTCCCATATCTGGTATTTTAAGGGAATTCCCAGCCGTATGGGATTGATTCTGGATATTTCCCCCAGAACACTGGAGAAAGTTCTTTATTTTGCATCCTATGTTGTATTGGATCCGGCTAAAACCGCATTGCAGTACAAACAGGTATTGTCTGAGAAAGAATACCGTGAAGAACTGGAGAAATATGGCTATGGCAATTTCCGTGTAGGAATGGGAGCTGAAGCCGTTCAGGAACTTCTAAAATCCATCGATTTGGAGAAAGATTCTACTGAATTAAGAAAACAGTTAAAAGAAGCAACCGGTCAGAAACGTGCCCGTGTAATCAAGAGACTGGAAGTTGTAGAAGCATTCAGAAATTCCGGTAATAAACCGGAGTGGATGATTATGACCGTTATTCCGGTTATTCCTCCGGATATCCGCCCTATGGTACAGTTGGACGGCGGCCGTTTTGCAACCTCTGATTTGAATGATCTATATAGAAGAATTATCAACCGTAACAACCGTCTTGCCCGTCTTTTAGAGCTGGGTGCGCCTGATATCATCGTGAGAAATGAGAAACGTATGCTTCAGGAAGCTGTAGATGCTTTGATTGATAACGGCAGACGTGGAAGACCTGTGACCGGCCCCGGTAACAGAGCTCTTAAGTCCCTTTCAGATATGTTAAAGGGTAAACAGGGACGTTTCCGTCAGAACCTTTTGGGAAAACGTGTGGATTATTCAGGACGTTCCGTTATTGTAGTAGGTCCGGAACTGAAGATATACCAGTGTGGTCTTCCAAAAGAGATGGCAATCGAACTATTTAAACCATTCGTTATGAAAGAACTGGTTGGTAACGGTACTGCTCATAACATTAAAAATGCAAAAAAGATGGTAGAGCGTCTTCAGCCGGAAGTCTGGGATGTGCTGGAAGAAGTAATCAAAGAGCATCCGGTTATGCTGAACCGTGCTCCTACGCTGCACAGACTGGGTATTCAGGCATTTGAGCCTATTTTGATTGAAGGTAAAGCAATTAAACTGCATCCTCTGGTATGTACCGCATTTAACGCCGATTTCGATGGTGACCAGATGGCAGTTCATCTTCCTCTTTCGGTAGAGGCTCAGGCAGAGTGCAGATTCCTTCTGCTCTCTCCGAACAACCTGTTAAAACCGTCCGATGGTGGACCTGTGGCCGTTCCTTCCCAGGATATGGTATTGGGTATTTATTACCTGACACAGGAAAGACCTGGCGTAAAGGGCGAAGGTATGGCATTTAAGAGCGTAGACGAAGCAATTCTTGCTTACGAGAACGGCGCCGCTACCCTTCATTCCAGAATAAAAGTCAGAGTTTCCAAGCAGATGCCGGATCAAACGATTAAAACAGGTATTATTGAATCAACGGTAGGACGTCTCATTTTCAATGAGATTATTCCGCAGGATTTGGGATTTGTAGACCGAAGCATCGAAGGCAATGAATTCAAGATGGAAATTGACTTCCATGTAGGCAAGAAACAATTAAAGCAGATTCTTGAAAAAGTTATCAATATTCATGGTGCGACACAGACGGCCGTGACGTTGGATGACATCAAGGCAATCGGCTACAAATATTCTACAAAAGCAGCTATGACCGTATCCATTTCCGATATGACCGTTCCTGAGACAAAGAAGCAGTTAATCGAAGATGCACAGAATACCGTGGATCATATTGCCAGAAACTTCCGCCGTGGTCTTATTACGGAAGAAGAACGTTACAAAGAGGTTATTGAGACATGGAAGGCAACCGATGATCAGTTGACCCATGACCTGCTTACCGGTTTGGATAAGTACAATAATATCTTTATGATGGCTGATTCCGGAGCCCGTGGTTCCGATAAACAGATTAAACAGTTAGCCGGTATGCGTGGATTGATGGCCGATACAACCGGACATACGATTGAACTTCCTATTAAGTCCAACTTCCGTGAAGGCTTAGACGTACTGGAATACTTTATTTCCGCCCATGGCGCACGTAAAGGTCTGTCCGATACCGCTCTTAGAACGGCCGATTCCGGTTACCTTACCAGACGTTTGGTCGATGTTTCACAGGATTTGATTGTCCGTGAGATCGACTGCTGCGAAAGCAAAGGCGAGATTCCATTTATGGAAATCAAAGCATTTACAGATGGACAGGAAACGATAGAAGGTTTACAGGAACGTATTACAGGCCGCTTTATTGCTGAGACCATTACCGATCCGGACACCGGTGAAGTGATCGTGAAAGCAAATCATATGTGTACGCCAAAACGTGCGGAAGCCGTGATGCATGCACTTGAGAAGATGGGAAGAAATACAATCAAGATTCGTACGGTACTTACCTGCAAGTCTCATATTGGTGTCTGTGCTAAGTGCTATGGTGCTAACATGGCCACAGGACAGCCGGTACAGGTCGGTGAGGCAGTTGGTATCATCGCAGCGCAGTCAATCGGTGAACCCGGTACACAGCTTACGATGCGTACGTTCCATACAGGTGGTGTTGCCGGTGGCGATATTACACAGGGTCTTCCCCGTGTAGAGGAGCTTTTTGAGGCACGTAAACCTAAGGGTCTGGCTATTATTGCAGAGTTTGCAGGTTTGGCGACGATTAAGGATACCAAGAAGAAACGTGAAGTTATCATTACAGATAATGAAACCGGTAACTCTAAGGCATATTTGATCCCTTATGGTTCCAGAATCAAGATTCAGGATGAGACTTATCTGGAAGCCGGAGACGAGCTGACAGAAGGTAGTATTAACCCACATGATATCTTAAAAATCAAAGGTGTTCGTGCCGTACAGGATTATATGATTCAGGAAGTACAGCGAGTATACCGTTTACAGGGCGTAGAAATCAACGATAAACATATCGAGATGATTGTGCGTCAGATGCTTAAGAAGATTAAGATCGAAGAAAACGGTGATGCAGACATTCTTCCGGGAACATCCATGGATGTCTTAGATTATAACGATATGAATGAAGCATTATTGGCAGAGGGCAAAGAACCGGCGATTGGCCGTCAGGTCATGCTTGGTATTACAAAAGCTTCTTTGGCTACGGATTCATTCCTTTCAGCCGCATCCTTCCAGGAGACGACGAAAGTTCTGACCGAAGCAGCCATTAACGGTAAAGTAGATCATCTGATTGGATTAAAAGAGAACGTTATTATTGGTAAATTAATTCCTGCCGGTACCGGTATGAAGAGATACCGTTCCATTCGATTAAACACAGATGTAGTTGAAAAAGAAGAAGAAATCGTTTTAGCAGAAGAAGTCAATATGGATGATGTTGTTTTAGATGAAACAGATAAAATCATTTTAAATGTAGATGAGCTCAGCGAAGAACAGTAAACTTTATAAAATCGTAAGACAGACCGCTCTACAGATGCTTGCATCTATGGGGCGGTTGTTTTATACTATAGAAGTAAAAAAGTGCATCATTTTGAAAGGAAATAAGGTGAACAGAGAATGACGATGAAAAAAAATAAGAGATATAATTACTTAAAATGGACTGCGTGTACGGCAGCACTGGGGATTTCCCTATCCGGATGGAACGCAGATGTGACCGCTTTTGCGCATACCGGCATGGTTGGGCATCCGATACAGTCTGTCATTCAGAGTGGATTTACTGCTTGCAGTGATTCCGTATATGTGACCGGTAACAACGTGCGTTATCGTTCTACTTCCGATATTCAGAACAATAACATCATAGGGACTTTTTCAAAAGGGAAGCAACTGACTCGCGTCGGTAAGACGACAGAGTGGAGTGCGGTGTTAGTTGATGGAAAAGAATGCTATTTGGCCACTCAGTATCTGAGTATGACACCGGGCGGTAGTGCAGCGGCATCCGGTACAGCAACATCCGGCGCAGCAGCAACCGGCGGAATCGAAGTTTCTTTAAACAGTAATGATAAATATGCCGGATTTTCCAAGATCAACAGTGGAAAGGCATCCTATTATAAGAGTAATATTGACAAGCGTAAAGAGAAAGTAGTCTGTATCAATGCCGGCCACGGAACGAGCGGCGGTGAAAATGTAAAGACACAGTGTCATCCGGATGGAAGTGCGAAAGTGACAGGCGGAACGACAGGAAAAGGCGTCACATCAGCTGTAGCAGTATCCGGCGGAATGACATTTTCCGATGGAACAGCAGAAGCTAAAGTGACGCTGGCTATGGCTAAGATTCTCAAAGATCGCC
Organism: Clostridium sp.; assembly: GCA_036634775.1. Lineage (GTDB taxonomy): Bacteria > Bacillota > Clostridia > Lachnospirales > Lachnospiraceae > Otoolea. The sequence continues at coordinate 47,687 of JAVWRQ010000009.1, forward strand.
TTTTGGCACAGGGATATGATGTCATCATGATTCGTGAATCGAATGATGTGCAGCTGGATAATGTGGCCAGAACGGTAATTGCCAACAACAATGCAGATTGCCACATCGCACTTCACTGGGACTCTACCGCATCTGATAAAGGAGCTTTCTTCATGAGTGTTCCTAATAATTCGACCTATCGGGCGATGGAACCGGTTGCTTCTCATTGGCAGCAGCACAACAAACTGGGTGAATCACTGGTAAACGGATTAAAGTCTGCCGGCAACAAGATTTTCTCCGGTGGCAGCATGGAGATGGATTTGACACAGACCTCCTATTCCACGATTCCCAGCGTAGATATCGAGCTGGGAGATAAGAACTCCGATCACTCCGATGCGGCTCTTTCTAAATTAGCAGATGGACTGGTATCGGGCATCAATTCTTTCTTTGGATAAAATGCTATTCCTCGTTCATGTAATGTTTGGCATCTTTCATAAAGGAAAGGATAATCAACACGATGATAATGGCGATGGGGAAGGCGGCAATGATGGACACGGTTTGCAGGTTCGCCATGGAATTGTCGCTGAAAACCAGAGCAATCGGTAATAATATCAGCATGATGGACCAGAATACTTTGATGCCGACGTGAGGCTCTTCGTCATTGTTCAGTTCTTTATATGAATAAGAAGCGGCAACCATAGCGATTGCATCAAAACTGGTAGCATAGAACGTAAGCATAGTCAGTGCCAGGAGAATGAGTACCAGAGCCGGGAATGGCAAAGTGTTGATGATCGAGATGATGGTGGCATACAAATCGCCGCAAGTAGCGTATAGTGCCATAACATCTAATTTACCGGAGACCTGGAGTCCTAGACTATAGTTTCCCAGGATGATGAAGCTGACAAACGTTCCACCCAGTCCGGCTACGTATCCACCCAGAATCGTCTGGCGTATGGTTCGTCCTTTGGAGATATTTCCGATAAAAAACGGAGCAGCTACACACCATACCATCCAATAAGCCCAGTAAAAGATCGTCCAGTTCTGTGGAAACGATGTGGTTCTTAAAGGATCGGTAAAGGTAGATAACCCGATAAAGTTCTGTACCAGATTTCCAATAGAGGAAAAACCGGTTTCGATAATATAACGTGCTTCACCACCAAACAAGAATACATAAGCTAAAAGGGCAAAGAATAAATAAACACAGGAAGCGGCCAGTTTCATCACGCCCTTCATCCCTTTTACAACTGAAAAAGTATACACAATACAGGTGAGAATTAAAATAGCGATGGTAATCCACTTAGAATTGGGAACACCCAAAAGACTGGACGTGACCTGACTCATCAGCGGTGTAGCCAGACTGAATGTTGTGGCAGTTCCGGCAAGCAGTGCAAACACAGCGAGAAGATCGATGATTTTGCCCGGTGCTTTATCAACCAGATGTCCCAAAAGTGGGCGACAGGCTTCGGAGTACTTTTGTTTACGGCAGTTTCTTACATGGAGCATGAAACCAAAGGCAACGGCCAGAACCAGGTAGAAACTCCATGGAATCGGTCCCCAGTGAAACAGGGGATAAGTACCGGACCACTGTTGGATTGATCCCATCTCTGCCATGTGCGGATCATTTGCATACAAAACCCATTCGCATAGAGAATAGAAGAGAATGTCGGCAGCCAGACCGGAAGTGAACATCATAGCGCCCCATGCAAAATTAGAGTATTGAGGGGTGCTGTCCTTTTTTCCCAAACGAATGGTTCCGTATTTGGAAAATGCCAAAAAGATGGACAGGAAGAAGACACCCAGACCTACGGCCAGATAGTAAGTACCGAACTCTTCACCCAGGAAAAAACGAATGGATCCCAATATGCTCTTAGAAGAATTTGGGAAAAAAATAAAAGCGGCACAAAGCAGCACAATAAATATCAGGGGAATGAGCAAGGTGCTCCAATCCAATTTCTTTTTTAAATCGTTTGTTGTTGGGTTCATAGTGCCTCCTTAGACCTACATGTTCAATTTGGTGATATAAAAGTTATTATTGAACATTATAGCATTGATAGTTAGAAAATACAAGTAGTACAGAATATTATTTTAAATTTATGTTGATGACCTAAAAAATTGCAAATGAAACCAATAGATAATGCACTAGAAGGAAAAAGGCGGAAGATAGGGATGATTGAACGTCATACGAGGATATTGGATCTTGTCAGTGAAAATAAAAAAGTGGAAGTGAATCGATTGGCAGAACTTTTGAATGTTTCACAGGTGACGATACGAAAAGACTTGGATATATTGGAAGAACGGGGACTTCTATCCAGAGAACATGGTTATGCGGTCATGAAAAACGTGGATGACATTAACAACCGTATGGCAGTTCGCTATGAGACAAAACTCGAAATTGCCAGAGAAGCAGCCAAAAGTGTCATGAATGGTGAGACCGTTATGATAGAATCCGGTTCCAGCTGTGTGCTGTTGGCAGAGCAACTGGCTCAGACGAAAAAAGATGTTACCATTATTACAAATTCCGTATTCATTGCTTCTTATATTAGAGAAACAGGAATCGGACGAGTGATACTATTAGGCGGAGAATACCAAAAAGAGTCACAAGTCATGGTGGGACCGCTTGTTCGAATCTGTGCAAAAGAATTTTATGTAGATAAACTATTCGTGGGGACGGATGGATTTGTACCGGACATCGGTTTTACCGGTGGAGATATGATGCGTACAGAAGCGATGAAAAGCATGGCCGGATCGGCAAAGAATGTAATTATATTAACTGATTCCAGCAAATTTATAAAACAGGGTGTTGTAGTTCAGTTTAAACTTTCTGAGGTAAGCTGCGTCTATACCGATGATGGGATTTCTAAGGAGAAGATGGAGCTGCTGGGGGCAGAGGGAATTGAAGTTAGAATAGCAGGAAAGGGACGAAAATGATCGTCCCTTTTTGGCTTATATGCTGACATTCATACCGGCTGTTTTGAATACATCAAGATATTCTTCCAAGTCTTCCGGAGTGGGTGGATTCCCATCTTTTAGAGGGAGAGGAAGCAGCGTCACAGCAGTAACTCGATGTTTTTTTAATAATTCCACAAAATTTTTAGCATCAATTGAAGAATTATTGATTCCCGGAATGACCGGAATTCTAACGGAAACGGGAATGCGCATAGAGATGGCACTGTCTAGGTTCTCCAGGATCTTTCCCTGGGAGACCCCGGTGTATTTAATATGTTCTTTATTATCGTAATGCTTAATATCAAAAATGAGCAGGTCGGCATTACGTGCTACTTTAGAAAAAACAAGAGGCGTAGCATAGCCACTGGTTTCCACAGCGGTGTGTATCGACAGAGCTTTGCAGCGTTTGAGCAATTCTGTGGCAAACTCGGGCTGCTCTAAAGCCTCTCCACCGGTTAGCGTGACACCACTGCCCGGTTCTCCGTAAAAGTCTTTATCTTTTAAAATTTCGTTCATCACATCATCCAGCTCGATCATCTTTCCGGCAAATTCCAGTGCTTTCGTGGGGCACTGCGTGACACAACTACGGCAACCGATGCAGGTTTCATGTGCAAAATGCAGTACGTCATTCTCAAAGGTCAGACTACCGGTAGGACAGTGAATTTCACAAAGGTGACCATAAAAACATTTTTTATCATCCCAAAGAAGCTGAGTGGGTGGAGACTGGGATTCGGGGTTGGCGCACCACGGACATCTTAAGGAACATCCTTTGAAAAATATAACCGTGCGAATACCGGAACCATCATGGATACTGTATTTCTGAATGTTAAAAATATTTGCTTTCATGAGAAAACTCCTTTTTACAGCGTGGGAACAAAATACCATAAAACAAAATATTACAGAAATACTATATCATGGTATAGGATAAAAGTAAACTACTTACGAATGAAACTGAAATATTGACAAAACGAAAGTTATGTCTTATACTGTTTTTAAAGAAAAAGAAAAAAATAGGGCATTTTATTGATAAAGAACAAATAAAAGTAATTGTTCTTTCGTATGAAAATTTGGAGGCGTGAAGGATGGAAAAAAATCCCTTTGGAAATTTAACAACACGTATGAATCACTTTCGTGAAGAATTATTGGAAACAAAACCGTATGTGTGCGCAGAACGGGCAGTTTTGGTCACCGAAAGCTATAAACTACATGCAGATCAGCCGATTTATCTAAAACGTGCTTACATGTTACAGAATATTTTACAGCATATGAGTATTTTTATCGAACCGCAGACGCTACTGGCGGGAAATCAAGCATCTTCCAACCGGGCGGCACCTATTTTTCCGGAATATGCTATGGACTGGGTCATTGCAGAATTGGATCAATTTGAAAAAAGAGATGGAGACGTATTTTATATAACCGAGGAAACCAAGGCTCAGCTTCGAGAACTGGCGCCTTACTGGGAACACAATACAACCAAGGACAGGGGATTGGCAGCTATGCCCCATTCCAGTCGGATCTTCTATGATTTGGGTATCATCAAAGCAGAGGGAAACATCACTTCCGGTGACGCTCATCTGGCTGTAGAGTATGAGAAAATTATAAAATTGGGACTTAAAGATTATGAACGCCGTACGAAAGAACAGATGGAGCAGCTGAATCTAACGGAGATGGAAGATCTAAAAAAACTTTATTTTTATGAGGGAATTCTTATTGTAATTGATGCAGTCAAAGGATTTGCAGAGAGATATGCCGATTTGGCACTTTGGCAGGCGAAGGCATTGCAACCGGGAAAACGGGCCAGTGAACTGCTGGAAATGCACCGCATTTTAAAAAAAGTACCGTATGAGCCGGCAAAATCTTTTGCCGAAGCCGTTCAGTCTATGTGGTTGATTCATGTCGTGCTTCAGATTGAATCCAATGGTCATTCACTTTCTTACGGCCGTATGGATCAGTATCTCTATCCTTATTATAAGCAGGACTTGGAAAAAGGCTTGATAACCGAAGCATCTGCCTGTGAGCTGATGACTAATTTATGGTTAAAAACATTTACGGTGAACAAAATCAGAAGCTGGTCACATACACAGTTCAGTGCAGGCAGTCCTCTGTATCAGAATGTGACGGTAGCCGGTCAGACGGTCGATAAAAAAGACGCAGTCAATCCTATGACCCATCTGATTTTAAAAAGTGTGGCACAGACAAGATTGCCACAGCCCAATCTGACGGTGCGCTATCACGCCGGATTAAGTGATGACTTTATGAAAGAATGTATCGAGGTAGTTCGACTGGGATTTGGAATGCCGGCATTTAATAATGATGAGATTATTATTCCGTCATTTATAGAAAAGGGCGTAAAAGAAGAGGACGCTTATAATTATAGTGCAATTGGCTGCGTAGAAACAGCAGTTCCCGGAAAATGGGGCTATCGCTGTACCGGCATGAGTTTCCTGAATTTTCCAAAATCACTGCTGATTGCCATGAATAATGGCGTGGATCCGGAGTCGGGAGTGCAGCTGTGCGAAGGTACGGGACATTTTAAAGACATGAAATCTTATGAGGATCTGGAGCGAGCCTGGGACAAGATTATCCGCAGCTTTACGAAGCATAGCGTGGTTATCGAAACATGCTGTGATATGGTCTTAGAGCAGACAGTTCCCGATATTCTATGCTCTTCTCTAGTGGAAGACTGCGTGGGAAGAGGAAAAACACTAAAAGAAGGCGGTGCTATTTATGATTTTATCAGCGGCCTTCAAGTGGGAATTGCCAATATGGCAGATTCTTTAGCTGCCATTAAAAAATGTGTATTCGATGAAAAGAAGATCACAACCGATGAATTATGGGATGCTTTAATGAATGATTTTGCAGGAACAAAAGGGACTCACATTCGCAGTTTACTGCTAGCGGCTCCTAAATATGGCAACGATGATGATTATGTGGATCATTTGATTCGGGACGCTTACGATGTGTACATTGATGAAATTAAAAAATATCATAATACCCGCTATGGGCGTGGCCCGATCGGTGGCGGTTACTATGCGGGAACGTCTTCCATTTCGGCGAATGTGGGTCAGGGAATGGGGACACTTGCCACACCGGATGGAAGAAAAGCTCATGAGCCATTGGCGGAGGGCTGCTCGCCCAGTCATGGTATGGATACGCAGGGACCAACGGCGGTATTTAAAACAGTATCCAAATTGCCTACGAAAGAGATTACCGGTGGGGTGCTTTTGAATCAGAAAGTGATACCACAACTTCTGGAACAGCCGGAAGACCGATCCAAACTGATTATGATGATTCGTACATTTTTCAACCGTCTCCATGGCTATCATGTGCAGTACAATGTGGTTTCCAGGGAAACCTTGCGGGCAGCACAGGAAAATCCACAGGAGTATCGAGACTTAATTGTTCGGGTAGCGGGATATTCTGCATTTTTTAATGCATTGTCTAGAGCGACACAAGATGATATAATAGAAAGAACGGAACAGAATTTTTAATTTCTGTAAGATCCGGGAGGGATAAAATGGAATTTTTATTTGATACAGCGAATATCGAAGACATTAGAAAATATAGCGCAATTTATCCTATTACAGGGGTAACCAGTAACCCTTCGATTATAAAAAAAGAGGGTAAAATAGATTTTTTTAATCACTTTAAAGAAATCAGAGCCATAATTGGTGCGGAACGTTCTCTTCATATTCAGGTAACTGCCGCGGATGCCGAGACGATGCGCAGAGAAGCAGATACCATATTAGAGAAGGTGGATGCGAACGTATACATTAAGATTCCGGTGAATGAGGAAGGACTGAAGGTAATCAGAGCGCTTAAAAAGGAGCAGATCGGAGTGACCGCCACAGCCATTTACTCCAAACTCCAGGGGTATCTGGCGATGGAATCAGGAGCCGATTTTATTGCACCATATTATAATCGGATGGAGAATCTGGATATCGATTCGTATGATACGATTGCCTGCTTTGCCGAACAGATTAAGAATTATCATTATAAAACAAAGATATTAGCGGCCAGCTTTAAGAATATAGCCCAAGTGAATGCCGCATTTGCAGCGGGAGCACAGACGGCGACGCTGCCGGTAGAACTGCTTCATGAAGCGATGAATATGGCAGCAATCGGGAAAGCAGTAGATGATTTTCACAGCGACTGGACACAGGTATTTGGAGAACAGAATATTACAGAATTATGATAGTGGAAAGGATGGGAAAGTGGGATGAAGTATCTTGTAATTGATATCGGAGGTTCTTTTACGAAGTATGCGGTGATGGATGAAACTTGTGAAATCTATGAGAGAGACACGATTCCCACTCCTCAGGAAGGCCGCGCAGAACTGGTGGAGGTCATAGGCGAACTGTACGATCAATATGCCAAAGATATAGACGGGATAGCAATTGCAGCTCCTGGCATTATCGACAGTGATCGGGGGTATTTTTATACCGGCGGAGCACTTCGCTATAATGAAGACTTTGCCATGAAAGAGGCACTTCTGGCACGCTGTGATACTAAAATCCATATTGAAAATGATGGCAAATGCGCGGCTATGGCAGAAGCGGCAGTTGGCTGTTTATCCGATGTGGACAATGGTGTCGTACTGGTGCTTGGCACCATGATTGGTGGGGGTATTATCCAGAATCGGCAGCTGTATAAAGGCAGCCATTTTGCAGCGGGCGAGGTTTCCTTTATCTGCGTGAACGGGATGGAAAATCCGGCTGCAGGGAATATCTGGGGAAACCGCTGCGGCGGAGTTTGCCTCTGCAAGCGTTTAGCTGCGCTCAAACAGATGCCCGAATGCGAGATTGATGGCAGAGAGGTCTTTAAGATGGTGTATGAAGGGGATTTGGATGCGATTCGATGTTTGGATGAATACACGCGGGAAATCGCCCTCCAGATATTTAATCTTCAGAACATTCTGGATCCGGATCGATTTGGCATTGGCGGTGGACTGAGTGTACAGCCACTTCTTTTGGAATACATACAGAAGAATCTGGATGAAATTTATGCGAATTTTACTTATATTGTGCGAAAAGCAGAAGTAGTGACTTGCCATTATCTTAATGCATCGAATTTAATTGGAGCGATGCAGTGCTTTTTAGAAGCAGAAGAATAAACGGATATCGTTAAAAAAGAGACCGGGAGAGCTAGCTATGAAGAATTCAAGCTTATTCAGATACATCCTGTCACTTCTTATATTCGGAACCAATGGTGTGGTGGCCAGCTTTATCCCGCTTACAGGCGCGGAGATTGTGCTGACTCGCACCATACTGGGTTCCGCTTTTTTGATGGGAGTGTTCGTATTATTAAAAAATAAATTGCATGTTACCGAGATGAAACGTCAGTGGAAGTGGATGCTGATTTCAGGAGCTTCTATGGCGTTTAGCTGGGTCTGCTTGTTTGAGGCATATGATTCGGCCGGAGTCAGCATCGCGACGTTGGAATATTACTGTGGACCGGTGATTGTGATGGCATTGTCTCCCCTTTTATTTAAAGAGAAATTGACTTCTATTAAAGTGGCCGGGATTACATGCGTCATAATTGGAATGGTCTGTATCAATGGAAGCGGTATAACCGGGACGACCGGTCTATCATCGGCCGGCTTGCTGTATGGCGTACTTTCAGCTGTCTTTTATGCTGTCATGATTATCTCAAATAAAAAAATTCAGAATCTATCCGGTCTGGAACTCACCATGGCACAACTGATCATTGCGGGAATCCTGGTGGCACCGTATGTAGCGCTTATACACAATGGTCCTCTATCGTTGGGAATCGAAGCAATCCTTGCTATCATATTCCTTGGGATTGTGAATTCCGGTTTGGCATGTTTTTTGTATTTCTCTTCGATTCATGAACTTCCGGCTCAGACGGTTGCCCTGTGCAGTTATATTGATCCTCTGTCGACGCTTTTATTTTCTGCCCTATTCTTAAATGAGCGATTGAGTACCATACATGCAATCGGAGCGGTTCTGATTCTGGGCGGTGCAGCACTGGGAGAGTTCTTCAATGCTTATATTTCTTCAAGAGCGAAAAGAACGGCGTGCGCAGAGAAGTAACAAGCATAATTCCTGCAGCTAAAGCAGCGGCCAGTCCCAGCGCTAATCGTGCCTTGTCAGTAAAGGTTGCCATATCCATACGCAGAGCGGCATTAATCGTATAATAGAGTGCCCCGCCGGGGATAAAAGGAATACAGGTGGGAATCAGCACCGTAGTGGCAGGCGTTTTTAAAATGCGTGCCCAAACTTCGGCATAGATGGTGATGAGGATTGCCATTAAGAAAAATCCCAAATATTCATTATTATAAAAATGAAGAAAAATCAAATGGAGAGACCAAAAAGCGGCTCCGCCAATCGCCGGAATCAGGATTCGCCATCCTCTGGTATTATATAGAATCGTAAAACTCAGCGCACCCAAAAATGCAGCCGTAACAGAAAGAATATTTTGAATCATAGCTGGCCTCCTGTCAGTATGATGGCAATAATGAAACCGCCTGCTACACAGATCGCAGTGATCATGGCTTCTGAAAAATGCAAAAGACCGGTGATGGTATCGCCGTTTATCAGATCCCGAAAGGAGTTTGTGAGAAGAACTCCCGGAATGAGCAGCATAATATTACCGATCATAATGGTGTCCAGATGGTGTCCCAATCCTAAGTTACAGGCGCAGATACAGGCCAGACCTGAGATGACAGAACAGATGATGTTGGAAAAGAACTTCTTGATCTTCAGCATCTGCATCCCGTGAAGGGTCAATGTTAATAATGCACCCATAAATAAAGAAGTAAAACCATCCCAGAGGTCACCACCGAAGAAAACGGTAAATGCTGCCGCAGCTATGGAGGAAATCACTAGTTGTATTCTGAAAGAATATTCTTCTTCATTTATAATAGAAGTGAACTCTTCGTGAAATTCTTCCCATGAAAGCAAGTTTTGGCACATCGTCCGAGAAAGATTATTCAGGCGGTCTAATTTGTGCATATTAGTACCATAGTTCGCAATTCGCCGCATCTGAGTAATCCACTTGTCATCGGTTGTCTCTAAAGAGACAATAATGCAGGAGGCGATGCAGAATATGTGACGCTGCCTAATGTGGTAGGCAGTGCAGATACGGTCAATGGTATCTTCCACGCGGTTGATTTCCGCACCATTGATCAAAAGCTGTTCCCCGATGTCGATGGCACCGGTGAGTATTTGATCCGTTGTCATCGCTCCAGCCACCTTGTGATATTCTCAAATACAATAACCGCACGCTTTTCAAGTGCTTCTTTCGTGGCAAATGCTACATGAGGCGTAACCACTGCATTCTTTGCGTTCAGAAGCGGATGTGTCTTGTTGATCGGTGGCTCTGTTTCGAAAACATCAATGCCGGCTCCGGCAATTTGTTCTAGGTTTAACGCATCAGCTAATGCGTCACTGTCTACGACCGGACCGCGGGCGGTGTTAAGGAGAAGGGCGTTCTTTTTCATAAGAGCGAGCTGTTCTCTGCCAATTAGTCCTCTGGTCTCATCGGTAAGAGGTACATGGAGCGATATGATATCACAGGTGGAAAGCAGGGTATCCAGGGTGACGTATCGGATGTTATCTACGTTCCTGACGGTTCGGCTGTAAGCATATACTTCACAGCCAAAAGCCCGGGCAATCGAAGCTACGCGCAGACCAATCGCACCTGTACCAATCACACCAAATTTCTTTCCTTCTAATTCAAATCCCACCAGACCGTCTTTGGTCCCCTCATTTCGCACTGCAGTATCACAGGCAGCCATCTTTCGATAGAGACTGATGATCATACCAAATACCAGATCTGATACAGCGGCAGTGGAGTATCCGGCACAGTTACTTACCAATATACCGTGTTCTTTGCAGGCATCTAAGGCAATGTGATCTAATCCGGTAAATGCAACCGAAAGCATCTTTAAGTTTTTACATCCTTCTATTACTTCACGGTTCATCGGCAAATTAGATACAGCGATGATATCGGCATCCCGGCCCCGCTTGATGAGCGTTTCTGTATCGGTAACGCGTGTATCGTAATAAGTGATTTCAAGCTCCTGTGGGAGTATATGTTTAGCCAGAGTAAGAAGTTTTTCTGAATCCACTCCCAACGGCTCAATAATAACCAGTCTCATGCTTTTTGCTCCTTTGTTTTTCTTATTATGATACCATAGAATTCTGTGCATTTCTATAGCGATTACATGAAATTAGAACCGTTTCTTTGGGTGGAAAATGGCACCCACGGATTGACATTATATATCGAATATGGGATACTTTTATCACGGTCGGAATAGATGGGAGGAGTAAGAGATGGCAAAGGATGACAATGTAGCGTTTTGGGATATACGGTCACAGATTTTTGATGGAAAAGTAATAAAGGTCTATGAAGATGCTTATACACAAACCATTGAAAAAACGAAAAAGTACTTGAAGAATACAGACAGGGCTTTGGACATCGGATGTGGGACGGGAGTTACTACGATTCCGCTTTCCTCATGTGTGGAACATATGACGGCAATCGATACCTCTTCCGGCATGATGGAACAGGCAGTAGATAAGGCGGAGCAGAATCATATTACGAATATCGAATTCTATCGTGGAGATATATTTACAGAAGAATTAAAACCGGGAGAATTTGATGTAGTCATGGCTTTTAATGTACTCTTATATATGCCGGATCAGGTGGCGGCCATGCAGCGAATCTATGAACTTTTAAAGCCCGGTGGATATTTTATCGCGGCCTCTGATTGCTTAAAACACAGTTTTACCCGGGAAGCAATTAAGAAATGGGTGAAGAGCCGAACCGGGCAGATGCCCCATGTGGAGTTCTATACACCTGAGAGTCTGGATCGGCAGGTAGAACGGTATGGTTTTACGATTTTAGAGAGAAAAAACTTGTTTGAGCATCCGATTAATTACTTTTTTGCAGCACAGAAGAAGGAAAATGGGTGATCACAATCAAATAGAATAAGCGTTGTGAGCAATCCGCTCTGTTGACTTTTCGAGGTTGGCAGGGCGGTATTTTTGTGCAATAGGAAAGGGAACGTGCTCCTATTACATAAAAATGTTCCAGTGGATGTGCACTCGGCGCTAAGAAATATGGTCACTGAAGTGACCGCACTTTGGCGCGAGAGTCTGCAAAATAGACTCTTTATCTAAAATATGAATTCATATA
>JAVWRQ010000010.1:0-57213 GCA_036634775.1 Clostridium sp.
GGTATACTCGTGTCCCAGTGTGTCTTTAAAGGAAATAGTGGACAAATGATGGTGCATATCCGCTCCATACTTTAAGGAAACCGTACCTTTGTTATTTACGATATCCTCTGCCGCCGTATACTGTACGAGTGCGCTCGTACCAGCGTCTTCCCCTATCTCCTGCGGGGTCGTTCCTTTGGCTGCCGTTACTTTTCCGTTGGTAGCTCCAATGCTCACAAATGGCTTGGCTGCAAATTTCGCCGTAAAGGTAATATCACCTAAGACAGCAATGCTCTTATAATCATCGGTAAATCCTGTCACTGGTGTCGTGCTGCCATCCGGTATATAAGAATAATCCCATCCAATAAACTCAGAATCATTGGAAGCTGGTGTGGCTGTCACATCTTTTGTTACATTGGCGTTATAGGCAATGCCGTTTTCCTGCTGGTTTCCGCCTACAATACTTCCCAGCGTTTCCCCGTCTTTCGTAGTCCAGACAGCGGTAAAGTGTTTCACATCCCATTTAGCGGTCAAGGTAACTTCCATTACGGTATCGTCTGCTACCAGCGCCTGATAAGCAGTATCTGCATCTACCGCTGCTTTATCCTTTTCCCAGCCTGCGAAGGTGTAGCCATTCTTGGTCGGATTGTCTGTCGGTGTAAGGCCTGTATCGCTGTAATGTACACCCGTCTTATCTGCTACGGCTGTACCTCCATCCGTATTGTAATGTACGGTATACTCCTTTGGCGTCCAGACTGCATAATATACCTCGTCCTTATCCGTAACCTGTGCATTCGGGTCATACATTTTTCCCTGGGCATTACTACCGTCACTGCTCCATCCGTCGAAGGTGTAGCCAGGCTTCGTAGGATTTGTAGCAGGTGCATTCCCCATCGCATCTCCGGCAAAGAGTCCGGTATTCTGCCCCCAGTTGTCAGCAGCGCTTTTCTCTCCCTTAAAGGAAACGGAATATTTGGTATCCTCTTCAAATAGGAACTGAAACTGCAGACTTTCTTTTATTCCTGTGATATTCACGGTTTTGTCTGCCTTGTCTAAGGTAATCTGAATAATCGAAGTAGCTCCGTCTTCCCCAACCGTAAATTTCTGTGTTTGTGTACTGTTTAAATCTAGTGTAAACGCATGGTTATAAGAATCTTTAAACTTGCTTTCATTAATATGGTAGTGTAGTGCCTCTTTATATTTGAATCCAGCATCGGCAGGCAGAGTTTCTGTAGCGCCATACTCTATCTTGGTGGCCGTAGTGGTTCCTGCCTCTGTCGGTGGTCCGCCCTTCTGGGCCGACACATAACCGTTGGTGCTGATTCCTGAAACGTATGGTACTTTGGCAAAAACTGCGGTAAATGTCACATCGTTGAGGATAGGAACCGTGGTGTAATCCGTGACCGTACCGGAAACCGGGGTTGTGGTACCTACTGGAGTATAACTATAGCTCCAGCCTATAAAAGCGGAATCCTTATTTGCACTGACTTCTGCACCAGCAACAGCGTGCTGCTTATATTTTACACTCTGATCTGCCGTATCTCCGGTAAGCGTTCCGCCCCGTTCCCCATCTTGGAGGGCAAATTTTACGGTATAAGTTTGTTCGTTCCACTTGGCTGTCAGCGTTATTGATTTCACGGAATCATCCGCTACCAACGTATGATAACTGGTCGAATCTATAACTTTATTTCCGTTCACTTCCCAGTCTTCCAAAATATATCCTGGTCTTGTTGGGGCATCGGCTGGCAAAAGCCCTGTGTCCTTGAATTTCACATTTGTTTTATCTGCAATAGCAGTCGGAGTACCTCCATTGGTGTCATATTTCACCGTATAGGTTTTTGCCACCCACTGTGCCTCCAGTGTAACTTCTGAAATAGTGTAATCTGCCACCAACTCACTATATTTTGTAGTATTCGCTACTTTTGTATTTGTTCCTTGGATTTTCCACTCGGTTAACGTATAACCTTCTCTTAAAATAGTATCTGTGGGTAGCAGGCCTGAATCTGTAAACTTTATATTCCCTTTATCTGCTATTGTAGCCGGAGTACCACCATTCGTATCATATTTGACGGTATAGGTACGCTCCTTCCACTGGGCATAAAGCGTTACATCTTTCTTTCCAGGTGTATATCCAGTCTGCCCATCTGTAAAGGCAGTGCCGGAACCATCTGCCTCGGTGTTCCATCCGTCAAACAAGAATGCCCCGTTTGTAAATGTGTTTGCAGGTAAATTAACGCTTTGCAAACCGTCCTGCACAATGGTATCCATTGTTCCAGTTCCACCGTTTGCATTAAAATTTATGTAATAAACATCTGGAAACCATTTTGCATACAACGTAGTATCTTTTGTAATAGTCGTATTAAAATCAAACTCTGTTCCTTCCTGATAGTCTGACGTAGTGTACCACGCTACAAATGCATGATCAGTAAGTGTTGGATCGTTTGGTTTTGTAATCGGCTGGTTTGTAGAGGTGTAAAACTCTTGTTCTTCTCCTGTAGCAAAATCACCACCTTTAGTATCGTAAGTTACCTTCGGAAAACCAAGGACTATTTTGTGATTATCTCCATCCGGTTCTAAACGGGTTATATAATCTGGGTTATCTGAGAAAAAGTTTGCGGTAGAACCCATCTTACTTTCTACCATGGTCTCATTTGGATCAAAGCCCTCTTCAATTACTACATCTTGAAGTGCTGGGAATACAAGGATAGAATTAATATTTAATCCTACTCTACCTGTGATTTCACTTACGAGATATACTCGACCTCCATATTCTGCTTCTACATATAAATCATCTGCTGCCCCATTATCTGTGGAAGTATTTCCAATAATATTTATATCTCCCCCAACTCTCGGGTCAGTACATAGAACGCCCGCCCCATAACCAGCAGTATTATTAGTAATAGTTCCGCCAAGTAATCTAACACCTATATTCCCCAATGCAACTATTCCACCACCAAAACTGCCACCGTTATTATTTTGAACTACTCCTCCATTCATGATTAGTTGAGAATTTGTCGCAAAAAGGCCAATACCACCTCCACCAGCATTTGTCTCATTATTTTGTATAATTGTGCCTTCATTAATAATAATCTGCACATTCGATATAAATCCTTGGCATCCAATAGCAGATCCAACATATCCCGCCGCAGAATTACAGTTATAATTATTTTGTAAAATAGTATCACCATTTGTTATTAGTCGACTAAACGTATTCATTTTAATAAGTGATGCAGACCTATCCTTAAAGCTAGAAATATTATCCCTATTTCCATCTAAAACAATATTTGATAATTGTAAACAATTTCTTATTACATTAATTAAACAGAAGTCTCCTTCTTTTATTAATGTCCCCCCTTCTAAGGTAATATTTTTATCAATAATTATTGTCTCTGGAACCGATATTATCCCATCAATTCTAATCGTATCTCCGTCATTCGCATCAGCAATTGCTGCTTTTAATTCCCCAAATGTAGTTACCGCACCTCCGCTCTTAACACTTTTCATTACCATCATATCTGAATTTAAACTTACGACTTCATACTCAATTATCATTTCTTTTTCTATCGCTTGTGATTCAATATCCGCTGCCTGGACTTCCATGACTGGGAAAATAGTGTCCACTACTTTACTCAAAAGGTTCTGTTCTGTATCTATCTGGGAGTCTGTATCCTGTTCAGAATTCTCCTGCGGTTCTGCCATTTCTGTATTCTGTTCTGTTTCAGGTACCATCTCATTTTCTTCATCTACTGATTCACTTTGATTCTCAGTTGAAATTTCTTCGCTTGAATTTCCCCTTTTTAAGTCATCTGTAAATTCAGTTTCTTCAGAATCAGAGGCTTCTGATTGATTTGTGTCGGACACTTCTTGCGTAACATATTTTAGTTTGAAAGAAATGGTTCCATTTTCAGAAGCAGTATAATGAATCACATTCCCTTCTACACCGCCTGTGGATTGTTTAAAACCATCCTGTCCGTCTTTTGCCTCCGGATAAATCACGGTACCATCTGGCATTGTAATCTCTGTCAATATATTTTCATTCTTTTCTATCACTTCCAGTTGGACGTCTGCATTCCTACCATCCTCCGATGTAGTTTCTGTAAACGTATAATCCAAATCCTGTCCAGTATCCTTTACCTCCGAGACAATCGGATTGGCTGCCAGTACACTGGCTGGCAATGATACTGCCATGAGTAGAGCGAGCAATAAAGCCACTCCTCTTTCACTTCTTTGCAATATCTTCTTCATAGGTGTTCCTCCTGTCTTTCTTTTTTCTTCTCCAGCAGACTTGCAATCGTTGCAGATGAAAGCTGCTCCTCTATCGTTCCCTGTATGGTCATGTAGAAATTGCGCACCGGGCAGTCCTTGGTTGCCGATCGACTGCAGAAATGATCCGGTTCCATACATCTGTTTAGCCTGGTCTTTGATTCTGTGGCCTGAATGATATCCCAAAGTGTCAGTTTCTCCGCCTCTGCTATCATACGGTATCCTCCATTGACACCTGTGCTTGCTTCTATGTATCCTGCTTCTCGAAGAATCTTTAAAACCTTCATCAAATATGCTTTGGGTATTGACATACTTTGTGCTACCTCTCCTGCTGGTACAATTTCTCCATTCTGGGTCAGATAAAGTACCGTGCGTATTGCATAATCTGTCATTAGTGTTAGCTGCATGTTCTTTCCCTTTCATGTCAATCCCAACCTCATCCAGGATAGGTTTTATTTATCCTGAAAAATTAGGGCTCCTCTCCAAACGCTCCAATGATATGCTCCTGTTCCATATCCTGCTTGATAATCGGGCTTAAACCGTCAATGTCTGATAACCTCCTCCTGGTGTAGATTTTCAATCCGGTTCCTACTATAATTACCAAAAAGAAAACAGAAAATAATATTCGTTCTGAAATGACTGCCATGATGCTATTTTCCCTCTCTTTCCTTTCGTTTCCGTTTATATTTTCTCAACACCTTAAAGTCGGAATGTAAACTGCATCCATACGCTGTCAGAGCAACCATTGTCATAATCAGCCATATCCAAGACCGTATCCTATCATTTCTTCTTAAAACATTTGTTCTTGAAGCATTTTGTTCCGTATCCTTTTTCTGTTCACTTTCGGCTGATTTTACTTCGTCCTGCCCGTTTACTGATGGCGGTTGGGACGCTGTAACCTCTACCTTTATTGTGATGGAAATGTCTGGATTCTCCTCCATATAGAAGACCACTGGTACTGTCTCTGAAGAAATGCCTTCCTGTATCTGCAGTCCTTCCAATGCCTGTAATTCAACTTCGTAGTTGCCGTTATATTCTGTCCAATACCTGGTAGAATCGCTTGGATGAAACTGGTTGACGAAAACTCCGCTCATTTCCAGTATTTTTTCCTGCAAAGTACCCGTATCCATCCAGTTTTTTCTTTGTGCATCTGTTATACGGATGTTCTTTGCCTGCATACAGTAATCGCCTCTATCCACGTGGTTTTCGTAATATTCTGCCCTTACCTGGCTTGGAAAACATAAGAGTAACAGAATACAGGTTGGAACCAACAACAGTTTATTCCTTCGCACCTCTATCCGCCCCCTTCCATTCTCTCGAACAGGGAACGTACCTCCTGATATTTTCCCCTGCCAATAGGGATTGTTGTTCCATTTAAAAGTGCCAATTCATTGTACCGGACGGACGCTATGTATCGTCCCGCCACCAGAAAAGACCTGCTTGCCCTTACAAATCCTTTTCCTACCAGGGTTTCTTCTATTTTTCCCATACGCGAAAAGAACTCGAACTGCTCTTCCCCATAATAGGCGGTAATCCAACGCTCCTTCACTTCAAAGTAATGAATATCCCGTATAGGCAGTACAACCCGCTTTCCGGCACAGGCTAGTGCCAAGGTTTCTTCATGCTTCTTCCCTATTTTCTGAATCGCTTTTTCTACAATCCATGCAAAACGTTCCGGATTGCAGTTTCGCTCAATTACATAGTGAAATGCCTGTACGTCAAATGCTTTTTCCCATTGGTCCTCCACCTGCGTCAGGAAGATGACTTCCCCGTAAAAATTCCTTTTCCGCAATGTCTCGACAACTTCAAAGCCAGCAAACTCCACGTCCAGAAAAACCAAATCTATCTGGAACTCCACATTTGCAATACGAAACAGCATCGACTTTACATCCGGGTAGGTGTTGATTTTCATAGGTATCTTGTGTTCTTTGGCAAACATTTTCAGCATGGAAACATGATTCTTCATGGATGTTTCGTTATCCATACAAAAAACTGTATTCATTTTTGACTTACCCTCTCCCTTTTGCAGAAAACCATTTGCATCGTCTTCTGTTTGTAACAAAAATCTCTCCCAATAGTCTATTGGGAGAGGGCGCACCACATAATATTGATTATGTAGTATTACATATCAAAAAAAGCCACCCTAAATGGGTGACAACGCTAAAATACATATTTATTTAAACGAAAAGTTGCAGTTCATGTACCAATATTTGTCTTTCATGACACTAGTTATGACAAAATCCGTCATTTATTGTATATTGAGAGGGAAATAGGAGTTGTGTATGAAACTATTATTTATCTTATTTCAACTGGGCAGCACCACGTAATCAATATTATGTGGTATAACTATAACACCAACCCCAATTGTTCAATTTGCTGTTGATGTTCTACCCCTGATGAAATCGTATAAATTCTTGTTGTATTGATGCTGCTGTGCCCTAAGAGGTCCGCAAGCTTTGAAATGTCTTTCGTAAAAGAATAATAAGTTCTGGCAAATAAATGACGCAAATTATGAGGAAATATTTTCCCTGCTGATACCCCTGCCTGTGCAGCCAGTTTTTTCATCATGCTCCACAGATTACTTCGGTCGAGTGGATTCCCCCATTTTGTAATAAAAATGCAGCCGCTATGAATACTACATTTCTTGGCATAATATAAAAGCTTCATCTTCAACTTATGTGGTATCATAATTACTCGGATTTTCCCTTTATTATGAACCCGAATCTGTCCGCTTTTAACCGCCTCAATGGTAAAATATTCCAGTTCACTAACCCGGATTCCGGTACCGCAGATGGCCTCCATAACAAGCGCCAGGCGTCCATCCCCATTGGCTGATGCCACTGCTACCAGTTTCCTATACTCTCCCTTATCAAGTTCTGTTTCTGGCTTGGAAAACACCTCTTTTTGTATCCGCACTGGCTTTACCTTATACGTCTCCATATCCAGGAAAATAAGATATTGGTTTAATGCAGCAATCATTGAATTTACACTGCTTGGAGCATATTGGTCTATTAAATCTTCTCTATAATCTCTTAGTGACTCGTAACTGATTTCATCTACATTTGAAAGAAAATGCTTTACATCTCTCAAATATTTCGCAATGGTATTGTCGCTGCTTCCTTTTTGATACAAGTAATCTTTAAATCCTAACATGTGTGTATGATCCATTGTTTTTTCTCCCTATTGCTTATTTCCTATTATTTTACCTTGTTATGCAATAAATGGAAATATTTTGTTTTGGCGGTTATCACAGTAACTCGTTTTTATATTATTTCATTTGCTACTGATTTTATCCGTTGATCATACATGATTTAGTTTTTAAATACTATTTTATAGATTTCGGTATTTATAATAGATAAAAAAAATAACACTCAATTATTCTTTACCTTTTTCTGATTAGTTGGTAAACTAATCGGCTGTTTCCCTCCCTCCTATTATTATTCATATTACACGAAAAAAGTGCTTATGTAAATACCATTTTCGTCATAATAGTACACAAACCAACAAAAAACCTGCCTAAAATCTATTAACTAGACCTTAGACAGGCATCTTTATTTCCTGCTATCCACAAATTCAATAATTCCTCGTACTAACTGGTTTATCATATCGTCATAGCTGGCTTCATAATAACAATGGTCTTTTTCACGACTACTGCAAACCATAAACAGATTAATAAGCAGGTTACCAAACACCCGCACATCCGCTTCACTCAGATGAATGGACAATGCAGACAAAAGTTCTTTCTGCTGTTTAATCAGATTGTTAAAAAACTGCTCTCGTTCCTTCTCTGACAACTTCCTGCTGACTATTCCAGCTTCTCCAGAAGTCAGAAAGAAAAAGGTATGATTGATTGCTGTGACCAGCCAGTTTAGAAAATCCGTCAGTTTTTCTCTTTGAGACAGTCCCTGCACGGCGCCTATTTCCTTTGCTGTTTGTACCGCAGTTCTTTGCTGTTTTTTTAGCGCCTCCGCAATCAGTACCTCCTTCGATGGAAATATAGTATAAAAATACGCCTTAGAGGTACCTGCCGCCTTGGCAATGTCTGTGATATTGGTATGGATATAGCCCTTTTTGTAAATCAGTTTCAGTACACATATCATTAAATCTTCTCTAATTTTCTCTTTCTCAATTTCAGTATATGGTCTTGGCATAATACTCCTTCTAATATGATATAGAATTGAATCTCGTGACTTTGGCTTTATTCCGAGTCAACTTAACTTAATACGTTTCTTATTATATCATAGATAGGATTTTTAAAACATTCTGTTTTTTCTTACTTAGACCAATTGTTCTATCACATGACTGATTGCTTCCTCTTCTTTTTTGAAACCCAGTTCCTTCAATGCCGCTATTACACTATCAACGTCTTTCACAGCAGCCTGCTGAGATTCTGCATTCATTTCTTTTACTTCCGTCTCTTTGATTGTTTCTTCTACCACATTCGCCACCACCTTTGTTATACTAAATTTAGCTGATCGATTGCTGTTTACTGAAATAATCCAATGAGTTTATCCCAGAATCCTTCTTCCTTTTTCTCTTCCTTCTCTTCGGCAACTTCCACCTCTGGTTTTTCGATATTTTCTGTCCGAATGACGAACTGTACCGAGTTGACATTTTTGTTTCGTTCATCGGTAAAGGACACATACTCAAAGTCACTGCTCCTGTATTCATCCAGCATCTTTTGAATTTCTTCATCCACATCTGTATCGATATCTTTGGTTTCTGAACGTAATTCCGATGTTCCGTCATGAAGTTTGGATGCACCGTCTTTCAGTTCTTTTGTTCCATCCGACAACTGATCTGCCCCGTCTTGCAGCTTTGTTGCACCACTCAAAAGACCTCCGGTTCCCAAAGATAATTCAGATATACCACCGGATACTTCTGACATTCCATTTTGAAGCGTGTTTGCGCCATCATAGAGTTCTTTGCCCTTTGCATTTAACTCCTGTGCACCTGCATTTAATTGTCCGGCTCCTTCTTGCAGCCCCTTGATGCCTTCATGAATCTGCCCATAAGCTAAAGACAGCTCGTCTACGCCTCCCGTGTATGCTGCAATTCCGTTTTGGAGGTCTGCGTAATTACTGTTTAGGGCATTGACCCCTTCTTGGAATTGGGAAAGCATATTTCCGCTTTGGCTGATTCCATTTGCCATGGCATGGACCCCATCATTAATCTGGCTGTACTGGTTCTGAAGTTGGTACAGTGTATCAATATTTGCACTTAACACCTGTACTTCCGGAGAATCTCCCAGTCCATTTGCAATCATCTGATCCCTTTGTGCCGATTGGGCATCAATGACCTGTCCGATTGCAGCCAGATAATTCCCGGAACCACCTGCCAGTTCCTGTGCGCCTTGCTGCATGTCTGACAAGCCGCCATCTCCTGCTCCATTTACCGCTTCCGCCAATTGGGAAAGCCCGGCTCCCATCTGGGCTGCACCTGCACCAAGTGCCTGCGACTGACCACTGACCCCTTGTATGCCCGCGATAAACTGATCCGAACCACCCGCAAGGTCAGCACTGCCGCTTTCCAGAGATGCCATCCCTTGTGCCAGGGTTCCTACACCATCCCAGTATTGCCCGATACCGCTTGTTAATGACGCAGCACCACTGCTTAATGATGCTGTGCCATCTTTTAATTGAAGGGCACCGCTGTTCAGGCTGCCGATTCCATCCTTTAAGGAACCTGCTCCATCAGATATCTGTGTTGTTCCATCGTTCAGTTCAGAAGTTCCATCCTTTAACTTCTTGGTCCCATCGTTTAATTCTACGGCACCATCCTTTAAGTCCAGCATCTTGTCTTTCATTTCTTTGCTATCCGGGTCATCCACATCTATGGAAAGGGGAATTCCATTCACCTGGATTCCATCCATCTCGAAATCAGTTACCTTGGCTGTAATCACGAACTCCTTATCTGTGTCTGGCAGCACGACATAGGTCAGCTGCTTATTTTCTCCTACATTAGCTGCTGTCGCCCCGGATGCCTCAATGTCCGACGCATGTTTTCCTTCCAGTACCACAGTGGCCTGAAGTGCAAAATGTTCCCTGTAAACACTGTCCGCCTCACTGTTTTGTGTAAGCTTTAGTTTCATTTCCAGATTTCCGCTCTTTCCTGCCAGTTCCTCCCCTGTGATAGATTTTCCATCCAGGGTGTAGGTCACTGCCACATCCCATGGCAGTTCTTTTCCCTGCATGGTTCCCTGGTAGTAATTCTTTCCTTTTTCTGCCTGAAAGTCTACGGTTCCATTCTGCATTTCTATTGGTTCTTTTGAGGATAGATTCTTTACTTCCAGATAATTCCCATAGTCCAGAACCTGCCCCGCGGCTCCCATATCAAAGCTATTTACGACATAGATTTGGGCATTATTTCCTTCTTCATCCAGTGTTGCATAAATCACTTCATCCTTGTCTGTAACCGGAGCGGCGTTTACCGTACATACCGCTTCGGTACATAAGATAGCCGTCATTGCCAATACTCCTACTTGTTTCATTCTCTTTGTATTCATCCTATTTACTCTCCTTGTCTTCCACTTCTATGTAGGTTGAAAAATTACTGTTTTTTGTTGTCTTTCCTATAAATTTATCAAATATGGAAAGTAATGCTGGCAAAAATACCAGTACCAATACTACCGACAATATCGCTCCCCTTGCGATCAATACGCCTAACTGACTGATTACCACATTGGAAGATACGATTCCAAGAACTAGTCCTGCTGTCATTAGGATTGCCCCGGAGGTAAAAATACTTCCTGCCGTCTCACTGATCGTGCGTGGAATTGCCATTTTCTTATGAAATAATTTTCGGTTTTCCAGGTAACGGTTTGTAAACAAAATAGCATAATCGACTGTTGCCCCAAGCTGTATGGATGTAATAATCAAATAGCCGATATAATTTAGTGTCTGTCCGGTAAAATACGGGACAGCTATATTGATATACACCGAAGATTCAATCGTCAAAAGCAGGAATATCGGTAAGGAAAATGATTTTAGCATGATTAACAGAATCACTGCGATTGCACCAATTGCAATCATGTTGACCTTAACGGAATCCTCTGTAATGGTCAGTTTCATATCATATACATTGGCACTCTCCCCAGCAAGATAGTAATCCTCTTCAAAATATGATTCTGATACATCCCGAAGTTTCTGTGCAAATGCAAAGGTCTTCTCACTTTCCGATGGCAGTCTTGCTGTCACCACGAACCTTGTATAGTCCGCTGTTGTAAGCAGGCTTACATCGCTTTTTGGTAAGAAATTATCTGGTATGGTTTTCCCTACCGTTTCCACATAAGATAGTACCTGGGATACTTCCGGCAATTCCTTTAACTCATCATTAAATTCCTGCTGTACGGCTACTTTGTCATTTGGTACCATGATTGCAAAAATGGTGGATTCTCCGAAGATATCGTTAATTGCATTTTTGTCCTCTGCAACCTTGGAATCCGGCGATACCATACCAGAGACGCCATAGTTAAAGGATATTTTGCTCTGTCCCAAAAAGCATGGAACAATGATAATAAAAATAACTGCTGCGACCAGGCCTTTGATTCTGCTCGCCCTTTTTCCGAACTTCTGGAACGAAGGCATGATGGAGCGATGCCTGGTCTTATCAATCCATTTATAACTCATAAGAGTCAGGCAAGGCATAAAGACCAGGGTGGTAAGCAGGGATAAAATAATTCCCTTAGCGAGCACAATTCCCATATCCGGTCCAATCCGAAGCTGCATGGCACAAAGGGCTGCAAATCCAACTACGGTGGTCAGTCCACTTGATAAAATGGATTTCAACGATTTCTTTAAAGCCACAGACATTGCCTTTTGTGGATTCTCGTAACGTTTTCGCTCCTCCTGAAAGGAATCCAATAGGAAAATGGCATAATCCATGGAGCAGGCAAGCTGTAGTATCATTCCCGTTGTTTTTGTAATAAATGAAATTTCTCCTAAAATCAGGTTAGTCCCTAAATTCAGTGCAATTGCAACACCGATGACGGTCATAAACAAAAAGGGCTCCAGCCAGGATGAAGTTGTCAAAAACAAAATGATAAAAATAAGTGGGATGATAATACCGACCATCTTAGAAACTTCTGCATCACTGGTTACCTGTGCATTTACGGTGTCTACTGGATTTCCACTGACAGCACCATCTTCCCCGATAATGTCCCGGATTTCCTCCAAGACATCTTTTTGCTTCTCCTCATCGATGGTCACCTGATATAATGCACTTTTATCCACATACCAGTCCTTGATTGTGTCTTTATCCAGAGTCTCCAACGGCTGCTTGATATTTACCTGATCATCCAGCCACGCAATATCATCTACTCCGTCCACAGCAGCGATCTCCTGCTTATACTCTAACGCCTCAGGGATGCTCACATCCCGAACCATCACTCGTATGTTCGGAATCGCCTGCTCATAGACTTCGTTCATCTTGTCCATGGCAATGGTGGATGGTGCCTGCTCGGGCAGATAATCCACGATGTTATAATTGACTTTTACTTGTGTTGATAAGATGACTGATATGATTGCCAAAACACAAAAGATCGTCATGATCAGCTTCCTGTGGTTTAGCATTTTATAAAATACCTTTTGCAAATCTATTCCTCCTCGATATAATGATTGTTCGCAAAACTTCAATCAAGTAATTGTATACTTGTAAGGTTATCCGACACATGTTATTATAAGTATAGAGAAACAAACTTTCTATATTCAATTTTTCGTATAATTGTTCAATAACCGACACTCGCTGTTTTTTATGTTCAAAACCATACAAAGGAAGGATTTTTTAGATGGATAAAACAATGGAAGACCGACGAATTCGTAAAACAAAAAAGGCATTGCGCCAAAGCCTGTCCGTTCTCTTAGCAGACAAAAACATACAGGAGATCACTGTGAAGGAGCTGACCAATCTGGCAGACATTCATCGTGGAACCTTCTATTTTCACTATAGGGATGTATATGACCTGCAGGAGCAGATAGAAAATGAAATACTGGAAGAGATCAAGGGGATATTTGATGCCTATCCCCCAGATGAGACACCTGACAAAGCCTTGACCATACTGACTGTCTTTAATCAATATCTATATCAGAATTCCGAAATCTGCCATTTATTTATCAATGGAAACGGAAACTATAATTTTCGCGATAAACTGCGCCTGATTATTAAAGACGAGTATCTTCATAAGTGGATTGAGAATTTAAGCGGAAAGTCCTCCGGTGAAGACCTGGAATATTTCTGTGACTTTATTATGGCTGGGTGTATCGCAGTCGTTGGCCGGTGGCTGACCGGACGCATGCAGGCTACCCCGGAAGAACTGGCTGTCAAAATGCAGCACATGGCTTTAGACGGGATTTCATTTTTGAAGTAGGAAATGCAGGAATCGAATATAGGACAGATGGTTAAGTCACTTTCGCTTAAACAAACCATACTTCAACTTATTTCTGACATATATATTAAGCTTCATTAAATAAATTTTGTAAAAACATCCCGTTAAAAGAGAGGAGAAGCAACTGTCGATATCTTTCAGCTACTTCTCCCACCTTGATTTTTACTCTTTATGATTTTAACATATAGCATTCTGTTTTTAGTACAGCCAATGGCTGCGGTTAGACCCAGCAGCTCTCTGCTGTAAATTATATAGGTGACCAACACACTAAAGCTTGCGTAATCTAACTAATAACTGCTCATTACCATTTACACTGATATATCCTGCCTATTTCTTATAGCAATATTAATACCTAGTGTAACGAAAGCAAAAACAGCAGCTATTAAAACGGCCTGTAAATAAACATTATTATTTGAGTTGATAGTTAACTTATAAAGTGTTCCTAATGGTACATATTTGTAAATAGAAAAAGTAGCTGCCCCTAACGTCTGACTTATAAAATCAACTATTCCATATACGATTCCACTTCCGTATATTAATCCAATAATGATTGCCAATATCTGATTTCTAATAATTTGCACAAAACAAGACATGGTCGCTGCAATACTAACCAGAAGAAAATAATATGTGCCCAAATACTTCAAAAAGTCATTCATATTACCCAATGGCATTTCCACAAACCCCGGGTAAAAGATAATATATCCAAGTAAAGATATAGCAAGAGTCAGCACTATAGTAAAAAAACAAAACACTGCACAAATGAAAAGATTGGCCCACACAAGCTTATACCTTTTACCAACAGCTCCAATTATATTCTTTTCAAATTTATTTTTTTGATAAGCTCCGGCAAAAAGGCCTGCAAAGATTAAAATTGCCATAGGAACAATATTCCCCGAAAAAGAAGAAACCAGCATTTCAAACTTTTGACTATACTCTGCTGAATAGTCTGAATCATACCCTTCTGTATATAATTCAATATTATTTCCCTTTTCACTCTTTTGGCTATGGAAATTGGTATCTTTTGTTCCATCTAAGATTGTTCCGAATAAAAACATAAAAGCCAATACAACAATAATTATATATGCACTCTTACTTCTACGGAATCGGAACCATTCCATTTTTATTACACTAGACATTTCTTTTTCCTCCTGTAAGCTGAAAATAAAACTCCTCTAGGGACAAATCTTTCGTTTGACAGTCTTTCTCTAGCCCTTCAACTGAATTATCATATATGAGTTGTCCATGATCTAAAAATCCATAAGATGTCACTAACTTTGATAGCTCATCCAAAATATGACTGGAAATAATAACCGTTATTTTATATTCTTTGTTCAGTTTTAATATAAGCTCTCTCATTTCAGCAATCCCTTGAGGATCTAATCCATTTATTGGCTCATCAAGCACCAAAAGTTGGGGGGTACCTACCAAAGCCATTGCAACACCCAGCCTCTGCTTCATTCCCAGAGAATAATTCTTCACCTTTTTTCTACCCGCACTTTGAAGGTCCACCAACTCCAACAAGTGATTAATGTATTTCTCTTTATCGTCAATTTTACAGCAGTAAACCTTCAAAAGCAGATTATCATATGCAGACATATTTCCAAAAAAACCTGGTGTCTCAATCAAACAGCCCACTTTAGCAAACATATCTGAACACTCTGAGGTAGTAGAATTTCTCCCAAATAATGAAAATTCTCCACTTGTAGGATGGGACAGTCCACTTATCATTTTCATAAATGATGTCTTTCCTGCTCCATTACGACCTACCAGGCCGTAGATAGCACCTTCCTCAATTTGTACGCTAATTTCTTTCACTGCTGTCTGTATACCAAATTTTTTTGTCAACATATTGGTTGATACGATATTCTTCACTGTATTGCCTCCTTTAATAAGTCTCCATTTCTTTGTTCATCCATTTATAGAATTGAGCTATGTACTCACTTTCCCGTTCCTTTTGCTTATTTCCACTCAGACTTCCGTATTCAGAATCCAAAAATTCAAATCTTGATATTTGAATACCATTCCTAATATGTATTAGAGTAGGAACCCACTCTATTTCATATTTTTCTTTTAATTGTTCATAAAACTCTTTTTCCTCTTTACTTGCATTTTCCTTTATTGCATTTTCGCGGTATTTTTTTATATCTAGAAAATATACGCCATATGACTTATCCAATAGATATTGCTCTAATATAGGGTTGAAGTTCTGACAATCTCCACAATCTTCTCTACCAATATACAGTATAAAATCTTTGGGGTAATTATTTAGTTCTTCCAACT
This sequence comes from Clostridium sp., assembly GCA_036634775.1. GTDB lineage: Bacteria > Bacillota > Clostridia > Lachnospirales > Lachnospiraceae > Otoolea. Next base: position 15,905 of record JAVWRQ010000010.1, read on the forward strand.
TATCGTCATTAATTTCTACGATTCCATTTAACACTTCTTTTTCAATATCTGTTTGTACAACAGCTTTTCTGATATTTTCTTTCTGCATTGTCCCTCTGTATATAAGCACTTTTCCATCTGATATATTAATAAGTGTCGGTGTTTCTTGGATATGATATTTTTCTAATTCTTTTTGACTTGAAATAAGGTCTACATCTAAATAGTAAATGTCTTTTTTCTCTTCTATAGCTATGCTTTCTAGAATAGGAGAAAATGTTCTACAAGCACTACATGTTTCTTGCCCACAATAAATTATCATATCCTTTTTTTCTTTTATGGCTGTCACTACTTCGTCTGCAGTTATTGAACTAAATATTTCTTTATTTTGCTTTCTTTGAGAAATTCCTAATGAAAAAAATAAGATAATTAAAACAACTACACTTCCAAAAGCTAAAAAGCTTAATATTGCTTTTTCTTTTTTCATTTTTCACCTCTTATATCTCACACAGCTTTCCTTCTGTCATTAAGTAACACCTGTCACAGCATGATAAAATTTCTTCATCATGGCTGATTATAATAATAATTTTTTCAGACTCTTTTAACTCATTGAACTTTTTCAACATTTCCACTTTAGCAGCTTCATCCAAATTGATTCCTGGTTCATCAAAAAAATAAATATTTCTATTCTTAGCCAGGCATCTATCTAATAATATTTTTTGTCGCTCTCCCTGTGAGATATTAATTCCATTTAAATACAATAGATAATCTAGGTTTAGTTCATTCATATAAGAATAATTTTCTTCTATATTTTTATCATGGAGTACATTGAAATTAATGTTATTCATTACCGAATCACTATAAATATATAATTCAGAAGAATAAAAACTGACATATTTTGTAATATCACTATTTACCAAACTGTCTTCCAAATTAATCTTATTTAATTGGATACTACCTTTTGTGGGTCTTATCAGTCCTAGCATAGTTTTTGCCAACGTAGTTTTTCCTGTTCCATTTTCGCCTTTGATTCCAATAATCTCACCTTGTTTCGCATTAAAATTTAATCCACAAATAATTTTTCTGTTTTCTATTCTTACCTCTAATTGATCTATTTTAATTTCCTCGATCTCATCAATTCCTAAGGTTCTAATGCTACCCTTATTTACACTTTTTGACATGGTCATAAGTTCTATATATTCAATTGCATTAACACTCTTCTGGTACTCCACCCACCTTTGAAAAGTTGATTTAAAAGTCATCATCATGAAAAGTGTCATATAAAAAGCAACAACCATAGACGAAGAGGAAAATTCTAAATTTTCAGTATAGGAAATAAATATTACAGCCAGTCCTAATGCCATAACAATATAGTTACACATATCATAAAATGACTGCATTTTCATGTCCTCATGTCCTATTTTACCTCTCACCATTTCATATCTATCATAGACAGAGTTACAATACTTCTCTACTGTATTGGTATTTGAAAATATTTTTAGGTCTAAAGAAGACTGTGTCATTTCTTGAATACATGCCGACATTTCACTTGATACACCAATTAACTCAACTTGTCTGTTCTTTATTAAATCTTTGGATTTATAGCTATAAAAACAGATTAATGCAATAAATGCTAACATCATAAGTGCATATAACCAATTAACCATTGCTATAATTGCAATAAATATTGTAATCAGAATTAAGTCTATTTTTAAATAAAACTTTTGAAGAATTCCTAATACGGAAATTACAATATTCCAAAAAATCCCTTCAGTATGGTTTGCATTTTTTTTATTGTCAATAATCTCTATTTCGCTCAATAAATATTGCATTGTCAGTTTAGTTGATATTTTTTTTTCCAATTTCATTTTATAATTTTGATAAATCACACTCAAATAGTAATATCCCACGGATAGAAGTGCAAATAATATTACCACCATTGAAGTGTTAAATAGGTTCATCTTTTCGATATGAAACATAAACAAATATTGCATAATAAAGAGCAAAACTATCGGCAGCCCCCATTTGATTACCGATATTATCGAATATTTTAGTTTGGTGCCTATATTAATTGTACTTATTATCTCATTATATAAATCTTTTGTGGAAGTTCCTGCAGAGATGTTCTCTACATGGTCTACACATAATATATATCCCGAAAAACACTCTAAAAAAGCTTCCGAGTCCATATTACATATTTGGGCTTTGGAAGGATCAGAAATGACAAACTCATCTTTTTTGTCATCAAATTTATGCACTACAACATAGTGATTTTTACCATCATGTTTCATAATTGCAATTAAAGGCATATAAACAGTTTTCATTTCATCTAATTTTGTAACCTCATACGCATCTGTATATATTCCCTGAATTTCCAAAATTTCACCTAAATCTTTTAAAGATAGCCCCTGACCTTCATCAATTGAGATTTCTTTTAAAAAATCATTAGGGAGTTTTTTATTGAATTGATATAAAACGGTTTTTAAAACAGCTATACCACAATCTGTGATATTATTCTGCATATTATGACAATACATTTTCATTCCTCATCTCTTGTTTGACTTCTTTGTTTTCTTAAACTAAACGGCGGCCAAAGGGTCACCCTCAGCCGTCATCACTGATTAATTACACTTTGCAAATGAATCCAATTCCCTTAAAATAAAACAGGCACCATGCTCCCGCTCTTTTAGAAGCAGCTTCCACATTTGTCAATTTTCTCATGTACTTTTCCTCCTTCTTTTGTATTTATATAATTCCTCAGTAATCAGATACAGAATCTTTTGGAAATTTCTAACACACTGAGATTTTATATACTCTAGCCAATTACATCCGTCTTTATCTTGTCAATCTTTTCCATAACCATTCAATGAATCCATATGTTGTAGCTCCATTTAAGAAATCCATAACACCCCTCCTCTTTTTTTACAAAATACCATATATTATTCTGTATTTCTATGATAACTCCTTTAACGGACATTTAACTTTGTGAGTGGTTATTCTTTAATGTTACTTTCACTGAAACTGTATTTCCGTCTCCTCCCATCTCAAATATGCCTCTATTTTTATTAACCGATTCCTGTACATTTCTAAGTCCAATACCATGATTTTGTCTGTCCATTTTCTTTGTTTTAAACAACATTTGTCCTTCTTTTATTATTAAATCAGAGCTGTTTTTTATTTCTATAACAAGATAAATCTGTCCTTGTTTAATGTTTATATCAATATACTTCATTCTCCCACATTGGCGTTCCGTTTCTTCTACTGCATTTTGAATTAAATTTGAAAAGATTGTACAAAAATCCAAATCATTGATTTCTGGTTTGCATATGCATTTTCCTTTCACAGAAATCTGGGTATTTTTTACTTGCATTAAATAATAATTTAACAATATATCTAAAATATCATTTCCAGTTATGTAACACTTTTTTTGAATTATTGATAACTTTTCTTGCATTTTTTCTATATAGACTTTTGTATTTGACGCACTTTCTTTTATTGCAAATTCTTTTAAACATAATAAATGATTATTCATATCATGCCTGTATTGCCGGGTGCATTCCTCTTTTTCTAAAAGTGCCAGATAATAGTTTTCCCGCATTTGTTTTAATTCTTCTTCCGTTTCTATTAATTGTTCCATCTTTTCATTAGCGCTTTTCATGTAAAGAAGAAATGTCACTAAAATAATTACACATATATACGCTATAATTCCAGCAATATCCAAATAAAATTCCGTTTGTGAATCATGGATATATTTTTGCGCATATAATAATCCTCCAATTGTACAGGCCAAGCACAATCCACTGCATATTACGGATAAAATAGCAGCCTTCTTAGCATAATTAAACTTGCCTATATTACGAATGTCCTCCGCCTTTATTTTAAATAAATATAGGATACAAAATATTCCTATTGTTACTAGACTCTCCAATGCACTTTCTAAACCTGCTGAATAAATATTCTTTCCAAATATATATCCGAAAATAATTCCGGACAGTTCATCAAGGCAGGTTGCAATACAGAATAGACTCAAAATCCTAAATACTCTTATTCGCACTTTGCCTTCAATCATAAAAAGACTGATAATACCAGCCCATAGATATACCAGCAAATAAATATCTTCAACAATAATAGGGTGGGTTATAATAATAACACCATATATAAACCACCCTATCAGTAGCATCCATATCCGTTTTATTTTTGTAGTAAAAATAAGCTTAAGTCCAATAAAGTACTTTAAAATTTCTGCATAATACAGCATTAATGGCCAAAAAAACATTTTCAAAATCCTCTATAAGTAATATCAAATTTTACGAAGAAACTTTCAAAATCTTTCTTTTTTCTTCGGGCAACTGTAAATTTATAATTTCCCATTGTGATTATTCCTTTTTTGTAAGAATCCACATATAATAAATTAAGCACATTCTCTCTGTTTATTCGGTAAAAGATACATTTGTCCAATATTTTCTCCAATTTGGTCAATGATATATCTTTACGCATTTTTCTATTTTCTATAATTGCTTCCACATATCCATCATATGCACTGATAAATTGTATTTCCCTCTGCATAATTTCATAAGGTATTCTATTTTCATATAATAAAAGCGTTTCCGTACCAATAATTGTTTTCATCGCATCATCTAAGGCCTCAACAATCTCTAATTCTTCAAAAGGTTTACTTATAAAACGATACGCTTCTATTTTAAATGCCTCCTTAAACCGATCCACATGACTAGTTGCCATAATAACCTTACAATGAGTGTTGGTCTTTCGTATGTATTTTCCTACTTCAATACCGTCCATTCCCGGCATCTCGATATCCAAAAATAAGATGTCGAGTATCTCAGAATTGTTGATTACTCTGTTACCGTTTTGAAACAATATGATTTCCGCATCTTGTCTTCTTTCAAATATATATTTTGAAACTATTCTTTTTAATTGTTCTAAAACTAGGTATTGATCATCGCATATTCCTATAACTATTTTTTTCAATTTCTCATCCACCCCATAATCTAATTTGGTTTTGATTACACTATGTCACTTTATATATAACACAGTTTCCCGAACTTGTGACTTCAAGTGTCATGAAAAGCAAATATTAGTGTGTGAAGTGCAAGTCTTCTCCTACTCACAAGCGGTAAGCTGAACGCTTACCTTGTCGACATTGACAGACAGGCACAGAAGCACTTGGAAATGCTCACAGAGCAAATGAAACAAGCACAAGGTATCACGGAACAGTTAAAGACAGAAAACGCCTTAGAATGGGTCGGACGAGTGAATAACATTCAGGCGTGTGCTATGGAACTTGTGAACAAGGAAAGAATTTTTGCATAACAAACAAGACGGCAGGGAGAAATCTCTGCCGTTGTTATTGATTTGTTCTGACCACTTGTGTTCCGTAGTCAACCGACTATGGAAAATCTATTGAAAACAATACCTGATTTTCATATAATGGCATTACAGAAGGGAGGAAGTCAAAATGCAAATTGAGATAAAAATTGATAGTTCATATGCTGAACCGAAAATAATTATAATGACTGCCGCTATGACAGAAGATATCAACATAATAGTAGACAAATTATCGAAGGAAACTCCGCAAATTATTTCTGGTAGCAAAAACGAAAAAATCGAAGTAATAGAACAGGGAGCCTTGATTAGAGTTTATGCAAATGTAGGAAAAGTATTTGCTGTTACGGATAAAGGCGAATACACAACACGACTTAGACTGTATGAAATGGAAGAACGATTAAATTCTAACCAATTTGTCCGCATATCAAATTCTGAAATTATTAACTTAAAAAAGGTTAAAAACTTTGATTTGAGTTTTACGGGTACAATTTGTGTTGAGCTTATGAATGGGACAACAACTTATGTTTCAAGACGATATGTTTCAAAAATCAAAACTATATTAGGAATATGAGGTGATAGATATGAAAAAAAAGATAGTTTTACGCAGTTTGTTAGGTTTTCCGCTTGGACTGGCGATGGGATATATGATAACAATAATAACTTCTTTGATATTTGCAGACGGATATTATTCTCCATGTGTACCTGAATTAACTACTGCGATGGGAAGTGAAATCAATGCAGTGTTACTGCAAGCACTTTTATGCGGAATATTAGGTTCTGGATTTGCCGCTGCTTCTGTTATATGGGAGAAAGAGGATTGGGGTATTGTCAAGCAGACAGGAATCTATTTTCTGATTGTTTCAGTAATTATGATGCCTATAGCTTTTGTTACACATTGGATGGAGCATAGTCTGAAAGGTATTTTAAGTTATTTTGGGATTTTCTTTATAATTTTTGTAGCAATATGGGTTATACAGTATGCTATAGCTAAACGCAATGTTAAAAAAATGAATGAAACTTTGTATAAGAAAAAGGGCAACAGAGATGAATAAAGCCGAATGGGTACGCTGCCCTGCCTGTGGCAACAAAACCCGAACAATGATGCGGGCAGATACGGAGCTGAAAAACTTTCCGCTGTATTGTCCGAAGTGCAAGAAAGAAACGCTAATCGGAGATACCGCTTCTACACCGATACTCGATTATGAACAGTATCGTAAGTTGGAAGACTTCCTGAACAAAGAAAGGACATAATGTAAAGGGAAATAAAAAGGAACCACTTGATCAGAAATCATAGCGATTCCTTCCCAGCAATGCATCGGACAAATTCAGTACCTATACCAAAATACAGAAATCTATCATTTATTAACAGAAATGGCAGGAATGACAACCTTCCCTTCTGTCATTCCTGCCATATGATCTTCCATATGCAGTTCTGTATCTGAAACAACAGACGGAAACGGTATTCCTGCCCTTCCTCCTCACAACTGCAAGCATACTCAATCATGGGGATACCACAATAATTTTTCCGTTCACTGGCATGAACACGTATGTCGTGGATGCTGTGAATGATTCCTTCTATATCCTGATATTTGAGGAACCTTGGTATGGTTTTTCCTGAACTGGTAAACCAGCAGTCACAGGCAACCACTTCCTGTTTCCCACGCAGACTGCCAGCATCTGTCTCTTCTGTGTTGATTCCAATTCCAAATCCCATTGGCATACCTTCTACTCGATGTTCAGCTTACTGTAATCTACACTGCGTTTTTCCCTGCTGATGCCACCAGACATATGATCAATTCCGATAGGCGCTGCAAAGACCGCACGTTTTATGGAATCATTGCCATAACGCTTTCGTATCCGGTCCATAGTTGCGTCCACTGTTTCCAACTTCTCATAATCTATGTTTTCAAGCAGATTCATCTGCCGCATACTGTCACGATCACGCACCCTGCTGGTGTGAATACCCAGATGCCGGATGGGTGTGCCATCCCACAATTCATCAAACAGAATACAGGCCTCCCGGTGTATTTCCTTTGTAATACAGGTGGCACTGCCAAGCACCTTCTGGTGGGAGGTATAATGCAGGTTATAGTCTTTGATTCCTACGCTGATGACTTCAATCTTCACTTGTTCGGCACGAATTCTGGTTCCCACGGTCTCGGCCAGGGCAAGCAGCACCAGTTTTGCTGTCTGTGCATCTGTGACATCAAAATGAATGGTGGTACTGTTTCCATACCCTTTATTGGGTATTGGCCTTGACTCTACCACAGAAAAATCAATGCCGTTGGCAAATGCCCATACCACTTCCCCCTGTTTCTTTAAATGAAACCGTAACAGTGCCGGGTCTGCCTGTGCAAGCTGCCCGATTGTTTTAATTCCCAACAAAAACAGCTTTCTGGTGGTTGCTCTGCCTACAAAAAACAGATCCGATACCGGAAGTTTCCACATCTTCTCTGGAATCTCTTCCGGATACAAGGTGTGCACCCGGTGTGGCTTTTGAAAATCTGATGCCATCTTCGCCAGCAGCTTATTCTCGGAAATACCAATGTTAACAGTAAATCCAAGTTCCCGGGCAATGCGGTTTTTCATATCCTCTGCAACCTGTTCTGGTTCTCCCAAAAGACTTTCCATACCGGACATATCTACATAAGCCTCATCGATGGAATATTGCTCCACAGCAGGACTGTATTCTTTTAAAATATCCATAAATGCTCTGGAACATTGTTCATACAGACCATAATTAGGCGGTGCAATCAGAAGATTCGGACACTTCTGACGTGCTTCCACCAAGGTCTCTCCTGTTTTGATTCCATACTTCTTCGCAGGAATGGACTTGGCCAATATGATTCCATGGCGCATTGCCATATCTCCACCGATAGCCGATGGAATATCCCGCAAATCGATTCTGGAATTTAGAAAACAAAGACGATAAGCCGCCTCCCAGGAAAGGAAGGCGGAGTTCACGTCTATATGAAATATAAGTTTATGTCGCATCATTCTTCACCTCTTTATAAGGTGAGTATAGCGGAACATTTGTTCGTTTTCAACAGGTATATTTTTACATAAGAGACAAAGTCTCCTGCACGCATCCAGCTACTTGGCTTAATGCTATGGGCTTTCCATGTAGCAGCTCCTTCATCCCCTGCTCTTGATACAGCCATGCATCCAGTTCATCCGGCTCGATAATCAACGGCATTCTGTCATGTACCGGAAGCATGGATTCATTGGCCTGGGTCGTCAGGATTACAAACCTTGGCACCGCTTCAAAATAATTCCAGATGCCTGCCAGAAACATAACCTGTCCATCCGGACGCTCAAAGCTTACCTTGTTCTTTGACTTATCCCATTCATAAAATCCTTTGGCAGGAATCAGGCATCGGCGCTGCATGGCACTGCTTGAAAACGTTCTTTTTTCCAGCACGGTTTCTGACCTTGCATTGAAAATGACTCCCTTGCGCTTAAATTGCGGAAATCCCCACTGCATAGCATCAAGCACCGGTGTGTTCTGCTCCTGCTGCAGCACCATGGCATGATTAGTTGGATAAATATCACCCTGCCTGGTTGTTTGTTTCAGGCGGTTATCAAGGTTTCTGATTATTTTTTCTATTTCTCTGGCTGTTTCGTCATCGACATAATAGCGTCCACACATAGTTTTGCGATTCCTTTGTTTTTGAATTATTGTAACCGGATTTCTGATATTTTATTATGACAATTGTTTCAAGGAAACTCTCTTTGAAATTACTTTTAGTCTGCCCACACAAAACTATTTACTGCTTTTTTAGTAGCTTCATCACACTCTTCCGATGAATCATAATTGGTTTCTTGTATCATGCAATGTTTCTTTTCCCCGATAATATAATACTGGGTTGTAACTATTCCATTTTCTTCTGTGATTTTGAATATATATAGAACATCCCCCTGCTCCGTATAAGTCCCCTCACCATTTAAGGTCGCATTATCAAATTCGTTTAAATTCGCTGACAGTTGTTGAAGTATAGCTTGTCTGAACTGTTCATGTTCCTCTACTGAATAGTTGTTTTTTCCATAACCAATCACAAAGTTATTAAATTCCTCTTCATTATCTGTCTCTTCTTTTGCATATACATATTTTTCCTGTTGTGAATAATCACTTTCTATCCAATTTTCAGGTACAATAAACTCTCCAAAACTTTTCTTATACAAATATCCACCATCCACTTTCTCTAACTCAACAGACTTTTTATCCTTATTCCCACACGCCGTTGTCATAATTACTAATATAAGAATTAAAATAAACATTTTTTTCATAACACTTTCCTCCTGTTACTGATGTTTTTTAATATATTCTACACGTTTCAATGATTCTTGTAATCGTTTTTCTATACGCTCTGTCATATTTGTAATGGAACTATTTTGTTCTCCTAAATTGACTCCATCACCTGATAATTCCTCATTATACTTCTCGCTTTGAAATGCAAACCCTAACGTATATAATCTGGGTTTTGTGAAATATTTGACCTCATTGGTAGAAAACTCATCATCACTAATTTCAATTAAAGGAATATTTGTAACACTATTCAGAATATCCAAAAGCGTTTGGGCTATATTAGTAATATCAATATCCGTTTCATCTAGGTTAATAATAATTTGGGCAAAATCATTTTCCCCATCATATTCAAATCCATATCCATTTTTTAGGGCAATCGTTTCTGCCTTTTTTAGATAATCTTGTTTTAACAATACTTCCTTTAAGTATTCATCATGACATCCAAAATGATATGCATTATTATAAATAAATGAGTCTACACGAAATTCCAAACCATCCTCGTCCTTACAAATTCCATAATAATGTCCTTCATTCTTTGCATAGGATTTTACTATTGTGAAGTTGTGCTCCGGATAAGTATTTTCTAAAGACATAATAATCCTTTCATCTGTAGTTTTACCACTTAGAGGATTTTTCTCTTGTAATTGCGTGTTACAGCCCACAGTTAGAACTACGCTTAAAAGTATCGCCCCTAATAATAGGCTTTTTATATAAGCTTTCATTAGTAAGTCACCTTAATCCTTCCATCTTCCAATTCTTCGTATAATATCCCATTAGTATCCTTAAGTATAAGTTTCCCTTGTCTTTCCGTTCTCATCATAGCTGCCAAGTACCTGTGCATTCTGCTGGTTAATATCATTGATATAATTTCTGACCTCGTAATAATCATACGTGTCTTCTACTACTTTGTACGGTATCAATGCCGCACTGGTATCACTCGGGTAAGTGATTTCTCCATCTCCCGGCATGTTTGTAATTCCTTTCGGATTGACAACGATACCTTCTTCATCTGCACGGTCTTTGGCAATTTTTCGATGATATGCCGATACCAGTTCTTCAAAAGTATCCCGCCAGACTGCTCCTATGGAATCTTTGGCCACGTTATATGCTTGAATAAAGTTCTGTCCAAATCCGTACCAGAAGATAGATGCCGTTTCTCCCTGTGTAGAAGTTTTTGGTGCTTTCTTTAAAAGCTGATATGCCTTTTTATCCTCTGTCCGGCTTGCAGTAAACATTCGGTTATCGTCTCCATCATAAAGAGCCGCCATCAAAAGTCCTTTATCATCTCTTACTGCAATCAGACGATTCTCAGTATCGTAGGTATAGGTTGTTTCCTTTTCATCTGCCGATAGTTCACGGACGCGATTTCCGTTGGCATCATAGGCATACACAGTCTCGTTTCCCTTTGAATCCGATGCTTTTAATAAACGATTTGCCGCGTCATAGGTATAGGATTCTTTTTCCTGCATGCCCTCTGCCAGGTTTGCCATGCTTTTTGTGATAGCTGTCTTATTTCCTGCCCCATCATAAGCATAGGTGATTTCTTCTTTAAGATTGCCCTGCGTATCTGTTGTTCTGACATAGGATAACTGTCCCATATCATCGTAGCCATAGCTCTGAATTCTGGTTCCGTCCTTATCTGCAATCTCTTCTGTGAGAATATAGCCAGATAAATCATAGGTATAGGTATATTGTGATATCTTCTTTTTCCTGACATCCAGATTGGTAACACACTCCACCTGATCTGCTGCATCATAGGTCAGTTTCGCACTAGTTCCGTTTGCGCGGGTTACCTTTGTCATATTTCCCGCCGCATCGTATTCATAGGATGTTGGTTTCCCTTCCCGATCCGTGACTTTTACAAGACGATCCAGGGCATCGTATTCATACCTGACATCACTTCCATCTGGATAAGTCAGACTGCTTAAATTACCATAGCTGTCATAATTATAAAGGATGACACTGCCATCACCCTGCTGTACACCTGTGATTCTGCCATCCGCATCATATTCATACGTGGTAGTTCCTGTTAGGTCAGACATGGATACACGCTTTCCTTCCGTATCATAGGCGTAGAGAATCTGCCCATCGGCTTCCTCCGAATAATCTGTGGTTAAAAGTTCATCCAGTTTATTATAGTCATAATGAATCTTCGTACCTGTAGGATTCGTTATCTCCGCTAGTTGGTTGTTCAGATTATATGCATAGTTGGTCGTCTCACCCAGGGCATTTGTTTTTGATGTTATATTTGACAACTGGTCATAGGTATATACCGTCGTATTTCCATTGCCATCTGTCGTAGAATCTAAATTTCCTGAAGTATCATAGGTGTAAGTATTGGTATTGACTGTATTTCCTCTGCCTGCAGTTGCGGAGGTAATACGGTCTAACAGGTCATACGAATAGGTCACAGTCCTTCCTTCGCCATCTGTGACAGATGTCTGATTTCTATTTGCATCATAGGTAACCCCTGTAACAGCACCCTTGGCATCGACAAAAGAAACCACCTGCCCATTTTTATTATATGTATAGACGGTCTTCGCTCCTGCAGCATTTATCTCTTCGACCAAACGGTTCATGTTGTCATAAACATTTGTCGTAACTTCATTAAGCGGGTTTGTAACCGTAGTAATGTTACCATTCCCATCGTAATTATAGGTTGTTGTATGATTTTCATTGATACTGGTGCTTTTTACATTTCCCGCTTTATCATAGGTATAGTTCATTTTCCTACCGGAAGGTGCAAGCTGCTCTTCTAATCGGTCTAAAACATCATAACTATACCGGGTCGTACTTCCCATTGGAGATACAACACTGTTTAAATTTCCATTCCCATCGTAAGCATAAGATGTTTTCTGCCCCAGCGGATTATTTACCCCGGTCATGCGATTCATAATGTCATAAGTATATGTCGTAGTTCTGCCAGACTGGTCTGTCTCACTTGCGAGATTTCCTGCCAAATCATAGGTATAGGATTTGGCTAATCCCTGCGGCGCTGTCTGTTCTATGATTCGCTCAAGCTGGTCATATGCGTAAGTGTATTCACCGCCATTTGGAAGGGTTTTCTTAATAGTCTTTCCATGTAGGTTATTCTCGTATAAAGTCTCATTTCCAAGTGCATCTGTCGTTTTTGCAAGTATTCCATTTGCATCGTAACCATAACTGGTCACGCCTCCATTTGCTGAAGTCTCACTCACCAGTCTATTCATTTCATCATAGGCATTTGCTGTTGTATTTCCTTCTGCATCAGTCTTCGTCAGTTCATTTCCAACGGCATCGTAGGTATAAGTCTCTTCACCGCCCTCTGCTGTTGTTGCTTTTGTAACTCTTCCAAGTGCATCATAAGATAGCAGCGTCTGGTTTCCATTTTTATCTGTCTGGATAATCGGAAGGGACAGTGCATTATATCCATATCCTTCTGTATATCCCTCCCCATCTGTCATTCCAGCCAGATTTCCAAGAACATCATAGGTATAAACCGTTTCTTCCCCTTTTGGATTTTTTTCCTTTACCAACTGATTAAGAGCATTGTATTCATAACTCCAACTACGTCCACTGGCATCTTCCTTTTCCAGAACATTTCCATTTCCATCATAGGTATACGTTGTTATCTTTTCTTCCGCATCGGTAACTGTTATAAGATTTCCGACTTTGTCATATTCATAGGTAGTTTTTGCCCCATCGGGTTCCACCGTTTCTACTCGTCTTTGGTATTTATCGTAAGTATAACTGGTGGTTTCACCTAATGCATTTGTCATAGAAGTCTGGTTTCCATATGCATCATATCTATAAGTAGTATCTTTTCCTTCGTTGTCCAATATGTGAGTGAGTTGTCCTTTTTTGTCATATTCAAACTCTATTATAAGACCGGAACTCCTAACCTCTTTTGTGACTTTTCCAAGTGTATTATATTCATAAGAGGTTGTCGCACCATCCGGAGAAGTAATGGTATCATAGCTTCCGTTTTTCGTATAAGTCAACTGATAGGTATTGCCGTTGGCATCTGTCGCGCTCGCTGGAAGTCCTTTTTCATTATAGGTATAGACTGTCTTTCCTCCCATGGCATCGGTAATCTCTGTGATATGCTCCATCTGGTCATATGTATAATTTGCCGCATTCCCAAGTGCATCTACGGTTGATACAGGTTGATTCTGCGTACCATACGTTATGCTGCTGGTATTGCCAGCCGCATCCTTTACACTATTCTGATTTCCATTTCCATCATATCCATAGATTGTTTGATTGCCGGCTGCATCTGTAACAACAAGAAGATTCCCCTCACTGTCGTACTGATACTTGGTTATAAGACCATTTCCGTCCGTTACTTTCGAGAGATTTCCAAGCGCATCGTATGTATAAACAATCTTTGTTCCATCTGGTCTTGATACCGATAAGACTTGATTCGTTTCGTCATAAGTATAAGCGGTTACCAGTCCCTCTGCATCTTCTGTCATGACGTTTCCGTTGGCATCCAGGGTATATTCTGTGGTTAGACCGCCTTCATCCGTATAACTTGTGATACGCCCCAAATTATCATAGGTATAACTTGCTTTTGTATCTCCCGGATAAGAAATTTCAATTGGCAGACCGCCTTCTTTAAAGGTGTAAGCAACAGTCTCCCCTTCTGCATCAGTAAGCATATTAACGATCCCCTGTGCATAGTCATAACTACTTGAAGTGGTTGTTCCATTCGCATCAGTCTCAGTCAGTTGGTTACCCAGTCCATCGTAAGTATAGGTAATAATAGCTCCAGCAGCATCTGTTTCCGTTAAGAGATTTCCCCTGCTGTCATAAGTATAGGTTGTCTGATTTCCTTCTGCGTCCGTGATACTGGTTTGGTTGCCTGCGGCATCATAGGTGTAAACATAGTTTCCTCCTCCGCCGCCATTGTCCGCACTAATCTTATTTCCCATTCCATCAAAAGTAAAACTGCTGGTATTGCCATTTCCATCGGTTACGGCTATGACGTTTCCAGATGCATCATAAGTATACCCCGTGTAGACTCCTTCCGGAGTTGTGATACCAGTCTGTCTGCCTTCTGCATCGTAAGTATAAGAAGTTACACCTCCAAGCGCATTGGTGACGCTGCTTGGCAGGCCGTGTGCATTGTAAGACAGTATCGTTTTCTCACCTTTTGCATTGATAATTTCTGTTCAATCAGCCCCGGAATAACTGTAAGAACTTTCGTTTCCATTGGCATCTGTGCTGGTCAAAATTCTACCTTTCCCATCCACAGTATAAGTGGTCTGCAATGCACCATCCATAGTAATGGACAAAAGATTGCCCTTTTTATCATAAGTAAAAGCTGTCACGATACCATCGTAACCTACTGACTGGATAATATGATTCTTATCATCATACTCCCATGTACGGCTTTTTCCATCAAACCGTGTTTCTTTCGTCTCATTTCCCGCATCATCATAGTTGTGAGCTGTGGTATGACCCAGTTCATCTGTTTCTGCTACAAGTTCATTATCATTATTATAGTCCATCGTACGACTGGTTCCGTCTGGGTTTGTCACTTTGGTGGTACGATACTGGTCATCAAAAGTATAGGCAGTTTTGCTGCCATTTCCATCTGCCGTAGTGGTCTTTCCATCTTCGTAAGCAAGCGTAGATACTGCGCCATTAGCATCTGTCTGCGTAACCACTCTGGCATCTTTATCATACTCATTTTGTATAATTCTTGTCCCATTTCCATCATACCAAGCCGTCATAAGATGATTTTCATCATACTCGTATTTGGTTACTGCTCCGTTGGCATCGGTAAAGGATATTAGGTTGTTGTTTTCGTCATAAGCATAGAAAAGTGTACTCTCATTTGGCAATCCAATCTCTGTGATATACCCTTGTTCGTCTGTGGTAATCCTATATTCTTTTCCCGCTGGAGACTTGATGCCTGTTAGATTCTGGTTTTCATCATAGGTCAGTGTGGTTTCATTTCCTTTTTCATCCTTGATTAAAGTCAGGACCCCAAAACAACTAAAAGTTCTGGATATATTGTCTGCACCAGTGATGGTATATTCATAAACTGGATAGTTTTCATCTCCATCACCAAAATCATAGGTGTTTTCTTTGACTTTCTTTTGCTCCAAAGTTAGTTCATAGCCCTGCGGAGCCTTGTAAGTTCCATTCTTTTCTGTAAATACTAAGATGCTTCCATCATCTCTCTTATAGCGAATATTCCCATCTTTGTCTTTACTTAACTGCTCTGCATATGCAAAAGACCAGCCACGACCAAACATACTGTTAATAGACGCGCCTTTAGAATTATAATTCCGCTCTATACTAAAATCGCTGGCATAGTCCGGAATACTAACATCACTGCGATTTAAATAAAAGTTTCCAGTATTTAAGTTAATCGGTTCAAATCCAAACTCACAGTGCAGCCCCCTTCCCATCAACGCTGCGTCAATCTTGGCTTTCTCCGTATCATCAAGCGTCGGAGGGTTATAGGGAATTGTTGCATTCTTTTTAGGATTTCTTATAAAGAGGGTATTATTCTCTATCAAAAGCATATCCTGAACCCTGTTGTCGTACATAATCTGGGACAGTGGCACGCCATAATAATTTGCAATCTTTGGCAGGGTATCATACTGGGTTACTTTATAGATAGTAAAATCTTCACTTTTATTTGTGTTTCCGACTGTTTCATCTTTGACAGCTGTTCCGCTGATGTTATATAAGGTATTAAATTCCGGGTCTGTAAAAGGATATGCAGTCTGCCAGTTTCCAAGCTTATCTTTATATTTTGTTGTTCCTTTTTCAAAAACATCGTTAAAGGCTGTGCTGTCTGGATACTTATAGGAGTAGCTTGCATAAGAAGCTCCTTTGTAATTCTTCTTCGTGTCATTTAACGCATAGTTTACGGTAGCATCTGGTGTGGCTACCCCATCTGCAAAAACACCTTGAAACTGCAGTTTCCCGGATTTGTCAGTCAATATCATGGAACGGAGTGCAACGGTGGTATCATTGATCCTAAAGTTTACATCTACAGGGTCTGGTACGCTCCAGTTAATTGTAATACTCGGTCTTTTATCCCATGAAAAGTCATCTTGTCCTTCTGTGCCTGTAGAATATGGTGTGTAAAAGGCACCACCATAGGCAGTCTCATCTGTTGCCATAATGACCAGACCATTGTTATCAGCTAACTCCTGTACCCAGTTATTGACAGTTTCCCGAATATCAAAATTGTGCATACCATGCTTCGCACCGGAAGTGCTGTTTTCTCCGGAAGGTTCCAAAGGAAGCCCAACCGAGTTATCCCACGTAAGCGAACCCGCATCCCAACCGGAATTAATCCGATAACAGGCAAAAGTGGCATTGGTCTGTGGGTAGTTCACATACTGATATGCATTTAATGTTGCACTATCTATTTTTGCTTCTGACGGAATACTTTCCTTAAAATCATAATTAATCGCAAAGTACATCCTGCTCCGTCCAATATCTTTTGCTCCAGGCACACCCGTCATCTCGCTTGTGATATATCCGGCATAACCATACCCGGCTCCCTGATAAGTTCCATGTACGGTACTGGTTGTCACCTCAATCATGCTCTCTGTTGGCACCGTCACTGTGGGATCAATTTTCACCGGATATACTCGCTCTGGACTTTTAAGCCAATCTTGATCGGCATCCAGAGTAATGGTACAGTTATTTTCCTTTTGCTCTAAGGTCAGCATAATACGCTGACTTTCTTCTCCTGCTGTATCGCTCATCATAGGAGCTGTAATAACAAACAATACTTCTTCCTGTCCCTTCTCATAAATGAGAATCTGGTTCTCTTTTTCCTCCACATCAAAATTTGTAGCATCAAACGTATAGCGGAAGATATGCACATCACTCCATTTTTGTAAAACAATATCTTCTTTGACACCGGTGGAGTCTACGGTATACTGAACATCTACAGACTCCTGCACCCCATTATAAAGAAGTGCATTTTGATCGATGGTAGCATTGCCATATGTCCCATGTTCTGGGAATAATTCTAACGTATATTCACCCTTTGAATCCGAAATCTCAATGCCTTGTTCTTTATTTACATTGGCAGGCAGGTTAACATCAAGATTACTGTCTTTTGGCCTGTATATAACATCCAACTCTGGATTTCGTATTTCTTCCTCTTGCGGCAGCGCACATTCTTCTCCTGTTTCCCTGCTGATTGGAATCAACGACAAATCTACCTCTTTGTCCAGTCCCTCTTGTGTCACATAAGTATTTGGCTTAGATGTTAGAAGCGTAACATAGTGGGTCTCGTCTGTCTGATACACTTTTTCATATTTATTTACTTTAATCGGATCTCCATATAACCCCTGCAAAGCAGTTTCATTCTCATCTGCATATACTGTTGTATCTGGCAGCCGTAAAGAAATCTTCGGTTCTTCCTGGGTTTCACTCTCCACACTTTCTTCGGGTATTTTACTATCCGCAGGAAGTTCTTCTTTTTGTCCTTCACTGTCCTGTTCTGGAACAACCAGTTCTTCCACTTCCTCAAGCTGGTTCTCATACAGTTGTTCCTGTTGATGGTTTTCATATGTCTCCTTTGCAGTATCTCTAATCTCCTCTGCCAATACCACCATATTTGAATCGCATAAAAGTAATGCCACTAATAAAATTGCTGTTATTCTTTTTCCCCACATACAAATCTTTTTCACTTTTTTGCACCTCCATTACTTTTTTCCATAAAATAAACCAGAAAAATTAAAATATAAATTATCTGCCATACACCCTGTAATGCCACCATTAAGGTATCCAGCGGAATACATAATATCAACACATTGATGGTGGATAAAATTAGTGCTGCAAACCCAGCTTTTATCAAGATTATTTTGTCATCTTTCCAGCACTTCTGGTTTAAGCGCTCCACCAAAAAGAACAGTGTCATAATACGAATAATGTTTTGTAAGATTTCTGTGACTATATATAGTGTCTGTTTTGTCATGTCGTATGAAATCCGAACAGTGTAATGCAGCCCCACACCCAGCACACCTAAAAGTACACCCGACACCAACTGAAGAATAAAATATGTGATGAATACAGCAAGAAATTCTTTTTTCCATTTTTTATTTCTTCTGATTGCAGTGTTTCGGAACAGTAGAATTATTCCTATTATTCCTGTCATCCCTGCAAACACCCCCACTAGCGTATGCAGTATTCCAAACGGTCTGTCATGACTCCACTGAATCATCAGATGTGGAAGCAAAAGCGTTCCGGATACTGAAAGCAGTAAAAGACAGATGATAAGAACACAAAGTTTCCCTTTCTTTTCCTTCATAAATACAATGTAATTTTTCATGAACTCCCTCCTATGACACCTTCTCCGTTTTTACCAACACAGCCTGTACCAGGTAACGCATATTCTCATTATCTGGCGTACAGGTTGACAAGGTCAGAAGTGGTGCTTGAATCTCAATGTCTGATCTGATATTGCCATTTGTATTCTGCACGAAGCCTGGTATTTCACTTAAATATGTATCGGTTCCCTCTTTTGTACTAAAGTCAAAGTAAGTGGGAAGATGCTCCGCTTGATAACGGTAGGCTGCTGTAATTGTATAGGTTCGTTTTTCCTCCATAGTAAAAATCGTAAGCATATCATGTTTTGTAAAATAATCTGTTTCTATAAATTTTTTGAGAGAGCCGAACATACTACCATCATTCATGTTATGTCCATAAATAATCGTATTTGAATCACGAAAGTCCCTACTATTATATTTTTCTGTATACAAGGCTCCATAAATATTACTTTCTCTATCAATATCATGCGTTAGATAATATCCCTCTTCCATATCGCTGCTCTGCAAAATAGGGTAGTCAATATTGGTTCCCGGTATGCGAATCCACGCATATACATCTGGATTTTTCTTCTTCCAGTAGTCAAGATTTATAGAATCTATCACTTCTTCCTCCCTTTTCAAACCTTGATATAAATCATAGAACTGTAGTCTGAAATGATAACAACCCCCGATACATATCATCACTAGTAACAATGTAAATATCCTTTTTCTCCATTTTTCCACCTACCAAACCTCTCTTCCAAATTTATGATTTTTTATAACATCTCAACTTATACTTATCACAGTTGTGTAAATTTGTACGGTGTAGTGTCATGAAAAGCAAATATTGGTGTGTGAAGTGCAAGTTTTTTGACTTTATTCGATAAAATATTAATTGATTATCGTATTTATAGATGTGGCATCACTAGCACCATGCTTCGTACACTTAAAGAAGAAGCCGTCACTTTTTAGCGACGGCTTCTTCTGGAGTTTGATTATTTAACATTTATATAATTACCATAATTCAAATTTTATTTTATTGCATCGGGATTTTTTACGGTTAACTCACTCACTTTACCACATTTTTTACAAAATGTGATAATCAGCTCAGAGCCTCCTAATCCGGTTTTTGAATGGATCGATTGAACGGCTGCGATTCCTCCAATTTTACCTTTCTTACATTGATTGCTACCACATTTTTCACATTTATATTCCATCATTTTGATTCCTCCTTCCTACTACCAAAAATAATTGCTCCAATATACATCCGGGTAATTATTGATATGCGATCTCATGAAAAAAGCGAAAATCCATCATATAATTGTAACACACCCTCTTATATATAACATAATTATACGAAATTGTGACTTCTAGTGTCATGAAAAGCAAATATTGGTGTGCGAAGTGCAACTTTTGATATCATTATTCTATAAAGCGGAAAAGAAAAAAAGAGCAAACCATTTCAACGTGTATGCTCTTTCTTTTATGGATATTCAATTAAACTTAAGATATCAGATTTTGCATCTGATTACCTTTTTTTCCTAAATTATACATCGAGAGACGGCGAGAAATCAACTGCTCATGCTTCTATCTCCATTTACCCATAGCATTATTCCATAAAAGTATTCGCTGTTGTTTCCACCATGTATTTTACCTCATTAAATTTTTTTCTTCTTTACTGCCACATTTTCCAAACCTCTGGCTGATAGCCTACTGTTGCCGATTTTCCATTCCGGACAATGGGTGTTTTTAATATCTGTTGGTTTTCCAGAAGCTTATCATCTTTATCTTCTTCTGCAATGTACTGTAGTAACGCTAATGCATCTTTATCTTTGCACTTTTCATTAATCATTGGGTCGCGTCCACCTACAGCCTGTTTTATATTGGTATATTCACCTTTACTCATACCTTTTTCTTTCATATCAATAAATTGACATTTTATTCCCCGCTCCTTAAAATATCTCTGAGCCTTCTTTGTTTCAAAGCATTTCGTGGTTCCAAATATCTGAATATTCATCTCTAAGCATCCCCCTCAACAATTTCCTGTACTCTGCCCACGATTCCGCCCACAAGCATTACTTTAATTCCCCTTGGATGATTTTGTGAATTTGTCAATATCCGCTGTACAACGCCCTTTGTAAGATTTCCGGTTCTCTGGTCCTGCTTCTGTACAACCATGACAGTTGCACCAATTTTTATATTCTTTCTTGTTGTCCCATCCATTTATATTTCCGCCTTTCAACATTTCCGATAAATAATTTTATAATTCATGCCACCCATTATACGACATCCACCCGTACTATGCAATTTTTCATTTTTGAGTTTGCTTCTCATAACCCAAAAAGATTTTGCCATCTGGAAACAGCTTGTTAGAATAGATTCTGATATCGGCCGTGCTATGGCTTGCAGAATACTACATCCCAGGTATTCCATAACCCAAGATGGATGCATAGCCTACTGGATAACTGTTCTGCTTACATTGATCACCAGAGTTTCCTTCCACCGTATAGACAATACCACCCTCGCATTTCTCCACTATTCCCACATGATCTGACACGCCGTCTCCACCCCAGTCGAAGAAAATGATTGTTCCCGCTGTCGGTGTATGGGTATTCTCCTGCCAGCGGTTTTGCGCCTTAAACCAATTCACACCGTCAGAACACAATGCAAACTTTGGTATTGCTCCGGATTGGATCAATCCACTCTGGTCTGCACACCAGCTCACAAAGCAGGCACACCACTCCACTCTTCCATCAAATCCATACCATGACCAGAATTTTTGTCCTCCGACATTTCCAATCTGTGCTTTCGCAATGCTTACGATCTGTTCATTGCCAAACAAGCCATCAAAGAGACCACCACCGGAATAATACTGCAGCACATGGGGAACATATTCCGGGTCTCCATAGTTTGCCCATCCATGCGATGCCGCCTGCTCCTGTGAAAACTGCAGAGCATTGGCAGCGCTGTAGCCCCCATAATTTCGCACTGCCCATGTTATGTATCCATTTCCATAATTGTACCCTTGCAGGGATAGTTTCAGTCTGTCCATGTCATACGGATTGGTGCACTGAGCTTCCTGGACACAGTCAGCATAATATTGTACTCCCACCTGTATCGAGTAATCCGGATCTGTGATGGAATTTGGGCTGTGTCCATACCGGGTATTATACGGACATTCACTGGACTGCATAGGGTCTGTTCCTCTACCACCAGATTCCTGCATCATGATTGCCTGTATGACCGATACATATTCTGGTATTTGGTACTGACTGGCATAGCGCTGGATGGTAGCCGTATAGGATAGGACTTCTGCACTCAGGGGTTGCGCGCTGGATGAATTACCAGAAAATGCGGCACCTGCGATGATACCCATCATGAGAATAAGAACCAATATAATCCCTGCGCCGCCTGCTGCTACCGCTGCCAAGATGGATTTTGCTGCGGTAACCACCGCCTGCATGGCAGCACGAATTCCCTTTGCCGTAACCTGCACCGTAGTTTTGGTTGTCCGAACAGAAGCCTGTGTGTTTTGGGCCGATTGTATCACCATACGCTTTGCGGCGATGGCTGCCTGCTGTCTCTGAATTAGCGCCTTGGCTGCTACCTGCCTTTTTCCTGCTGGTGCTGCTTTCACATATCGAGCCGGTTCTTTGAACGCTCTTTTTCCCACGGGATGAAGAAGTTCCCTTTGCTCTGGTTTGATACGGATACCGGATGATACTGCCGACTTAGATTCCCCAACTGGTTCTGTCAGTGGCTTATGGATATCCTGCTTTAACGGTCCGCTAATGCTTACTGAGTCAGCAGATGCTCTTGGCTCTACGGTCTGTTCTTCCTTACGAAAACTTGCTTCTGCTTTTCTTTCTTTTATTTTCTCCCGTGTCTTTACTGTCAGTTTTTTAGCACCAGCATGGACAGCTGCTTCGGCTTTACTGCCTGTCCATTCCTCTGCAGAGGTAATCTTCTCCGATCCATATTCTGTTGGGGACTGCTCATGCATCCCGCTCTCTGACATACTGGATACCTGATGCGATTTTTCCTTTGCCTGCAGCAGTGTGACCTTTGCCAGTTCTTTTGGCAGTCTGGAAGCCGGGTTTCGCATCTTAGGTGTTCGGTCATGTTCTTTTGTCTTTATGTCCTTCATGGCTCACCTCCCTTTTTTGAAAAAGAGTCATTACATGTCTGTTCCATGCAATGACTCTCTACGATTTGATTTTCTGTCAGTTATGCTTTTCCTCATCCACTTCTTATAGTCAAAGCGGCTGTCACTGCTTGAGGTTAATTTCTTGATGTGGACATCAGTTTATATAACTTTGTCTGTTTCGGGAACGTATTCTCAAATGGCACGATGTTCCCAGAACACCGGATCAGCCCATGACCAGCACCTACATTTGTGATGTAGGATAACTGATTGTCCGAAATATTTAAGAGTTTCGCCAGTTCCTCCCGGTCCGTACTTGCCTGATTTAACAGAATCAGAAACTCGCTGTTGGCAAGCATAAGCCTTGCTGTATCCGACCTTAAAAGTTCCTCCACATTCTGTGTCAAACCCGTCACGAAGCCAAAGTATTTACGGATACGTTTATACAGCTTGTAGAAAAAATCTGCGCTATACTGGTAACGAAACAGCAGATAAAATTCATCGGCAAACACCCATGTGGTCTTTCCCTTCTTCCAGTTCTGGATTACCCTGTTGAAAATACTGTCAAGAGTTACCAGCATGCCAAGAGGCATAAGCTGCTCCCCCAGTTCCCGGATGTCATAATCAATGATTCTGCTCCTGGTGTTGACATTGGTGTGCTGGGCAAAGGTATTCAGACTTCCGTTGATGAACAGTTCCGAAGATAGTGCCAGTCCCCTGGCTTCTTCCTCCGGTTGAAGCATAAGCTGACGATATAAGTCTTTTAAGGTCGGCACTTCGGATTGGTATCCGCTGTTGATATATTCTCGGTATACGTCTGCAGTGCAACGATCCAGGATGGATTTTTCTCTTGCTGATAGATTGCCTGCGCCCACCAGCTGCTCAAACAAGGACAGGATAAATTCTGACTTTTCAATCAGCGGATTCTTGTCATCCCCATATGCCGCATCCATATCCAGGGCATTTAAATGGGTATCCGAAGTTGCCGAAATAGAGATTACTTCTCCCCGCAGCGCTTCTACCAGTGAGGTAAACTCTGATTCCGGATCTAAGATCAGGATATCATCCTCCGTTGACAATGCCAGATCCACGATTTCCTCTTTTGCAGAGAAGCTCTTTCCAGAACCGCTGACCCCAAGGCGGAAGGAGTTCCCATTCAGCAGCTTCCTTCTGTCTGCTACCAGCATATTTTTGCTGACTGCATTCTGCCCATAATAGATACCGCCCGGCTGCATAATCTCCTGTGTATGGAACGGAATCAGCACCGCCGTAGATTCTGTGGTCATGGTACGCAGGGCATTGATTTTTCGCAGTCCATAAGGCAGGACGGTACTAAGGCCATCTACTTGCTGCCATTTTAAAGTTGCCATCTGGCAGATTGCCTTTCTTGCGGAAGCAGACAGCGTTTCGGTATCCGAATCCAGTTGCTCCTTGGTGTCCGCCATATGCACCAGTGTCAGCAGACCGAACATCATCCGCTGGTCACGGGTAGTCAGATCATCCAGCATTTCTTTTGTTTCCTTCCGCTGCAATTCCATGTCGTATGGCACGACTGCTGAAAAGTTATTATTGGCGTTCTGCCGTCTCTGCCAGTTCGTCACATTGGTCTCTACGCCAAGCAGACGATTCTGGATTTCCCGCACTGCTTCATCGGTCGGCACGGGCAGGATATCAATGGACAGCATCAAGTCCCGGCTCAGGCTGCACAAGTCTGATATCATATCATCCTTTACATAGTTCGCATAATTCTGCATGAACAAAACCCGCCCATACCTGCCATCTATCTTAAAATAATCACTGTGAAACTCCATATCCTGAGGGCACATCCAGTCTTTAAAGCTGTGTCCCTTCCTCGCAAATCCTTTTAAATCAAAGGGAATACAGGACGGCTGACCTGCCTGAAAGAAGTCCCGAAAAATCTGCAGTCGCTCCTCTACCGCCAGTTCTTCCGCAATGGAGGAAAGTTTGGCCAGATGAGTGACAATATCCGTTCCTACACGCGCAAAATAGGTTCTCGCCTCATCAATGTTCTTCTTATGGACACTGATGGTAAGGTACCGTTCCTGATAAATGCTGTTGTTCGTTCCGCTGACCTTGGAACGCAGCATGTCGTTGTACTCTCTGCGGTACTCGTCTAGTCCGTCCTCTTTCATGGGGATAAGCAGGGACTGTTCAAATTCTGCCTTGTTAATCCTTCGATTATTGAGTGTAATCTTGGCTGATGCGCCAGAGTCCAGTGCATTTAATAACTCCGAGTAATCCAGAAACATCTCTGTTTTGGCACTCTTACTTGCAATGGAATAATTGATATCCGAAAACCGAAACGTCTTTGAATACTTTTGGTCTACTTGAAAAATCCCATCCGACCAGATACGCTGGATGGGAATGATCTGCTGTACGGACTTTGGTACTTTAAACTTCACCTTATCCGTTTTTATCGCCTGATTCAGCGTTTTAATCAATCGCACCCCTCCTTCCTTTTCTTTTTGCCTTTTTCGTTGTTTTCCCCGTTTCCTTCTGGGCCTGCCTGTCTCGTCTGCTCTGAATGACCTTTCCACCATTTCCGCTTATCTGTTCTCCTGTCTGAATACATTCCTCCAGGCAGGACAGATACAGATTCTCTGACTGGAAGGTCAGTTTCTTCGGATATAGCAGTTCCGACTTTATAACTGCCCATAGGAATTGTTCCGCAGGCATTCCATGGTATTGAAAGAAACCGCAGGCTGCAAAAGGTGCAGCCCCAAGCATACACAGCCACCCGGTAAATTCCTCTCCCAGGACTTCATTTGTTCCAAAATAAATGCCCACCGCAACGGCGATTGCCAGCATGGAGCATAAAAATTGACGAAGATTGAGCCCGAAGAACATGGACTCCTGATAATCCATAATTTCCTTATTCATTTTCACTTCCATATGCGTAATTTCAGCAACGGAAAAACTATTTTCATAACATTATGTTCATGAAATTCTGTTTTCCACTACCTCTCCTTCCCTTTTTTATCTGCTTCTTTTTTTCTGGTATGTTGTTTTCCCGGACCTGACTGCTTTTGATCTGGTTTTTCTGTTTTTTCATTCTGCTCTTCTTCGATTCCATGGAGGCGGCAGAATTCTTTTACGCCCTTTGGATCGAACTCTGCCAGCCGTTTCAGATCAAAGGCTACCTTAGTATAGACCGCATACCCTGAGGAAGCGGTTTCTGGCAGCACTTTCCCAAGCCTGTGCTTTTTGATAAATGCCAGCTTGCTCCTTGCTGCAAAATCAGGGATAAATGCCTCTCCCGGCAGGACATTTTCATAAGGCAGGTTCACAGTCAATTCACCGAAAGATTCCAGTCCGTACTCGCCTTCTTTTACCATATCAATATAAAGCCTGTTTTCCTGCGCATAGCATGCCACCTGCAGCATAAGTTTCTCATGCCCCAGCTCCCATTCATAATCCAATATTTTCTTTTTCTTCATGTTCTTCTCCTTTATAATCCCATGATTTCTTTTACAATCCGATCCGATGCCTTCACTGCTCCGACCAGCACTAACAGATTAAAGATCAGTTCCCCGATGTAATTCCAGACAATTGTAACCGCAGACAGACTGGTATCTCCTACCGCTGGCGGACTCGCTGCAAACACTGAGAATATGATGCATGCCAATGCAATGATTGCCCCCTCCAGACATACGCCTGCATAAGAACGGATAAAGTTCTTACCGATGGACTGGGAGGGTTCCCCGCCAAAGGTCGCTATGGGAATGGGTGCAATCGCTGTATACATATACAGCTTGAACATCCTGCCATAGACACTTAATATCATAATGAAGGACATCACGGTAATTAAGAGACTCCCAAGCAGAGTCACAATCCATAAGGGAATCGATTCCAGCATGCCCACAGATTCAATCTTATCTACGATTTGTGCCGGCAGCTGTGTTACATTTCCATTGAGCCCCCCATTTCCCATGATGGTCGTCACCACACCCTGAATAATGGAGAAAATGGCTGTCATCAACTCCATACCATACATGACCGCCCCTTGTGCCAGCGCAAAACGGACAAAGGCTTTTAATACATGCTCCGGTTTTTTCATATCTGCGAAGCTGGAACAAGTCTTTACAATTCCAACGGCAAAGAACAACACCAGCAGGGCATACCCTATGGCCTTTAGTGCCCCATTGATGCCCGTCATCACGTTCCAGATGCCACCACCCCGAAAGGTCTCCGGATTCTGCGTAAGCAGATTCCAGATTTCCCCTAACTTAGAGTTCCATGTTTCCAGTGCAGAGTTTAGATTCTGCACAATCCAGTTATCACTTTCCAATCATTTGTCACCACCTTCCTACTTCCGATTCTCTGACTTTTTATGGTGTTGCTCCAGCCTGGCAGACTCCCTGTTTCTGCTTGTCTGTCCGGCAAAAAACTATCCCATAATCAAGTCCAGAATCTCCTTTGCGAAGGTGATGATAATTCCTCCCGCCAGTGTCAGAAACCCATTGGCTCTCTGGCTGGGGTCATGACTCTTTAGACTTAACCCCACCTGTACGATACCAAACCCCAGCAGAATCAGTCCGATGGCTCGAATGAGCGAGAAGATAAAAGTGGACAGGTTGTTGACCACGGATAACGGGTCGCCTGCCGCATATACATAAATCGCTCCGGCACAGAAATTTAATACCATCATGGCATAGCATACAAAAATTGCCCTTAGTTTTTGGCTCATGGGCAGGGGCGTTGTTTTCCGCTTCTGCCTACACTTTCTGTCCCTCTCTTGTACATGGGTATTTAATTGTTTCAAGTTGTTACTCATTGGCATTCCTCCTTGTCATTGCGTCTATTTGGCGCATTAAAAAGGCTCCCCGATGATATCCTCACCAGAGAGCAGTTCATAGTCTTTTTGTCTATCTGCATCGTATGCAAACATGTCATGTGCCAGCGGCGCCTGTGCATAGTCAAAGGCTCTGGCACCGCCATCTTCCGTGTATTTGATGAGCGGATGCTGCAGTAGATCATACTTTTGGTCCAGTATCGGGCACTCCCCACGAATGAACAAAAGAGCATTGTTATTATCCAGCATCCGCACCTCATCCGGCTGGAGCAGTTCCCTACCGCTTTGCTGGTAATTGGTGCTGTAGCTTCCCGATCTTCCTTTGGTCTGCCCATAGGTATTGGTGTCGATGGTTTCCTTTCCCAGCAATTCCGAAACGTACTTGTGTGTCTCTTTTTCGTTGCCGCCCAGGTACAGAAACTCATCACAGTTTCCAATCAGACTTTCCCATGAATCCTTGAAAAGTGCCTTGATTTGGCTGATGTTTTGTACGATAATACTGCAAAAAATGGAGCGCGACCTCATGGTGCTTAAAACTTTTTCGAAGTCATTTGGCAGGGCCACATTGGGCCATTCATCCATGATACAGTTCACCGGCATGGGCAGTTTCCCACCATATTTCCGGTCTGCCACATAGTAAAGGGTCTGGAACAGATTGCTGTAGATCATCCCCACCAGGTAATTTAAGCTGGTATCCGCATCCGGGATACAGCAAAACAGCGCTACCTTCCTTTCCCCGATACTGGCAAGATCCAGTTCATCGGTGCAGGTCAGGTTTGCAATCTGCTTGAGATTGAAAGCGGCCAAGCGAACGCCTACCGATATCAGGATGGATTTGGCGGTCTTGCCCGCAGCCTGTTTGTAAATGTGGTATTGCTTCACTGCAATGCTTTCCGGGTCCCGCATTTCCAGACGGTCAAATAAAATATCAAGTGGTGACTCATAGTCCTCATCATCCTCCTTGACCTGTGCACTGGCTAACATCTCCATGATCATAGGGAAGTTCTGTTCCTCCCTCGGTGCCTCATGGAGCAGATACATCATGAGTGCCTGCAAAAGTGCCGTTTCCGACTTCTCCCAAAATGGATCCTGGGACTGTGCGCCCTTGGGTGTGGTATTGGCAATCAGGTTTGTAATCAGCTTTAAAACGTCCTTATCATCCTGCACATAACGGAAAGGATTGTAGCAAAAGGATGTCTCCGGATGAATCAGGTCAAACACCCGGACTTCGTAGCCCTTCGCCTTTAGTGCCCCTCCGGTCTTTCGAAGGAGTTCGCTTTTACAGTCTGTTATAACCATAGAGCAGTTGCACTGCAGGATGTTTGGAACAGCATAGGAACGGGATTTTCCCGCTCCTGAGCCTCCCACCACCAGCACGTTTAGATTTCGTCTGTGTCTATAGCAGTCAAGGCCGATACGGAAGTTCTGTGTAAGCAGCACATTGTTCTCATATTTTTTATCCCGGTACTTCTTACAAATCCTCTGAACATCCCCCCACTTGGCTGATCCATGTTCCTCACCCCTGCGGTAGTTCTTCTGGCTGGCATAAAAGATGCCAATTCCCATACCGTACACAAGCGTACAGATGATGACGGATTTTATAGTATACGGGGTATAGTGCAGGGCAAGTGGGTGGTTTAACTTTTCCGTCAGCACTTCCATAACCCCGAGCAGGTTCTGCCCCGGCCGGATGGCATCTCCAATCATGACTGCCATCCACCAGACTACCGGTAAGGCAAGAAGCCAGACCACCCCTTCTGACCTCCTGCTTTTTGTTACCGGGATGGTTCTCCCTTCTCATGCTTCTTTTCCGGCGGTGCTGCGGTGTGGAAACGGTCCACCTGCGGCACTAAGGCCAGAAAACTTCCGTTTTCCCACCCCACGTGAATCTGCCCTGCATCATCCACAAAGAGTACCTCTCCTTTTAATCCGGCAGACATCTGCGACTCGCCATCCATGGAATCCAAACAGACGGGTGTTCCCTTCGGATATCGTTTGCGTAGCATCTCAACTTTCTTTTCATCATAATCCAAACACATTTCCCCTTTCTTACCAGACAGTAGTTTACTGTCTGGCCCATTCAAAAAAAACAGCCAGAACCGATGTGCATTCCACTCAGTTCCAGCTGTTCTGCTATTTACATTCTTCCCTTTTTCGTATTCATCTGGCAGCGCACCGCTTATATTTGGCACGTAAGATTTTTAACAAGATCTTGTCGATGCCGTCTGAATAGCGTCCCGCATGGATAAAGGTATCTCGGAGCATATTCAATGCCTGAATGACCTTCCGATATTCCTGGTCTGTCAAAAACAGTCTGGTGTCCGTATAGTCTGTCAGCCTTAGTACCAGTTCTCTGGTTTCCTCCAGTGGCAGTCCTTTCTGTTTTTCATCCTTGAATACATCAAGCAGGGCATGAACCAGCATATTTTTCATAATGTTATCCATCTTCACACATCGTAATTTCTCCATGATACACCTCTCTTTCTGCGGTTTTTCTTACTCACAACATACCACACTCATGGGAAGATATCTACTACTATTCCCACAGATTCTTCCCATTTTATCAGCGTTCCGGTTGTGTTTTTGCCTTTCCCGCCTTTGGCTTTTTTTCATCCGGAACCGTAAACTCATCTGCGGCAAATTCCTGCTCTTTACTGCCCAGATTACGGTTCATATGATTCTCAATCGTATAGGCGGCTGTCCGCACATCATTTACAAAGGTGCGCAGCTCCTTGGGGTCTTTGTTTCCGTTTCCCTGCATCTCGCATACCCGGTCAAAAGAAAAACCATTGGTTTCCACCCCATATTTCTGTGCCACCACATAAGCAGCGCAGAAAGCCTGTGCCGAAACCCCGGCCCGGCTGTAGCTGCCATCGTGCCTGTCCAGGGATGCACAAGCCAGTTCCCGGTTCACCGCATGAAAGGTCACGGCCTCGCTCATACCGTTTCGCACATAAATGGTCCGTTTCTGTGGAATGTATTGTGCCTGCACGTTATCTGGCAGATTATCTGCAATCTGAATATTAACCTCCGGCTTGTCGAACATGGCTCCCATGAGTGTTTCCATGCTCTTTGGCTCCGGCGGTTCCGGCTGTGGCATACGGATCTGGCTGATGTCGTATGCCTTACAGATTGCTGTTCCCTGCCTCATCTCCCCATCTTTCTCATAATCCTGTGTTGCAATAAAGCGGTAGCCATGCACGCCGGATTTTAAGGTGCGCTTTTCCTCCTTCCATTTATCAAATGTCTTTACCTGCCGAATCTCCGGGTTCTGACTGTAAAGCAGTAACAGATTCGGTGTCCGCTGGGGCTTGCACTGTGCTACAAAGTCAAGAAATCCTTTCAGCGAATTTCCATCCTGAAACACATCCTGTGCTTTGGCATCCACCTCCGCCCATACCTCTTCGCGCTCCTGCTTTTTTACTGCCGCATATTCTTCCTTGGAAAGCTTTGGTGCCTCCTCTGCCGGATTTTCCGGCTCACTATTCACATATTTTGATAATTCCATCGCTCATTACCTTCCTTTCCCTTTTGCTTTTTTCTTTTGTCTGCGTGTTACATTGGCTCTGTTTCTCTTCCGGTTTCTCTGCCTGTTCTTTTTCCCGGCTTCCTGTCTGCTGTCTTTGATCTGCTGTAACTCCTTACGTACCGATGGCTTCTCATTTTCCTGCACGGTAGAAGTATCGTTGCTGCGCAAGGAAGGTTCGGACGGATTCCCGGACATCTCCTGCGCCTTGGTAAAATTTCCGACCTCCTCCGGCACTGTCCCGCCCAGAATATTAAAGTCCTCATCCAGATCGGAAATCTCAAAGGCCACCTCTCCCTCCGGCATTGCCACTGTTTCCGTCTTGACTGGTTCTTCTTTAACAGCTTCACATACGGTTTCATGAACAGCTTCTCCACTCTCGGATTTTACAAAATCCAGATTCATCTGATCCATCACTCGGTTCACTTTTGCCGCATCATCCGCAAATACCATAAGTTCACAATGCTTGGGGTTCTTCCGGTCACGAATGACTACGTAGAGCAGACCCCGCTTTTTTCCTTCCTTGCAAAATTCCTTTAACCTGTCCGCCGGAACGGTAAAGAATTTCATTGGTTTGTTATCCTTCAGCATCCGTAGCATGTTGGTCTTCCCATGCGTCTTTTTCTGATCCTTTAATACTGCTGCGATAAAGACAGCCAGATTCTTTGCCATCGTTCCTGACAGCCGTAGTCCATGGTCCATTCCATCCAGAGAGTACCTTACAATCTGGTCTGCTGCATCACCTCCAAGATTCATACCTATCGCCTCCTTTCCCTGACAGTATGCCGCTGATTTTTGCTATCGCATACTGCACACTTTTATCGATTGTCTTTCTCCTGCTCTTTCTGATTTTTCTGCTTCCTTTCTTCCTGCTCCATACGCTCCCGCTCTGTTCTTTGCTGATACTGCGTAGCATTTTGAAGCCGCTGTTCAATCTCTCTTGAGTGTACATCAATCCGCACACACAGTTTGATTTCTTTCCGCAGTGGTTTCAATGTCTTTGTAATGTCTGTAATCCGTGGGGAGTCCGGTTCCTTCCGATACAGATGTTGTCGTTCTTTCGTAAGTTCCAAAACCTGTTCTTCCAGTGGCTTCCGATAGTCTGCCAGCTGCTCTCGGGTGGTGATGCCGTGCTTCTGCAGAAACTCCATCTGTTCGATGTGCTCATCCAGCCGCCGGATTTCCTGCCGAATAGGGTAATAAGTCCTGGCGGGCTTTCTTTTTAGTCCCCCCATCTGATAAAGATAGGAGTAATAAAGAGCCTGCAGACCGTGAAGTTTCCTGCCCTTTCCGGTATTTTCTTTTCCAGCAGGTATTTTTTCCCTGCTCTTTGGCTTCAGGATCCACTCCCGGATAGCTGTTTCCGAATAATTCTTTCCAAGACTCTTCAGACGCACAAAACGCTCCATTCCCGGTGCACGAAGGGAAATGTATTTTCGATTCAGTTTCCATGCATATCCTTTTTGCTCCATCCTGGCAACAAACTGTTTCCATGTAAAACTCTCCTGTACTGCCTCTCTGATATCCACACGGATTCCGGTGCGCCACGTTGGTTCCCCACATTTTTCAGC
Source organism: Clostridium sp. (assembly GCA_036634775.1). Lineage (GTDB taxonomy): Bacteria > Bacillota > Clostridia > Lachnospirales > Lachnospiraceae > Otoolea. The sequence continues at coordinate 48,859 of JAVWRQ010000010.1, forward strand.
CTGCCACTGTGCATAATTTTTACCTTTTTCTCCTGTCGGCTCTATGATGGAAAGTCCATATTTTCTGCATAAACCATCCGAAATCTTTCGAACGTCCTCATAGTAACTTGTGCTGTTGCTATGATATTTCTTTCCATCTTCCATGCTCACGGAATTAAATACGATGTGATTATGATAATGGCTGGTATTGAAATGTGTGGTAATCACTGCTTCAAATCTGCCCTTTAAAAGCTGCTCGGCAAACTCCTGCCCAATGAGGTGCGCCAGTTGAGGCGTCACTTCCTCTGCAGCAAAGCTCTGAATCAGATGATACCCCTGCACACCATCCATCTTATGGAATCGCTGCTTTGTTGCAACCATATCTGCGTAGGCGCCTTCGCAGGTACAGCCAATGGAATCTTCGAACACTGCCTGCTCTGTTTTATCCCGGTTCATGGCATACTCCAGCGCCTCTTCCAGAGAGCCTGCCACCTTACCTTTTGGAATCGTTTTTTCCCGATCCTTGATATAGTCAATGGAGCGGTCCAGGCGGTGGACGGGGATGATGCTGGTGTATGCCATACATTACCATTCCTCTTTGACTAACTGCCATGTTTCCTTGGAGATACGGAGCATTTCCTGCACACTCGCTTCCCCTGCCATACCTGTGGCATTTGCCGTATGAGCCAATTGGTTTGCATTGTTACAGAGTCCGGCAATCTTCCGGAGCAGATCTGCATGATGCTCACAAGGCTTTGCATGCACCTCGCCGCCTAAAATTAAGGAGCGCAGGTATTCCTCTCTGGAAAATCCGCTGCGCTCCACCTGTTCCTCTAAAAATTTAATTTCTTTGCCATTTAATCGTACCGGTATTACGTGATTTCGTTTTCTCATTTTCCACCACCTATCATTCACTCTTTATAAGAGGGTAATAAGAAATCCCCCGCTTTTCCATTTCCTCGGCAAATTCCTGCGTCTGCCATATTTTATTGTTAATCCGAAAATGCCCTGCATCCAGATACTTGCACAGACTTATTACACTTTCCCCCGTTCCATGCAGCAGTTGAAGTTTTCCGCCATCCGGAATTAAGAACAATAATTTTCCCTCCACATTGGTAAACCGGATACATGCTTCCTCCTGTGCTTGATCTGGTTTTCGATTGTTCCAAATCTGCTCCATGCAGACATCACTTTCTTTGCTCTTGACTGCAAGGCACATGGCGAACATTCCTGCTATGCCTCCTATTACCATACCTACAATGAAACCTGTCATTTTTCTCTCTCCTTTTCCAATTCGATATCGGGGGTTTGGGGTTCGCCCCAAAGTGCGTTTGGATATCCAAACGCTATGCTTGCAAAACCAGTCGCACCTGCCAAAGCAGTGCCATAAGCAGAATCTGCTTATCCGTTTTCTTTGATTTTGATTAATCCATCCAGTGTCGTACAGATAATATGGAGTCGGTCTGCCGTGACGATTTCGGTATTCATTGTACCAGTCACTTCTTTCCCGCAGACTACCACCATCCGGCATCTCCGCAAGATCAGATGCGACATCCTGTTCATCGCCTGCACGTCCTCTGCTTCGCCTTCATCCAAAAATGGTGCAAAACTAAACTGTGGGCAGATGGGGATGTAGCCCAATTCATAAATCTTTCTGCAGTATTTCTGCACTTTTGTTCTGCCCTCATCGGACGGACAGCACACATATGCCAATGCCTGTTCCATGTCAGCCTCCTTTCTGGGCATCCATATGGATGCCTTGGTTTGTTCTGAAACGACTTCAGGGCATCCATATGGATGCCCTGCTTATCGCTCTCTTTCTTCCTTTATACAATTTTTCACTTTATTTGTTTTCCCCTGGAACTCATAAACTTCATTTGACAAAATTTCCTGAGGCTCCACCATCTCTGCGTTAATCTCCCTCACCATACTTCTCATTTCTCTTGGATCCATACCAAATTCCTTTTGCAAAATGATGACCTCATGCGTGCTGGAAGGCAAAATATAAAAATCTCCCCCCAATTGCTCACGGACTTGCTCTAACACACCCGGATAGGAGGTTACTATAGCACCATGCTCCCGGCGTTCGTTGGTTAAGACATACATATACCCCTCTGTTTCTTCCTCAACCTTCTCATCCGTAAGCAGTTCCCTGATGATATCACCCATGGGAACAAAACTGACTTTATTATGTTCCTGTGTATGCTCCAATGCCGCAGCAAAAAGTTCCTGCTTGGGTATGCCCCAATTTTCTGCAATCGCATTGGTAAGATGTACCGACAAACTGCCTTCCTCGCTTCGTTGCAGCTCCGCATACAGGACTTCTGCGCCCAAAGGCTGCATCCTGTATGGTCCCTGTTTGTAAAACCCTTTGTTGTTCTCCTTATTGACCAATCGTACTCTGAGTCGGTCTTTCATTTTTTCATAGTCCGTGATATCCTGCTCTTCAAATACAGGAACATCTATTTTTTGATAATAAGTAATCAAATCCTGACCAATCTGATTCAGCGGTTTTCCCTGTAGATACTGTTGATAAGCATGGTCCAGATAAAAAACCGGTGCAGTCATGCTACCCTCCTGACGGATAACTATTCCAGTCAATGTCACATTATTTTTTGCAGTCTGGGTAAGTTCACATTGGTATCTGCCCTGCTGATTCAGTTCCTGACTGACCGTATTTAGCAAATTTTTCTGAAAGTCTTCATATGATGTTCTATTCTCCATCTGCGCCCACCTCTTCCTGCTTTGCTGCGTCCAGCGCAAACTGTACACGGTCTGTACCCAGCTTATAATAGACATCGGTCACTTCAATTCCTATGGCTTCATACCCTTCCTCCACGGCTGCAAGGATTGTGGTGCCTGCTCCGGCAAAAGGATCGAGGATACGTCCACCCGGTTCACAGATTTTAATCACATCTTTCATAAGCTGCAGGGGTTTCTCGGTTACATGGATGCGGTTCTGGGGATTTCCATAACGGAACACTCCCGGCAGACAGGACACCGGGCGGTTCACTGGCATCGGTCCGTTACTCCCCCAGACAATATACTCTGCCTGCTGGCGAAACCGTCCTTTCTGTGGGCGGGAATTTCCTTTATCCCATACCGCTGTTCCACGCCAGATCCACCCCGCCCACTGCAGGGCATCGGTGATAGACGGGTACTGTCTCCAGTCAATAAAAAGACAAATCGGTGCCCCCGGCCTGCAGGCTTTGCGCACATCGTACAGCCACTCTGCCATCCAGTGCGTCCAGCTTCTCTGGTCCTTATTATCGCCGTCAAAATCCGGCAGTGCATTGTTCGTTTTCATACTGCTGTACTTTTGCATTGTAGTTCTGTTTTTCTCATTCTGTTTCGCACCTCCGGACGCATAGGGCGGGTCGGTAATGACTGCATCAAATACCCCCGGCTGAAATGCTTTTACCATCTTCAGCGTATCCCCGTGTAGGATTTCCCAACGTTCTCCTCCCGTGTGCTCCGCTGGCACGGTTCCTTCCTTCATTAGGTCATCGAGTTTCAAGTTCAGGTTATTTCCCAATAAGCATCATCCTTTCTTTCGTTGAATTTCATCGCTCTTTGCGATTTGATTTTTGTTTCTGCCTGTCATCATGGTTTGGATTCTTGAGGTCTCGGTGCTTTACCAGCACGTTTCGTTCTCCGTTTTCTAAAAGGAACATATCCGGTGTCGGATTATCCAGTTTTTCTCCCGGCAGGATTGTGTCCTTTATGACAAACCATCCACTTACCTCCCCATAGACATTGCTGTGTCCGGCAATGAGCGGAGACAATTCCTGTGTCACATTTTTTCCTACAATGGCATTTCCAGACACTCTCGCATCTTCTTTTACCTCACCACTCATTAAAATGGCATGTTCTTCCACCACAACACGGTCAAACAGATTGGTGTCGCCACTTACCAGTGCCGAACCTCTTGCCATAGCTCCGTCAAACAAACACGCCTCATGTGCCACCACCGCTTTCTCACAGCTGATGGATGCATCATGCAGCCAGCACCCTCCCTCTTGGGACAGGTTCTCTTCCGACTCGACATAGCCTCCGAAATCACCCGTTTCCACCTGTTCATTGACACTGGTAAGTGCCTGGATGCGATGGAGCCAGGGGTATTTCGGATGAGGGATACTCGTAATTTTATATTTTGCTTTACTTTCTTCACTCATCGGCAGTCATCCCCTTTCCTTAATTTCTTTGGCTTCTTTTCCTTTGGTTCACTCAGCTTTGTTTCCACATATTCACTGATGATATGAAGCGCATGATGATAATCTTTGGAGTTATCCACACGTGCTACCATCTCACTGACTTTTTCTTCCATTCCACTTGCCCGAAGCAGCCGAATGGCAGTTCCCATAATGGTAAAAATGTTACCATCATGCCCTAAAAGCTGCTGTTTAGGAGGTTGTGCTTCTCTGTATACGATGGCCGTCTGATTCGGGGGCTTTTCAAATACCTCAAAATATCGTTCCTGCCAAAAGTGTACGTTAAGTTTACCGCAATCAATAATGATATCTCTTTGTTCAAACACCTCACCCCATCCATCCGCATACTGCCCGGTAATGTACTCACACAGTTCCTCTATTTCCTCAGTTTCCAAGAACTCACGAAGCTGCAGCGTCGTACACCCATATAAAATGTCATCTACATTTTTCACAGACACGATTGCACTGATTACCTTTTCTTTGATGGATGGACTTCCGCCAAAATAGTCCATTAAATTGCAGGGTTTTCCTGAACCACCCATAAGGTTTTCTTTTTCAACCATGGCTTTGATCAAGTCCTCATACTGGACAAGATCTGTTCCGTCCAGCGAATCCGCACAATTGATATCGTGATTTTCCTCTTCCCAGTGTTCAACTTCATAAGGCCCCGCATAATAATCCGCATACAATGGCGTCAATAAATCTATCTGTGGTATTTCTTCTTTTTCGATACGTATCACCTCTCTCTTTCATTTGTTTTTTTCTGTTTTTCCTTCTCCGCTTTCCATTTTGCCAGATCACCATAATCTGCACCCTCTATCTCTGGCAGATTCTCAATAATCTGATACTTTCCCTCATAGGCTTTTCTGATATGCTCACACGCCCACCGCCCGGCAAAATCATTATCAGTGCAGATTTCAATTTCCTTTACTTTGGGATGCTTTGCAAGAAAATGTTCCAACGCCAGCGGTTTCTTCATCTCACGTCTTGTCTCCCCTTCTTTTGGCGCACTGATCCCGCCAAGCACCAGACGATACTTGCCGGTTTTTTTGTCCTCCAAGGTCATATGCGCCATGGCATCAATCGCCGCCTCATATATGGCAACCCGGACACTTTTTTCCTCCGCCGGAATGCAAAACGCATAAATCTTTTCACTCCCGCTCTGTTCAATTTTAAAGGATTTTCCAGAATGATCATAAATGCCTCTAAGAAAAGCATACCTGGGTTTCTGTGCTTCATCCATGCCAACAAAAACAGCATTGTGGTATGGTTCGCTTTCATATAAGATGTGCTTTTGGATACAGTAGTTTATCACGGTATCACTGATTCCGCGACCATTTAAATATCTGCGGACACGGCTGCAGCTGCCATAGGCTTTTGGCAGTTCAAATGGTTTGCGCTCTTCTGGAGTCGTTTCTACCGAAATATAGGATGGATTTTCATCGCACAGCAGCCTGACAGCCTCCGTAAATTCCATCCCCTCCACATGGATCATAAAATTCAAAGCACTGATGCCCCCGATGTCTCTGGACTTCCAATGCCATTTGCTGGTCAGTTCGTTGATTTTGAAACTGTCATGGTCTGTTAGTTCCCATTCATTCCGGGCAGAAGATTTCTTCAAGCGGTACGGTTGATACTTCCGCAAATATTCAATGGCCGTCATTGCTCTGGCCGCCATAATATCCTCTTCGCTGACCCAGGGCATTAGACCACCGTATTACGGAGTGCTTCCGCCCTATCCGTCCGCTCCCACGGAAATTCCTTTCTTCCAAAGTGTCCGTATGCCGCCGTCTGGCGATAAATAGGGCGTTTCAGATTCAAAGCGTCTGCTATCTGCTTTGGTGTCAGTCCGAACACCAAAGGGATTGCCATGGCCAAACAGTCATCGGCGCAGACTTTCCCAGTTCCAAAGGTATCCACCTGTACCATAACAGGCTCTGCCACACCTATAGCGTAGGCCAGAGACACCTGACACCTGCTGGCAAGCCCGGCTGTGACCATGTTCTTGGCGATGTACCGTGCCATGTAAGCGGCAGATCGGTCTACTTTGGAACAGTCCTTACCGGAGAAGGCACCCCCGCCGTGAGGTACCATGCTGCCATAAGTATCCACCATCAGCTTTCTTCCCGTGAGACCTGTATCTGCATTTAATCCGCCACAGACAAAACGTCCCGATGGATTGATTAGAATCTTGGTATCTTCATCTGCTTGCAACGGACGCAGCGCCGCTGCAAGCACCTTGTTTCGGATTTCCTGCTCCAGCTTCTTCAGGTTTTTTTCTGCTGTATGCTGACAGGACACCACCACGCTGTCCACCCGAACGGGCTTGCCATCTTCATATTCCACCGTGACCTGAGCCTTTCCATCCGGCAGAATGCCTGCGATGTACTCGCTTTTCCTGCAGGCCGTCAGTTCCCGGACAATCCGGTTTGCAAGCACCACGGGCATTGGCATCTTCTCTTTCGTCTCATCGCAGGCATAACCAATCATGATACCCTGGTCGCCCGCTCCGCTTCCCCATTCCGATACGTTGGACTGCGGATTCTCCCGCATCTCCAGAGAACACGACACCGCCCTGTCAATGTCGGGACTCTGCCTGTGTACCAATGCGTCTAACTGGATGCCTTCTGCCGGATACCCAATGTCCTCCAGTACGCTTTGGACAATTCCGAACACATCCGGTTCATACTGGCTGGTGATTTCACCTGCCACAATGATATTTCCTCGTGTGGCAAGCACCTCACACGCCACACGGGATTCGTTATCTTCTTTCAGACATGCATCCAGAATACTATCTGCAATTAAATCGCACAGTTTATCCGGATGCCCTTCTGTTACTGCTTCTGCTGTATAAAATTGATTCATAAGCTCTACCTCTTCTTTCTGCAAAAAAATAGCAGGACATATTCTTTTTATGGAATACATCCTGCTTTCATTTCTTTGATATTTTGTTGTTTGTCTACTGCCTTTTACTTGTTTTTTTCAGAACAACATGATTCTGCCACAATCTTAACCTTTGTGACCATCAGTGGAAGCCAGATACTCTTTGATTTCATCGATGGTATGTTCTTTTTTCTCCCTCCGATTCCATAACACAATCCTTTTGGTATGCTCATCCGTAACGGACAGCCCGGCTTCCCTTATCCGTTTTTCAATCTCTTCCTGCATTTCACGTCCCTGTTCCAACGCGTCCTGTACTATCCGATACAGATATTCCGGTTTTCTTAAATCTCCCAAATCGTGGAATACCGCATTGGCTGCTACCAGCGCATCCCGCATATAGGAAGCGTTATCTTTGAACAAATCGCTTTCTATATAAATGCCCTGCCCTTCAATGAACATCGAACAAAATGTAACAATTGTCCTTGTATTGCCTTCTCTGTAGGGATGCACCTTCCAAAGAGCCGCCATAAAATCGCTGAGATTTTTAACCACACAATCAAAAGATTCCCTTTTCCAGTCAAAGCAATTCATTTCCCGTAAGATCCATTTTGCATCTCTGTCAATGTCAAAACAATCCGAATACTCAATAGAAAGTTCGCCTAACACTACTTCTGATTTTTCAATATTTACAATGCGTGGTTTTCCAGCCCATTCATATACATCCTGGAAAATGCAATGGTGCATCTCACATAATGACTGAAAATCAAAGTTTTCCCATGGTGCATCTGTGACCATTTCTGAAAGTCTATATAAAGTATAATCGGCTTCCATATCTTTCAGTTCCTGCACATCTCTTACATCGCCCAGATTCTTCAGAACTTCCGAATCGGGATACAAATAAGGGTCTTTCATGAATACACACCTACCGTTTCACTTTGTATTTGCGGTCAAGGGCTTTTTTCACTTCCTCCATGGATATCTCACCTTTTTTTTCTTTATCCATCAATTCCTTCATTTCGGCAGTAGGTTCCAGACCGTCTATTTTAATCATGCCTATTCCATAATCCCATTTTTTATCTGCTTTCACTAACATTACGGCTCATCTCCTTTACCCAATTTGCTACCTATAGTATACCACAAATCCCATGGTATAGCCACTCATGACTCCAGAATGATTTACGTTTACCTCTCCCTTATCTCTCCGGTGCTGGTTTTGCTTTTTTGATAACCGGACAGATAAAATCTTTCACCATCTCGGCATAACGCTCCTGCTCCTGCTCAA
>JAVWRQ010000011.1:0-13725 GCA_036634775.1 Clostridium sp.
ATCTCTCGCGATTGCCCCGATACCGTCTTTTTCACCACTTTTACTTTTAGAAATGTATTCCGAGGAGCTGGGAGCCGCACTGGATAGGGAATTCCACCTCTCTGCACGACAGCCTACCTATGTCTTCCTAAATTTCGTACCACAAATTTTCCTCAGTTAACTCATTATTACAGTGCCTGTCTGTTATCTTTCAGCAGAACATCATGTGCTCCGCCTTCTACGATACTTGTAGAAGAAACCAGAGTAATCTTAGCTTTTTCTTTCAGTTCCGGTATCGTCAGTACACCACAGTTGCACATCGTAGAGCGAACCTTACTCAGTGAAAGTGTTACGTTATCTTTCAAACTGCCGGCATAAGGAACGAATGAATCTACACCTTCTTCAAAGGACAGCTTTTTATCACCGCCTAAGTCATAGCGCTGCCAGTTTCTCGCTCTTGCGCTTCCCTCGCCCCAGTATTCTTTCATGTAGCTTCCATTGACATTGACTTTCTTAGTTGGGCTCTCATCAAAACGAGCAAAATACCGACCCATCATTAAGAAATCTGCGCCCATGGCTAAAGCCAGTGTGATATGGTAATCATGAACAATTCCGCCATCAGAACAAATCGGAATATAGACTCCGGTTTCTTTGAAATATTCATCGCGGGCATCGGAAACTTCAATGAGAGCTGTCGCCTGTCCTCGTCCGATTCCCTTTTGTTCTCTGGTAATGCAAATTGCACCACCGCCGATTCCTACTTTTATAAAATCAGCTCCTGCATCAGCAAGAAAACGAAATCCTTCGGCATCGATGACATTACCCGCACCAACTTTAACCGTATCGCCATATGTTTCTCGAACATAGGTGAGAACAATCTTCTGCCACTCGGAAAATCCCTCTGAACTATCGATACAGAATACATCGGCTCCTGCTTCTAACAGTGCCGGAATACGTTCTGCATAATCGCGGGTATTAATACCGGCTCCTACCAGATAGCGTTTAGATGTATCAATTAATTCATGTTCATTCTTCTTATGAGCATTATAGTCCTTACGGAATACCATCGAAACCAGTCTCTGTTCTTTATTGACAATCGGAAGGGTATTAAGTTTGTGCTCCCAGATGATATCATTTGCCTCTTTCAATGTCGTATTCTCATCGGCCCAAATTAGATCTTCAAACTTTGTCATGAAATCTTTTACCGGCGTATCCGGTTCCATACGGCTGACTCTGTAATCTCTGCTAGTCACGATTCCTACCAGTTTTCCGGCGGCGCTTCCATCTAATGTCACGGCCACAGTAGAATGACCGGTCTGCTCTTTTAATGCCAGAAGGTCTTCCAAGGTGCTATCCGGAGAAATATTGGAATCACTCACTACAAATCCGGCACGATAACCTTTGACACGGGCAATCATCTGTGCCTGATTCTCAATGGACTGGGAACCATAGATAAAGGAAAGTCCACCTTCTCTAGCCAGTGCAACTGCCATGTTATCATCGGAAACTGACTGCATCACTGCCGACGTCATAGGAATATTCAAGGAAATAGGAGGTTCACACCCCTTTTTAAACTTAACCAGCGGTGTCGTCAGGGTGACATTAGCCGGAACACACTCTGTTGATGAGTAACCGGGAATCAACAGATATTCTCCAAAGGTATGTGATGGTTCATTCATATAAATTGCCATATTTTCATTCTCCTTTTTTCATATTGTAAAATCGTCAGCTAAGCGATTATTATCTTGCCCTCAAGTATACAGAAACGCTTATTTATTGTCAATAGGCATCATATTTAAAATCGTCATGTATGCTATATTTAAAAATAGACATGTATATTTTCGCCGTCCCACACTACTTTTTTAATCAAACTGCATAAAACAGCTCTTTTTTCTTCTAAATCCATATGTTCAAATACACAGTCAAATGAAATTAGATCATTATAAATCTGTTGAAAGTCACTGTCTGACAGCATATTATTCATATTTGTCTGTTTCTTTTTTTCTATCCGATATGAAATATCCCTGCATTTTACATCCAGATTCTCAATCTGTTTGATAATATAGGAAGAAGAAACAGTTTCACCTGCTTTTGAAAGAGCAGCAACTAACGTATTGATTTCATTTTCAGTCTCGTTTAAATTTTTATTCAAATGGGTCAAATCCAGATCTGTCTGTATACCGATTTGATCCAATCGTTTCGATTCTTCCGGTAGTTTTTCTGAAAAAGCAGTCGGATCAATGGGGATTTTTTTAATTTCATTACAGACCAGCCAATCTAATTGATTGCCATTGGGATTTTTCATACTGCAATTATTCATTCTGCTGCGTTCTTTCATCGTACAAAGATAACAATAGGTTCGCTCCCCTTGTAAATTCGTACGTGCGCTTAATTTTGGCCGCATATAATCGCCACAGGTTCCGCAAAATAACAATCCTGATAGCAATGCGGTATGGCTGCGTGGCTTTTTATATGATTTGGATTTATTTTGTGCCAATTGTTTTTGTACTTGAATCCAGTCGGCACCACTTATTAAGCCATTGTGTTTTCCGACTGCCATAATCCAATCATCCGTTACCCTATACTCGTGTGCTTTTCCACGTTTTTGAATCGTCTTATTATAAGCCATAATTCCATGTATTCCATCAAAGTCATTCGGCTCAGCATAAAGCTCGATTCCCTGTTTTATAAAATAGTCATAACTTTCTGCATCAGCCATCATATAGACCGGATTTTCCAAAATATTCTTAATCGCAAAGCGAGTGAACTTATGATTGTTTTTTGTCATGTAATTCTCTTGCAGTAAAAAAGCATCCACCTTCGTAAGGGAATTCATTTCATTGAATTTAGAGTAAATCAATTTCACTAACTGTGCTTCCTCCGGAATAATCGTTAGTTTAAATGCCTTTCGTACCTTTCCATCTACCGTAATCTTTTGTATTTCTTCCGACCGATAGCCGGTGGGGGTGGTGCCGCCCAGCCAACGGCCTGTTTTCGCCAGTTCCTGCATATTATCACGAATTCGTTCAGCGATGGTTTCACGTTCCAGCTGAGAGAATACCGATGCGATATACATCATCGCGCGCCCCATGGGAGAACTTGTATCGAATTGTTCTTTAATCGATATAAAACCAATCTTCAAAGTATCCAATTCTTCTATCAGCTTAGCAAAATCACCAATATTCCGACTGATGCGATCCAGCCGATAACAGACAATGTGTTTTAATTCTCCCTGTTCTGCTCTCTTCATCATTTGCTTAAACTCCGGTCGATCCATATGGCCTCCCGAAATTCCTTCATCTTCAAACGTTAAAATATTTTCTTTTGAAACTTCCGGAAAATGAGAGACAATATATAACCGGCAAAGCTCAATCTGATTTTCAATGCTTTCGCCTTTTCCTGTAAACTTAGATTTTCGAGAATAAATTGCGATTTTATTGGAATTCGTTTTTTTATCAATTGCCATATCCAAACTACCTGCCGAGAATATGTTTTAAATAGAGTGTAGCACAATCGGTTCAAAAAGTCTTTGGCGAATCTTGTCGCTTCTCCTTGTTTTGATATGTAAAATATATTATAATATTTACATCTATTGACACATATCTATATGCTTAATTAAAAGACTGATTATGAGGAGGTGCTCTGATGCAAGATAATAAACGATATTTGACAGCAGGACTTTTCACTGCACTTTTTGTAGCTCTAGCCGGATGTACTCCCACACAGACTGAGACATCGAAGATAACGGCTCCCGTGGATATCCTCTCGCAGAAGGTTTCCGACCCTAACCGCATCCCGGTAACGGTGCTGATTAAGAGTGCATTTAATGTTGATTCTTTTGAAAAAGAAGTGGAACAGGTATTTCCGGAACTGGATTTAATTCAGGTTAATAACTACAGCGCTAATATGGGGATAGCCGCATATGAAACTCGCCTCAAGCATGACGACCTGACTGACATCGTGATGACTTGGCCGTTGGATGTGGGAACAGAATACTGGGCCGATCGATTGCTCGATTTATCTGCATTGCCATTTACCAGCAGGTATAATGCAGCTCGATTGAATCGAATCTCACAAGATGGCAGTCTTTATTATTTGCCCGGTCCTTCACAAATTCGTGGAATTCTCTATAACAAAACTCTTTTTCTTGAACATGGCTGGACGGTACCCAAGGATTTCGATGGTTTTCTTGCACTTTGTGCACAGATTGAATCTACCGGTATTCGTTCGCTTCAGTTAGGTCTTGGTAATGCAGAGGTACTGGATACTGCTTTCGTCGGTTACAGTCTCTCCGACTGCTTCAATCGTCCTATCGATCTCAAATGGATATCCGATTATAACGAAGGTAACGGTCATTTTGCAGAACATTTTACCCCTGCGCTAGATACCTTTCAGCGTTTGATTGACGGCAAGGTTCTACAACCAGGTGACCTGTCGATTACCTATGCCGATCGAGAACTTATGCTTTTCAGCCGTCAATGTGCGATGGTGGAAGATTCTGTTCTTATGACTAAGATGGGATATGACTACACTGGATGCACCGATGAATTCGGACTGATGCCGTTCTTTAATCCAAATCATGACAGTGACTGGGCACGTCTTTATCCCGTGTGCTACATCGGTGTAAACAAACATATGGCAGAAGCAGAAAACAAAGAAAAGTATGACTTGATTCTTCGCTTATTGGATTATATCAGTTCTCCGGAAGGTCAATTGCAGCTTATAGGTGATAATGGTACCATGTTCTCCAGTCTCAGCAGTGTATCACCGCCTGATGTTCCCGAGATAGAAGATATTTCAGCGGCATTGTCGCAGGGACGATGTACTGTATTCCCTGTGTTAAAGAATGCTCAGGGTGCTCTGCGAGAAGGACTGGCCGGCATGGTAAAAGGAACACTCACCGGTGCTGAAGTGGCACAGATGGTAGATGCACAAAACACCTCTCCTCCTGCTCCTGTTGCCAATCCGATTTTAGGCGAAGCAGCCAATGATTTTTCTATGATTGAAACGGGCAATTTCATTACGGATGCGATGAGGGAAGAAAGCGGATGTGACATTGCACTTTTTATGGATAATGGTAAAGATGGTAACTATAATGGCAAAGGGATATGTGGCAAGATTTATAAGGGTCCTCTCACTGCCGTCGATTTGAGCCAGATCCTGCCTGATCTTCGAAAAGGAGAATTGGGGGAGCTCTGGGAGATTACTATGACCGGTTCTGAATTGCTTCATACCTTAGAATACGCGATTCCGGTAGACAACAACCGCACCGGCTGGTTTTATTATTTTTCCGGTCTGCGCATGGAGTATGACCCAACCGCAAAACCCGGTACACGAATCCACAGCATCTCCGATGCCAATGGAAAGAAAATCAATCTCAATCGCCGTTACTCCGTGGCGGTTATGGACGGCACCGTACCGGATGAATTTTTTACTTTTTGTACTAAAACCGGTATTTCAATTCAGAGTATTCTGGAACATGCCCTGTCAAAAGGACCGGTTTCACCTTCCGGTGACGGACGATTTACGGTAGTAACTACCGATAATTAATACCTGAACATAATAGACAATCTGTGCTTCATAAATATTATTATTAATCGGAGGTCGCAGATGGAAGTTATCGTTCACTATTCTTTAGGAGTAGAATCCAAACAAATTTTAAGCAGGCAGGTTGCTGTCATCTATGCACAGGCAGTTATCAAATACATGGATCATCTACCTTGCCCACGAGCGCAGAAACTGCAGCTATTAAAAGCGTTAAAGGAGTTTGCAAAATAAAAAATCATGGTACAAAGTTGAAAACTTTGTACCATGATTTTTTATTTCGTCCATACTACCCTGCGAGCCACTGCGTGTGTATAGCATTCTCTATGCACTTGGCCGCATAAGTCGCCAGGCGGGATCCTCGATCCATCTTAAACGTATTCACCGCTTTAATCAGTCCAATCGTTCCCACCGACAACAAATCTTCCATATCATAATTCGTATACTGGTATTTTTTTATAACATGAGCTACCAGTCTTAAATTTCGTTCTATCAATATAGACTTGGCTTCTTCATCGCCTTCTTTGCAGAGTTTTAGATATTCCCGTTCTTCTACGGCCGCTAGTGGTTTTAAAAATGTTTTCAAAGAGAGGCACCTCAAAATTACGTTAATCTATCTTATGCGTTGAAGCCCTGCAAAGTGCTTTTACACAAAATAACCGGCTGGTACTATTTGAATTTATTTTATGTAATAGGAAAGTGCTCCTATTACATAAAAACGCTCCGCTATGGATGCGCACTCCGCGCTAAGCAGACTCTTTATCCTGCTATTCATTTCGAATCGCTGCCAATGGACTTAGTTTCATGGCACGAAGTGCCGGGAACAGACCTGCCAGCATACCAATCAGAATTGCAAAGCCGATGGATGACAATGCCAGCCACGGTGGAATCATAGAAAGTTTACTGGTCATGCCTTGCATCAGAGTGCCCGCCAGAAACCGATTTACCATAAACGAAATAATATAGCTTAATACTACGCCTATCACACCGCCTATAAAGCCTATAAAGCCGGCCTCAATGAGAAACATCGTTCGAATGTTGCCCATCGCGCAGCCCAAAACTTTGATTACACCGATTTCTTTTGTTCTCTCATAGATGGACATCATCATCGTATTGGCAATACCAATCGCCGCTACAAATAGTGATACCGCCCCGATTCCACCCAATGCTGCCTGCACCATATTGGATTGCTTCTGAGACTGCTCCAGCCATTCCATCTGGCTGCTTGCTTCGTATCCCATATTATTAATCGCTTTTTGCACCTCTACTACATTCTTCATATCATCTACGTTAACTATGGTCTGTTCATAGACAAAATAGTTATAGGGTTTTCCTTTTTTAGTAGTAGGCTGACCCGGGATCGGTTTTTTCTTAAATATTTGTTTTAATTGAACTTTTAGCTTTTCTATATCCACATATACACTATTACTGTGAGTATTCCAATCCTCCGGTCCACCCGCTACCATGGCCGCAGTATTCAGCATATATTTTTTGGGAGGTTTTATCTTTTTCCCATCCTCGCCCGAAGAGGGATTCTGAGATTGATAATAACCATCCGTATCAAATATTGTAAAAATAGGACTGTTTATAAAATCCACTTCCGGCATCTCGCCGGTATCCCAGTACCCTTTATTGGTCTTAGCATTGTTGAAATTCTGTTTTACCATGTTTCCTACAACCATATCCATATCTTTTGATTCAGCGGTAGGAAGGGAACCTTCTGCTAATTTTATGTCTTTCATAAAGCCCAAGGGCACACCGACCATTTGAATATAGCCTTGGTAAACCCCCTGTTTCATCAAAACATACATATTTAACTGCGGATAAACAGAAGAAACATGGGGCAGATTTTCAAAAACCTTCATCGTGGCATCCGTTATGAAACTATCTTCGGGCTTCGCTTTTGCGCTCTTGTTATCATTTCCACCATAGTTGTACACATTAATTGCCGTCAGACTTCCCGATGAAGCATACTGTTCCATCGTGAATTTCTTTAACCCTATGCCTAAAGAAATCATAACTACGATTGATGCCGTTCCGATGATTACACCCAGAACCGTCAGAAATGTACGCAATTTTCTTCGGAGCAGGCTATTGATACTCATCATCAACAGGTCAAGAAATTTCATCGTCCATTCCTTCTTCCTCAGATGCTTTCTTTTGTTTCTTTTTCTTTAATATCAGCATTCCGACCGCAGTTGCAAGAAGAACGGCCGCCGCTATAATCGCCATCTTATATTTACTAAAAAAGGATTGATTCTGTGCCATATCATTGGTGCCATCCATATTACCGGCTTCCATATCTCCGGCAGGATCTGTTATTTCTTCATTGACCGTAAGAGACATCTCTTTTGCAAGTTCCGTCTTTACACCATTTTCATCCTCAAATGAAATAGTGATTTTGATCTTTCCATCGTCCATAGTGGGTGCGATACCGGAAATCATCGTATCGACATTGCCTGTCTCTCCCGGCTTGATATTACCTACATAAGCATCGGATGTCTGAATCGAGTCTCCTTCGAATTTTGCCATCACATTATATAACAATACCTTGCCGGTATTATTAATACCAAACATGACATTCGTCTCGGAACCAACGCTGATATTATCCGGCATTACCTCGATCGTACCTGTGTTGATACGTGGTTTTTGCTTGACCGGTATGGAGACTTTCACATCCTCAGCTGCATTCTTGAATTCCGGACTGTCGTACTTTTCTTTAATCGTCATGATATATGACTTCTGTTCCGCCGTAGGGGACGGCTGAAACTTAATGGCCAGATCAGCAGATGCCCCCGGTGCCAACTGGTTGACTACCATGGAGGTAGAACCCGTATCTGTAGTAAATACCGGGCTGTTATTTACTTCTTCTGATGCAAATGTAAACATGATGTTGCTGGCAGCTATATTGGATGAAGCATTTTTCATTTTTACATGCAGCGTAAAAAGATTGCCTGCATAGATTTCGGCAGGATCGGTAGAAAAACTCTCTACGATAATTCTTGCTTTGGTTCTTACATTTTCACCTGCGTCTGCCGCAATCTTATCTTCATCATCTTTTCCCTGCACTCTTACAAAGAAAATTTTTTCAATCGGTGTTACAAAATCGCCGTTGCTCTCTTCCCGATATGTAATTTTAAACGAAATCGGATAGAAACCGGACTTTACATCATCTCTGACTGCCATACTGTAAGGCAGGGTCACCACCTGTTCCGCCTCCATATCGCCCATTAAACGGTCATAGTTTCCATCATTAATATCAAATGGGAACTTTGTGGTATCGGCGCTGAGTTGTATATAGGCACGTACATCATAGACTTTCTTCAATCCACTGTTTCTTAAATTCACGCCAAAATCCATCACCTGTGTATAGGATGCAAATGGCGTAGCTTGATTCTCGCCCATGACAAAATCGTAATCGATTTTATTATCCTTATCAGCCTCGGTTGTACCCGTGGTAGGGGAAACCCAGATATTTACGCCAATCGGAATATCCCTGTTATGATCTCCATAACTCAGATAAAATACGGCAGGATAATAGCCCTCTTTCAGGTTACGTTTTACTTTATAACTCATGGTAACTGTCTTTTTGGCACCCGCTTTGATGGTTCCGATATCATCCTTTACTTTTCCAATATCGGCTGTATATTCAAATGGATATTCAGGAAGTGGCTTTGTTTCATCCACACTGTCTTCATCGGTTATCTTGAAGATTTCTTTAAACTGTTTTTCATTCGCTAATTTTATCTTGACGTTCGTCATATCCGTCTCCGTTAAAGGATTGACGATTACAAAAGATACGGTCATCTTAGCTCCTGTTTTACCCGTAGATATCTTCTTTACCTCTACAAACTTCTGTGAAAATGCGCTTCCGTCATCATATGACTCAAAATCCATCATATCTCCGGCCATAGCCGTCACCGGCATCGCCCCGATGACCATTAAAACTGATAAAAAAAGGACCATGATCCTTTTAAACTTTTTCATTCTTTTTATCCTTCCCGGTTCCTGACCGTTTATCTTTATCATACGTTATATCCTAAGCGAACATGATCTTCTTCTATATTAACAATCTTGCCATCTATAATATGAAAAATTCGATCCGAATAAGTGGCTAGATGGTTATCATGTGTAACCATGACTAACGTTTGCTTCTGTTCTCTTACAATTTGCTGCATCAGTTTTAATACTTCTAACGTGGTCTTGGAATCTAAGTTTCCGGTAGGTTCATCTGCAAATATAATCTGTGGATGCACCGCCAAGGCTCTGGCAATTCCTACCCTCTGCTGCTGTCCACCGGACATCTGGCTTGGCATATGGTCTCCCACTTTTTCCAAACCGACCAGCTTTAGATACTTCTTGGCACGCTCGATTCGCTCTTTTTTTGGAATTCCCTGAAATGAAAGAGGCAGTGCGATATTCTCAATTGCATTCATCGTATTTAAAAGATTATATGACTGAAATATAAATCCTACTCGTTCTCTTCGAAATGCAACTAACTGATTCTCGTCCAATTTTTCCAAATGTTTTCCGGCTATGATAATCTCACCTCTGGAGGGTTTCTCCAGGCCTGCCAGCATGTTGAGCAGTGTGGATTTACCGGAACCGGATGGACCTACAATCGCACAAAATTCACCTTTGTGCATATCAAAATCTACGCCATCCAACGCAGGTACTTTGGTATCTCCCACACGATAAATCTTATAAAGATTTCGGACCTGTATGACAGGACTCTTTTTCTGTTCTTCGTTCAATGTTTCGCCCTTTCTGTCCTAATATCATAAATGACTTCTTTATTATACCTAAATATGAGTTCCAGTCCTATCTCATTTTTCTTAATGTTCCTTAAACTTTTCTTACAACCTCTGTTTTTAAAAAGTCAAAAATACCTCGCTAAGTGTCCAGATGTGCATTGAAATTCATTCTAATATGCTATATAATTAAATACAAAAAGTATACAAAAGGAGATTCAAATGAGACACTTATTAAATCCATTAGATTTCTCTGTGGCGGAAATCGAAGAGCTCCTGGATTTGGCTTCCAATATTGAAAAAGATCGTTCTAAATATGCCCATGTGTGTGATGGAAAAAAACTGGCCACTCTATTTTATGAACCCAGTACCCGCACGCGTTTGAGTTTTGAATCTGCTATGCTCAGTCTAGGCGGCAGTGTATTGGGCTTTTCCTCCGCTGATTCCAGCTCTGCTGCAAAAGGCGAAAGTGTTTCAGATACAATTCGTGTTATTTCCTGTTTCGCAGATATCTGCGCGATGCGTCATCCCAAAGAAGGTGCACCGATGGTGGCCTCTACCAAATCTTCTATTCCTGTGATTAACGCCGGTGATGGCGGTCATCAACACCCAACCCAGACATTAACTGATTTAATGACCATTCGTTCTTTAAAAGGTGATTTAAGTAATCTTACGGTAGGACTTTGTGGTGACTTAAAATTCGGACGTACGGTTCATTCTCTGATTGAAGCACTGGTGCGCTATACCGGTATCCGTTTTATCCTTATTTCGCCTCCGGAGCTTCGAATTCCGGACTATATTCGTGAAGATGTTTTGAATACAAATCACATTGAATACAGAGAAGTGGAAAGCTTAGATGATGCTATGCCAGATTTAGATATTCTATACATGACCCGAGTACAAAAAGAGCGCTTCTTTAATGAGGAAGACTATATACGTATGAAAGACTGCTACATTTTAGATAAACACAAGATGAAGCTGGCAAAAGATGACATGTATGTACTCCACCCCCTTCCCAGGGTCAATGAAATATCTGTAGAAATCGATGATGATCCACGAGCTGCTTATTTCAAGCAGGTACAATATGGAGTCTATGTGCGAATGGCTTTGATCATGACATTATTGGAGGTGGAAAAACCATGCTGAATATCAGTGGATTAAACGAAGGAATTGTTTTAGATCACATTCAGGCCGGAAAAAGTCTGGACATTTACTTTCAGATGGGACTGGACAAATTAGACTGCCAGATTGCTATTATTAAAAATGCCAAGAGTAACAAGATGGGCAGAAAAGATATCATCAAAATAGATGGTGGATTAGATTTGGTAAATTTAGATGTTTTGGGATACATTGACCACAACATAACCGTCAATATCATTCGCGACGGTGTCATTGTTGAAAAGAAAGCTCTAAAACTTCCCGCTAAAATTACAAATGTCATTTATTGCAAGAACCCTCGCTGCATCACTTCCATCGAACAGGAATTGCCGAATATCTTCTATTTGGCCGATGATAGCAAAGAGGTATACCGCTGCCAGTATTGCGAGGAAAAATACTCCCAAAAATAGAAATTGGATATGCTGTTTTTAAAGTAAATATGGCAAAAAAATAGGTGGGATTTGCTCTTTTTCAAAAGCAAATCCCACCTTGTTATCGGTTCGAACTTCGTACCGCAAATTTTACTCATTTATACTCTTTAGTGTACGACACCGGCGCCATCAATAATTTTTCCATTAGGAGCGGTTCGATTGGCCCACATCATGCCATTCGCAGTGTCAAAGAAATACCAGTTTCCATTGATATTCTGATATCCGGTCAACATCGCACCTTTGGTTCCATCGGATGCGGAGTTAAAATAATAAATACCGCCGCCTATGTTCTGGAATCCGGTCTTCATCGCACCTTTGGTTCCATCGGATACAGGATTTAAGTAGAATACTCTGCCATCGATTGACTGCAAACCAGTTGCCATGAATCCGGTTGCATCCAAATAAAACCAGTTATTATCTACACATACCCACTTATTCTTAGCAAAAGTACCATCGTTCTGAAGATAGCACCAACCATACTGATTTAGATTCCAGCCTTTTCCGCTGATATTTTGTCCACCATTATTACCGGAATTTGGTCCGCCATTATTATTACCCGGATTGGTAGCTCCGCCTGTATATACCTGATTTGCGCTGATATATAAGTCTTCGGAAACATCGGTCCAAGCGCTCTTCTCACTATCGGAATTGCTGACTGCCCTTACCTTAAAAGAATACGCACCGGGAGATGTCATATGAGAATGGAAATTATATCTGCCACCGGTAGTAGTTACCGTCGTAACAGTGCGTGTTCCGCGATAAAGTTTTACTTCATACTTATCTGCATCATCTACTTCTGTCCATACAGCCGTTTTATTATCCCAGTAATTTTCTTCGATATCGGATAAATCTCCGGCAACCTTACGAAGTTTAATATCGATCTGTAATACATTTCCACCGTCTAAAACTTTCGATGACTTATACTCACCGTGAAATCCCGAAACTCTGATTTTTTTCTTAGACATAGAGCCAAAATAGAATTCGTTGTCTGCTGTCAGTTCTACACGTACGACCGGAACCGTCCCCCGCTCCCAGATGTCATCATCTCGATTCCTGAAGAAACAGTCAGATACCGAATAGTGCGGACTCCCGACTACGGTAGCAGAGACAGAACCTATATCTTCACCAGCTAAAGGTTCATCCCCCTTGATTTCCACCCTTACATTTTCAATCTTCTTGTCCGCGGCATATACCGGCAGGCACATCCCCAAGCTTGTTGCCATGACAGCAGCAGCTATTGCCCATTGTTTTAAATTCAGTTTCATTGATTCTCCTCCTTTTTTTTCCTATTTTCACTGTGATTCTAAAATTTTTAAAAAATTTAAAAATTCCCTGTTTTTTTATTATATCAAACTTATATACTTTCGTCAAAGCCAGTATCTTGTTTTTTCCGATATTTGACAATATTTTCTTTATTTATTATAATATTGTCAGTTTCTATTCCATTATTTACTATTTTATTAATTGTTTCACTCATTATGTATTTGTCAAATGAAAGGAGCTATCTATGAATACAATAAACAAAGAAAATCCAGTGATTTAAAGTTTGCATCAGCGAAAATCCATTCGTGTTTTCGAAAATTGCCCAATTTCCACCCAGGAACAGGAGGCAATTCTTCTGGCTGCGGCCACTGCACCTACCGCCGGGAACCAACAACTTTATTCTATTTTAAATATCACCGATCCGGAATTAAAAAAAGGCTTTCTGTCAGTTGCGACAACCAGCCATTTATTGCTTCTGCTCCCTTTGTTCTTATCTTTTGCGCCGACTGTTAGAAATAACAGCTGCACCTTCCGGACTTTGTATTCCCGGCTGTCATGGTCGTTTTTGGATATCCCACCAAACAGCAGTTGGAACGAAA
>JAVWRQ010000011.1:13825-55839 GCA_036634775.1 Clostridium sp.
TCCCGGCTGTCATGGTCGTTTTTGGATATCCCACCAAACAGCAGTTGGAACGAAAAAAACCGGGCTGCGCGAGTCCTGCAGATTAATTTAGTTCTGATGCCAGATTGCGCAGCCATTTTTTTTGACGATATCGAATATAACTGAGTATCGTCTTATAGATTTCTTCTGTGGTAACCATCGCATACACAATATAAATTGGTTGATGCAGCACTAATCCACCTAAAAATGCCATCGGAATTCCGATTCCCCACACGCCGCTGGAATCAAGGAACAGACATACTTTCGTATCGCCGCCGCTCCGCAGTACCCCTACTATATTGACATAATTAAACATTCTAAATGGCATGAACAGTGCAAATATGATCAGGCATCGGCTGACGTCCAGTGCTACTTCTCCCGAAATACTATAAAAACCAATAATCTTCCATCGGAATGTCAAACACAGGATAGCCGCACAAATCGTAATGAGGAACTGAAGAATCAGGAAGTTCTTAGCATATCGCTCTGCCGTTTTAAGCTTACCGGCTCCCATCTCATTACCCAGGATCACCGCGGTAGCGGCACTGAGTCCCTGGAATAATACAACTGCAATATCCTGAATCGTAGTAGCTATGGTAATCGCGGCTACTGCATTGTCACCCATTCTTCCATATGCAAGAGAATACATAGTAACGCCCAATCCCCAAGTGAATTCATTGGCAATAACCGGAGCTGCTGTCTTTATGAACTGCACAATAAAAGCTTTAGAATAGCCAAACATTTCTTTAAAACGGCTGGCAATCGGAGATTTTCCCAGATAGACTACAGCAATAAGTGCCAGGCTTTCTACAATACGGGCAATCAGAGTCGCTAATGCCGCACCTGCTACGCCCATGACCGGTGAGCCAAAATGTCCAAATATGAAAGTATAATTGAAAAATATATTAATAAATATCGTGCAGGCACTGATAATGACCGGTGCCTTTACATGTCCTACCGCTCGCAGCATCGCTACATAGGTATTACTTAAAGCAATAAATGGGTAAGAAAATGCCACCAGGGTGAGGTAAATCGCTCCGATTCGTATCGTGTCTTCCCCCGTAGTGAAAATTCGCATCAGCTGTTCCGGACAGAATACAGCCGGAACGAAAAAAAGGATGGCTGCCCCCTCTGCTAAAAGGATGGCTAAGCCAAGCACCTTTTTAATACTCTTCAAGTCGTTGTTTCCCCAGTACTGTGCCGCTAAAATACCGGAGCCACTGACTATGCCGAAAATCAGCAGAGTCATAACAAAAAAAACTTTATTGGCCAATCCCACGGCCGCAATCGAAGTTGCACCCAATGAACCAATCATCATGGTATCTACCATGTTGACAATGGTATTGAGCATTCCCTGAAGTGCCACCGGGCAGGCTATTCTGGCTGCTTTTGACAAAAATGTACGGTCAGTCAGCATAATCTTTGTATCTTCTAACATTTGTCTCATGTGTCCTGTTCCTGTTCTTGTTCCGTTTTTTCTAATTCCAAGGGGGTAGCGGTTACTGCATGAATCATCTTATTCTCAATCGATAAGACTTTAAATAAGTATCCCTCGTACCGCACTTCCGGCTTCTCACCTTCTTTGGGAATCCGATCCAGTTTGGAAATCAGGAATCCATTCAGTGTATCATAATTATCATAGTCTTCTTCTTCAAAATTCAGATTAAGAGCCTCCGATACATCATCCAGATGTGTCATGCCATCAAATATAAAACTGCCATCATCACGTTTTGAAATATAGTCCTCATCGTCATCATATTCATCTAAGATATTACCTACGATCTCTTCCAGAATATCTTCCATGGTCACGATTCCTGCCGTCTGACCATACTCATCCACTACGATTTCCATATGTATTTTCTGTGACTGCATCTCTTTAAACAAGGTATCTACATGGCGGGTCTCCGGTATAAAATGAGGTTCTCGCAGCAATCCTTCGATATCCCGCATCACTTTTTCACGGCATTCTACCCGTTCGGCGAATACCAGTGCATCCCTCATATGAAGAATTCCCACAATATCATCGATATCTTTTTCATATACCGGGAAACGGGAGTTATTCGCCTCCGTCAGGATATACGTAACGGCTTCATCCAATGTCATCGATGCATCCAATGCAGTGATATTGGTTCGGTGCGTCATGATATCACCGGCTATTTTGTCATTTAATTCGAAAATATTCGTAATCATCTCTGCTTCGCCGGCTTCTAAGACGCCCTGCTCATGCCCTTCATTCACCATAAGCATAATATCTTCTTCTGTAACATTATCTTCTTCTGAGTTGGGGTCGATTCCCATCGGCTTTAGAACTAAAAACGACAGCAGCGAGATAAGAAATGTAAATGGTTTTAAAATAAATACGATAAAGCGAACAATCTGAATCGTTCCGTATCCCCACTTCTCCGGTTTCCTACTGGCGCATTTCTTTGGAATCACGATGCCGAAACTAATTAAAATAGCCAACAAAAATATTCCGGCAACAATTACAGAAATACTGTATATCGCCAGATCGCGTCCACCCTCTGCTTTGTTAATAAGAAGCCGAAACAAAAAGCCCAATTGCCCCAAAACATAGGCGCCCGCAATAATTCCAATCAGGTTGGTTGCTACCTGTACCGTATTGATGAATTCTGCGGGTTTATTAATTAAAACAAGAAGTCTTTTTGCTTTATCATTTCCCTCTTCTGCTTCTTTCTCTAAACTATTCAAATTCATACTCTGAATTGCTGCGCCAAAACCATATAAAATTGCATCGATCAGGATAAAGCCTGCCAATATCAAGACACTTAAGGGCCAATACCCATCGTCCATAGATTTTCTATACTCCTTTAGTTCTTCTGTAATTTATAAAATATTACCACTTGTCACTATAGCATCTATTTCTATATTCGTCAATCGTAACCTATGTATCCAAATCCAAGCTTACCATGAGGGCACGATTCACTTCTTTTAATAAATTATCATCAATGTGGCAAATGCGTTCTTTCAGCCGCTGCTTGTCAATGGTGCGCAGTTGTTCCATCAAAATGACGGAATCGCGTATCATATCACATCGGCCGGTACTCAGTTCCACATGAGTCGGCAGCTTTGCCTTGTTCATCTTTGAAGTAATGGCCGCACAGATGACCGTGGGACTGTGTTTGTTGCCAATATCATTTTGTATAATAAGAACCGGGCGAACTCCACCTTGTTCTGAACCGATAACCGGTCTTAAATCTGCATAATAAATATCACCGCGTCTAATAATCAATGTTCTCACTCTCCGTCAATTTGTTCATACCGTTAGTATTGACACGTTTACAGCGGAGTATTCCTAAACTTACTGTCATATTTCTATCATATGTTAGAAATAGTCCCATCGTTCCCGATGAGAGTAAAGAGCATTTGATTTTAATAAAAGAACCGTTGATACTTACATAAAATCTTCATACCTATCATTGTTATAATCTTTCTTTCCCACGATTTTTCCACCGCTTACGTAGACGCGGGGAACGCGTTTTCCAAGAACACATGGAATCTCATAGTGAAAACCACCGCCTGTATTAGCCAGTTCTTCTATGGAAATGAACTCATTGCCATCGTGGCCAATCAGCGTCACACGGTCTTCTGCTTTCGCTTCTTTCACATCGGTCACGTCCACCATCAGCTGATCCATGCAGACGCGGCCCAGAATCGGTGCTCTCTTTCCTGCAATCAAAACGGCTCCCTTTCCGGAGAGATTTCTGGGATATCCGTCTCCATATCCGACTCCCACCGTGGCAATCCGCATCTTGTGTTCTGCCACAAATGTTCCGCCATAGCTGACCGGAGTTCCTGCCTCGATTTCTTTTATATAGCTGATAAAACTATATAACTCCATCGCCGGACAGAGCGTGACTTTCTTCTTATCCACTTGATCCGATGGATAAAGTCCATACATCGCAATACCGGCACGAACCGCATCCAGACTCATCTCATGATAGTCAATCATGGCAGCACTGTTTGAACAGTGTTTAATCGGGATTTTCACCCCTCGTTTTTCTAATGCTTCTGCAAATTGCTTATAACTTTTATATTCATTTTGGGTAGTCGTCGGATCGGTCTCATCCGCCCTGGAAAAATGGGTAAACAGTCCTTCTATCACAATTCCGGGCAATTTTTCTATGGCTTCGATCTCTGTTAAACTGTTCTCACATGGCGCATATCCGATGCGGCTCATTCCCGTATCCAGAGCGATATGAATGGCGGCTTTTCTTCCTTGTTCCACGGCCAGTGAGGAGAGGCATTCTGCTTTGGAATATTCAAAAATAGATGGTCTGATATCGTATTTAATGAGCTCTTCAAAATATTTTTCTGAAACGCTGCCCAACACTAAAATTGGTTTTACAATTCCATGCTGCCTCAAAATAATGGCTTCTTCTAAAGTTGCAGTGGCATATCCCCAGACAAATGGATGAATTGCTTTAGCAATCGGAACTGCCCCATGCCCATAGCCATCTGTTTTCACCACTCCAATGATTTTGATTCCCTTTGGCAAATTAGCTGCCATTGCTTTCA
The DNA here is from genome assembly GCA_036634775.1 of Clostridium sp. Taxonomy (GTDB): domain Bacteria; phylum Bacillota; class Clostridia; order Lachnospirales; family Lachnospiraceae; genus Otoolea. The sequence goes on from JAVWRQ010000011.1 coordinate 18,380, forward strand.
TATTTTTAACAACATGATCCAGATTGATCTCAGCGTAAATCCTGGTATATGGTTCTTCCATCCTAATCCTCCCGTAAAATTGAATCTGCTAGTTCTCTTGCCAGCAGGGAATGTTCCCCGTGCTGTTTTACAGCCGCATCGCCGGCCATGCCGTGAAGATAGACACCGATCGATGCAGCTCGGTCTTCTGCCAGGCCGATAGCAACCAGACCGGCAATCATACCGGTCAGAACATCCCCGGAACCGGCTTTGGCCATTCCTCCGTTGCCAACGGTATTAATATAGACATCTCCGTCTTTTCCCGCAACGACAGTCACCGCATCCTTAAGGATACAGGTCACACCATATTGCTCCGAATATTCGATGGCGGTATTCACCGGATTGTTCTTTATCTCTTCTATCTCTTTCTCAAGCAGGCGGGACATTTCCCCCATATGGGGCGTTACGATTACATTTTCCGTAAAAAAGTCTGCCAGATGCGGATGTTCTGCTACGGCATTCAATCCATCTGCATCCAAAATAATCGGTACATAGGCAGATAAAAGCACATATTCCACCAGTTTTACTACATGTCTGCCTGTTCCCAATCCGGGACCCAGCACGATGACACCGGCCCATGCGCACTCTTTTTCAATTAACTCACGAAACAGCTCCGGCTCCTCTTCTTCCATCTGAGGCGAGTAGGATGAAATGATTGCTTCGGGAAGAAGCGTCTGTAAAATATTCACATTATCCTCTACCGATAGAATCTTCACCAGTCCTGCACCGGTACGGTAAGCCGCAAGTGCACTTAGATAAGCCGCTCCACACATACCACGGGAACCGGCTGCAATCAGCACCTTTCCATACATTCCTTTATGGGAATTCGACTTTCTGGATGGAATAAACGCTAAGTCCTCGTCGTCATAACAATAGAATCGGTGTTTCCAATTCTCCTTATACTCAGGGAATCCGATATCCCGCACTGCAATCCGGCCACTGTATTCTTTGCCGGGATATAATAAAGTTCCCAGTTTTGCATATCCAAAGGTAACTGTTAAATCTGCTCTGAAGGCAATTCCCATCACATGTCCGGTTTCGGAGTGAATTCCCGATGGAATATCCACCGCCACCGTAAGTTTGGGCTGCAGCTGTCCCACCATCTCTACTGCTTCTTTAAATTCCCCACTCAGTTCTCTGGTGAGTCCTACTCCAAACAAGGCATCTACCGTCACATCGTAGGTTCCCGGAATAAAGTCAAAAAACTCCATAATGGGAATTCCTAAATTATCGTCAATCGCCAGCTGAGACTTCATCTCCTCCGTTCGATTATCATTCTTTCCTACCGTGAGAATGGTCACATCCCACTGATTCAAATATAACATTCTGGCAATGGCTGCTCCATCGGCTCCGTTATTACCGGTACCGCATAGAATTAAAACACGGCCTTTATCGACCCTAGCTTGTTCGATTTCTTCCACTACGGCAAGTGCTGCCCGCTCCATCAGCACCATAGAAGGAATACCTATGGTATGGATGGCATAATCGTCGATTTCTCTCATTTGTGATCCGGTTACAAGGTGTTTCATCCTTCGTCCCCCTCTCCCACGGCAAATGCCGCTGCATGTGAAGATGTATTAGTAATTGATACAAAGATTTTTCTGATTCCCAATTGTTCAGATAGTCGCTTGGCTTCCCCATACAGATTCACATAAGGCTTTCCGCGCTCATCTCGAAGGACTTCAATGTCTTTGGGACCAAACGTAGTAAATCCGGTTCCAAAAACTTTAGAAACAGCTTCTTTAACAGCAAAATTGCCGGCCAAACGGGAATGATTCACTCCGGCCTGCCGACATTCTTCTTCTGTATAAACACGCAATAAAAAGGCTTCTTTTTCACAAGCCTTTTTAATCCGTTCTATCTCTATTAGATCTGTTCCTATGCCTACTATCATCTCTGCTCTTTCACTTTTTCCAATAACTTCTTTTCTGCTAATTTCTTTTCTTCTAATTCTTTTTGATCCTGTATACTGCATACGCGATAAGAAAGGCGCATCAGACTCTCCGATAAGTGTACATTCTCTACGACTACATCATCCGGTACCATCAAGTCAATATGGGCAAAATTCCAAATTGCTTTAATGCCGGCATTCACCAAACGTCCTGCGACCTCCGGTGCTTTAGATTTTGGAATCGTCAACGCAGCAATCTGCACTTCATTATCTTTAATGAACTGCTCTAAATCTTCGATTCCTCGAATCTCGACTCCACGGACTACAAGCCCAACCAATCTGGGATTCACATCAAACATACCTTTAATTATAAATCCACGGCGTTCAAAATTTGTATAGTTTGCAATGGCTTGACCCAGGTTTCCTGCACCAATGATGATTAAATTGTGCTGTCTGTCGATTCCGAGAATTCTTGCAATCTCCGTATACAGGTATTTTACATTATACCCATATCCCTGTTGGCCAAATCCACCAAAATTATTAAGATCCTGACGAATCTGAGAAGCAGTTACTTTCATTCTCACACTCAAATCATTAGAAGAAATCCGTTCAATGCCCTCTTCCAGTAATTCTCCCAAATAACGATAGTACCTTGGCAGTCTTGAAATAACTGCTTTGGAAATTTCCTTCTGTTCCACGGTTTTTCTTCTCCTACCTTTCAATCGTATTTCGCTTATCATTTATTCGTATTTTATACACTATTATATCATATGACAAATTATTGTCAAATAAATTAAAAATTTAACCATAAACAAATATGGTTTTTTTAATAAATCTCACCTCTTCTTGAAAAACTTATGGTTTTATACTATACTTTCTTTTGAGACTTAAATACCTAGGAGGTCACCATGATTTTATCCTGTAACAACATTTCAAAATCTTTTGGTACTGACTCTATTTTAGAGCATATATCTTTTCATATAGAGGAACGTGAAAAAGCAGCTATTGTAGGAATTAATGGCGCCGGTAAGACGACTCTCTTTAAAATCATCGTAGGTGAGATGGCCGCCGATGAGGGCGATGTCATCTTTTCCAAAGGAAAAACCGTTGGCTATCTGGCTCAGCATCAGAATTTAGACAGCAGCCGAACTATTTATGATGAATTAATGGAAGTAAAGAAGCCGGTACTTGACATGGAGCAGCGAATCCGTGAGATTGAACTTCAGATGAAACATTCATCAGGTGATGAACTGGAAGACCTCTTCCAGACCTACAGCCGCTTAAATCATGAATTTGAGCTGTTGAATGGCTACGCCTGGCAAAGCGAAATTACCGGTGTTTTAAAGGGACTTGGATTTGAGGAAGATGAATTTGAAAAGGATGTTTCAACTCTCTCCGGCGGACAAAAGACCCGGGTATCCTTAGGAAAGCTCCTATTGGCAAAGCCTGACATTATTCTATTGGATGAACCAACCAATCATTTGGACATGGAATCCATCGCCTGGTTGGAAAACTATCTTTTGAATTATTCCGGTACGGTTGTCATCGTAGCCCATGACCGGTACTTTCTGGATCGCGTTGTAACAAAAATCGTAGAACTGGATCAGGGTAAAGCCACTACTTTTCAGGGCAACTATTCTGCTTACAGTGAGAAGAAAGCCATGCTGCGTGCCGGTATTTTAAAAGCTTACTTAAATCAGCAGCAGGAAATCAAGCATCAGGAAGAAGTCATTACAAAGCTCAAGTCGTTCAACCGGGAAAAGTCCATCAAACGAGCCGAGAGCCGGGAAAAGATGCTGGCTAAGATAGAAGTAAAGGACAAGCCTACCGAAGCCAACGACACCATGAATATCCGTTTGGAACCAAATGTCACCAGTGGACATGATGTATTAACGGTTGAGGGACTGACAAAAGGGTTTGAGAATGGTCCGCTTTTTACTAATGTAGACTTCGATATCAAACGTGGAGAACGTGTTGCCATCATCGGTAACAATGGAACCGGTAAAACAACGATTTTAAAGATAATCAATCGAATGCTTGAACCGGATGCCGGTGAGATTCACCTTGGTTCTAAGGTACATATTGGATATTATGACCAGGCACACCAGGTTCTTCACATGGATAAAACACTGTTTAATGAAATTCAGGATACCTATCCGGATATGAATAATACACAAATTCGCAATGTTCTGGCTGCTTTTCTGTTTACCGGAGATGATGTATTCAAGCTTATTCGCGACTTGAGCGGTGGGGAACGGGGTCGCGTCTCGCTGGCAAAACTGATGCTTTCCGAAGCTAATTTTCTAATTTTGGATGAGCCGACCAACCATTTAGATATCACTTCCAAGGAGATTCTGGAACACGCGCTCCTTAATTATACCGGAACAGTGCTCTATGTCTCCCATGACCGCTATTTTATTAATAAAACGGCAACCAGAATTATGGATTTGACACAGAATACGCTCATTAATTACATTGGGAATTATGACTATTATATTGAAAAGAAAGAATTAATGGAATCTATTTACCGAAAGAATCTGGATGAACATCCTGTAGACACTTCTTCGGAGTGTAAGGATAGCGACAGTCCGGATGACGAAAGTTCTGCCGATGCTTCTATCAAAGTTGACTGGAAACAGCAAAAAGAGGAACAGGCACGGCTGCGCAAACGTCAGAACGATCTGAAGAAGACGGAAGATGAAATTCACGAACTGGAGTCCAGAACCCAGGAGATTGATACCCTGCTCTGCAGCGAAGCAGTCTTTTCAAATGTTCCAAAACTAATGGAGCTCAATAAAGAAAAAGAAGAATTATCTGGCAAATTAGAAATTTTGTATGAACGCTGGGAAGAACTGGCCGAATAGCATTCAAAGTTCTTTTATATAATCAGACACATTCCTATCACAGGACAAAGAGAGTCTGCTTTGCAGACTCTCTTTGTCCTGATTTAATTGCCCTTTTTATTTTGCATATGCCTTTTTAAGTGCTTTAAAAAGTACCTTTGGCATCTTTCTATACGGGGTGACCGGGCAGATCTTCTTATGAACATCCATCAGTGTATATACTGCAATTCTTGCTGAACGAACCGAATATTCTTCTGTGAACACCATATCTTCCGGAATCTCCACGAACTGACTGATCATAGCAAAGTTAGTAGAACCTTCCGGCACGACCTGAGGTCTGTCACTCATCTTGCGCGGCTCAAACTGTGCATCGATATATGGCATATAACACGGAATCACATTAATTACCGTTTTTTTCATCTCTGCAATTTCTTCTTCCGGAAGGTGGAGCTGATGCAGATATTCATCTAACATTTCTTCTCCGGTACAATCTTTCATCGCCTTTTTGATATAATCCCCTTCATGATCCGTATAAAGTCCGTATCCCCAGAAAATAGTGATATCTTCCGGCTGATTGATGAAATGTGGCTGTGCTGCTATAACACTGCTCATCTTCCATCCTGAATCTTTAAAAGTCATAAGGGCACCGCTGCCTGCAACATTACCGGTAAATTCTTCGATTTTCTTTAAAATCATATCGCCATGACAGGTAACGGTAAAGCTTTCCCAATTTGTCTCATGTTCTCTTTCGAAAAATGGTTTAGGATTTCCCAGTCTACCCGGTTTTTTAGCGGCTACTTTCGCCCACAATTCGCCCGATATCGGTGCCTGCTCCGGCTTCGGTGCCGGCGTATGCATATCGCCCAACGTGGCACTGTCTGTCATACATGCATTTGTCATAAAACATAGGTCATTCGGCTTTACTTCAATCATTTTCGATGTTTGATTGTGATTCAAATGCAGTTTTTCTACGGTAATGCCATCACCTTCTGCAAAGTCAATATCTTCTACTGTGCAATTTTCTGTAAACACAACGCCTTCTTTTCGGAGAAATTCTTCAATCGGACGAATGACACTGTCATACTGGTTGAGTGGTGTTCTCGTCACGCCTTCCAGCGTATTAATCCGACTAAATTCAAATATCATCCTCTGCATATAGCGGCGGAATTCAAACAGACTGCTCCACGTTTGAAATGCAAATGTGGTCTGCCACATATTCCAAAAATTAGTGGTAAAGAAATGGGGAAGATCTTCAAACCATCCCTCAATCGTCATATCATCCAGATCTTTTTCATCGGTAGTCATGAGTTTTAACAGGCGCATCCGCTCTTCCTGGGTAAATCCCATGCCATTTACATCCAATATCTTTCCATCTTTATTCACTAATCTGGCCTGTGCATGAGTTGGATGTGCATGGTCGAAGTTTAGGATCTCCTCCGTCACACTGCATGCCGGCTGTGTTAACGATGGAATCGAACGGAACAGTTCCCAAAAGTTCTCATATGTTTCTTCATTCAACATACGACCGCCACGGCAGACAAATCCGCCCTCAGGTGTGCCTATTCCGTCATTACTTCCTCCTAAAATATGCATTCCTTCGTAAATTGTAATCTGGGCTGCCGGGAAATTACAGTCACGAATCAGGTAAGCCGCTCCGGCAAGACTGGCAAGACCACCACCTACAAAATAAGCTTTGCGATTTGTATAATCTCTGTTTTTGACGATTGCGTCCTCTACTGCGTCTTTTTTGACTTCTGTATCTTTCATACGGCTGTCATAGACTTTTTTTGCTGCAACACCTGTAATGACAGCAGCCGCACCTGCCGTCAGAACATACTTCATCTTCTTTTTGCCCATATCGTTATCCTTCTTTCTATTTTATTCATTCTTTTGGCTTGCCGCCGTCGTCTCGTCAGCCGGTCCGGCTGCTTTCTTTAGTAATACATCTGTGGATGGACCAAATGCATTGATTGTACCTGCACTGTCTTTATATAAATTATCCCTCAATTCTTTGAGTGTTGGTTTACGGCCTGTTGTATTCACACCCAATACCTGTTCTGTGAAGTTTGCCAATGCAGAATTCTTTTCTTTGATATCATAAAAGATCTCCGGATCACAGTAACACTCAAATAATGCACCGAACCACATCGATGATTTGTTATCAAAGTAATTGGGCAATGGCTGAACCAGTGATGTGTCCATCAGGTAGTGCTGAAAATCCGCCATAAAAAGATTCTCATCTTTATCGTTTCCCGTAATACCGGCGATATACTCTCCAAAAGCAATAATCAAAGATTCCGGTTTTGTAAATTTTATCTTTTTATAATTTGTATCGGTTTTATGGCAAATATAATAAATGCCTTGATCGGTCTTCGGTGCCGAATAGTAATCTTTATCTGTATAATACATAAATTCCCAACCGGATTTCAGACACTTGTCGATCCACTCCCCGGGTATATTCTCCATCGCTTTTGTAATTGCATTCTTCTCTTCTTCTGTCGGTTTGCGTTTCCCCTGTATCACCATATCGTACTTGCGGTCCCGTAGCCCATCAGCACCGTAATAGTAGGTGCCCACATACTTATTCGCCGCCATCTGACCATTTTCAAAAAAATAGTACTTGTGACCGCTGACCATACGCATACCGCTATGATACATGATTCCTTTGGAATCAAACCAGTACCAGACTCCGCCGGTTTCATACCAACCTGTTTTTCTGGTTCCATTATCATTTAAATAATACCATTGTTCGGTGTCGTCATCATAGGCCCATCCCACAGCCATCTCGCCATTTTCGCGAAAATAGTAGTATTGTCTGCCAATGCGCTGCGTACCAACTGCCATATATCCATCTGAATCCAAATAATACCATTTTCCTTTGTAAAAAATCCAGTCTTTTATTAAATACTCACCACTTGACACTCGATACCGCCAGTCATCTCCATCCTTTACCCATTCACCTTCGCCCGTGCGGTTTTCTGTTTCCGATGCCTGTACAACGCTCGAAGCGGCTCCTGAAAAACAGATAATCATGAAATATATAACCATGAAGCCAAAGAATCTTTTTTTCAAGAAATCACACTCCTTCCTTAATACTATATTTTACTCTACTGTGTATAAAAAGTATAGCAAAAAATTCTTACATCATTTATAATAGAACTATCTGTTTTATGAAAGTGAGGATTTTTTCTATGAAATACAAACGTCCATTGGCAATAGCCGCTGTAGTCCTTTTACTGCTGCTCTATGCCTCTTCCATTATCTTTGCCATGATAGACAGTCCGCTGGCTCAGAGCCTTCTGATGGCCTCGCTGTTCTGCACGGTTGTCGTACCTGCAGTGCTCTATGGCTACTCTTTGATTATACGCTATAAAAAGGATAACCAAAAGAAAGACAAACCGGAATAAAACAATGGTTTTTAAATTCCAAAAGCAGGGATTAGAAAAGTTAAACAGGGCATAAAAAAAGCAGGGAAATAGGAAAATCAATCCTAATACTCTGCTTTTTGGTTTTCTTTTTTGGTTCATTCCCAGACGGTTAAATGATCATGGTTCGGTTGGATGAGGAGAAGGAGACCAAGACTAATACATTCGTTAATCCTATTGTGTCACTTTGGTGAAAGAACATGTAGCCGGGGAAAACCGTGTTAATTACTAACTAATCCAAAGACCGTCATCATATCGTTGCTTAGTCATAATCAATGCACCAAATCCATAATTATTATCATTCTGTATATAAATCACATATTCTGAATTTTTTAACTCTGCCTGAAAAAGATCCTCACTTATAACCGAAAAACCTCTACTTTTCAAAATCTCCACACAACCTTCCATTGTATTAACATTGTCTAAACCAGTCAAAAACAATTTTAAATATCCCTGGTCCACGCAAATAGAAAAGGGTGTATAATTCATTTTTCCTGTCCCACCATCTATTCTTACATCATACGCATACTCTGCTCCTAATGGCAATCCTTTAAATTTATTTGAAATTGAATCCTTTCTATAATTTATTAAAGATACATCATATTTCCTGAAATTTTCTTGACGAGAATGGTTTAAAATATCCACAACAATATTGCTAATCCCTTCTTCTGTGTACCCATATGACTTTACATCCACCGCGTCTTTAGCTCTAAAGCCAAAATTTATAACAGTTATATCAATCGAATTCTTATACATAGTTGCTTCTCTAACTTTTCCATCAATCAGCCATTCTCCATTGGCATTGACTTGCGAACCATCTGGCACTGATGTATTTTTTAGCAAGTACCCTCTTTCATCAAAATAATATCGTTTTGCATTATCATATTTGTTTTCATTAATCCACTGCCATTCATTGAGCGGAAATGTACCATCATTGTACTCATACCATTTTCCACGGTTATCTTGTTTCCACTGACCTTCAATTAGAACCCAATCTCCAAAATCATCTTGTTTCCATGCTCCAGCAAAGACAGTCACACTCATGCTTACTGCCATAATTATAGTCACCAAGATTGTTAATATTGACTTTTTCATACGCTTCATCTCCCTTTATATTTTATTTTTTAAACACTCATATCACTGCACTTAGGCGTAGTGATATTTATTCCTATTTTATTAAATATTTTATGTAATTTATCACTTCCAGTATACCTAACTAATTTGGGATATGCAACTCTCATCTTCCAAAGGTTTGTGTCAAGTAAACGTTGGCAAATTTCCTACTGTTTTTCTAAAATGATATTTTCTTGTTTTTTGTTTTCCTAAATAGCCCTGCTTCCAAGGCTTTTTACTCTAATATCCAAATGCTCTCTTAAATGCTTTTCTTGATGCTGTCTGCATTGCTTCAAACAATGGCATATGATGGTTGAATCTATCCGCATACGGATTTCCTTTCCCATCTTTTTTGGGCGCCTTTGCCGCACTCAGCGTTTCTTGAATCCCCATTCCTTTATACAGGATGCCTGCTTTCGGTGCTGGTATGGTGATGTCTCGTTTGTTGTATGGCAGTAATCCCTCTTTATCACTGATCTTTCTTAGAATTTCCTGATAGATATGGTATCTATCCAACTGAAAGATTACATCCGGATCATAAGGCTCTTTTATCCAACTTCCTCCATCTCCATTTAGAATCCGCTGGCTGATCTCATCAGCCGCATATTTTTTTCGGATACACGCCTCTCGTTTCGCATGAAATTCACTGCTGCTTTCCATTCCGGCAAGCATAGTCTTTTCAACCAGTGTGCTTCGTTTCTGCTTTTCCTTTTCCGCATCCCAGCCTTCATACATGGTGAATACCTTCATTTCCTGCTTCTTCTTTTTCTTATGATGTTCATCCTGGATGTGAAGCCACACTCCATCCATTTCCTCGAAAAGAACCGGTATTACCTTTGCCCCTTCCGTCTGGTCTGCATCCATCTGTTTTACTGCATGTGCTTCTTCCTCGTCAATCCGCTCTCCCAAACGCTGCATCATGTTCCAGACTCCTCCGGCACTGATGTTCTGTCCACAGGTGCTGCTTATCACATCGGCGGTAACTCTATACGGGGATTCTGTTACTGTAAGGGCTATCTTCTCTGCAAGATTCGTTGAAATCAACCCTATTTTGTCCATATGCATTGCCTGATCCAATAAAAAGACATGGGCAGCCTGACCATCTTCGGTTTCTGTACGGTAAACATTTCTGGAATATTCAACTTCTCCATAAACGGTTTTTATGGATGTGCTGCGTTTTCCCTTTCCTCTGTACTGCATTTTATCCCTTGATTCCGCCAGTTCCTTATCGTAGGACTCCAACATCTGCCGGGTGATCTCTCTTGCCAGTTCACAGACATAAATATATATTCTTTGTTCTAACTCCTTGAAAGATACAAGATTCTCGTTTACAATAGTATTCATCATGCAGTCTCCTTTGAATTAATCTCGTCAATTAATATTATAAAGAAAAACTGTATGATTGGGAAGTAGGGATTTATTCTCTGCTTCCTATTTTAGTTTACATAACTAAAACATCTTGTTTTTTTTGCCAATTATAATTTTACACTAACTAGCCTTGAGTTTCCGTAGTTTTATCCACAAACTCCCTATTTATTTCGGTTCGATCTCCGGGTTGACATACACCTTATTTTCTGTAACTTGCCTTAAAATCTCCTTCTTCAGCTGTCTGAATTCCGGATAGCGGTCAAAGAAATCCAATTTTTCCTGTTTTTTTGGCGTATCTGCCGATTTCAAAAACACATAGGCCGCAAAGCATTCTGCCAAATCCTCTGCGCACTCACTGGAAGCATATCCGGTCACAAATTCTGAGCGATGACGGTCATAATAATAGGCATTTTGGGGATTGGTAGCCCAGTCATTTATCGTGTCCTCCCAGAATTCATCATAAAAAGCCTGCAAATATGAATGTTCCATAGCCACACACTGCCAATCACTGTATCTACTGTGTGGATAATATTCTCCTTCATCCTTAAAATACCTTACCTGTTTCTCATTTAGTGTAATATAATGCCCCATCTCATGAACGGCCGTATACGGAAATAATCCATCATCTGTCATATCTGCCGGATCCACTGTCATGCACCATTTTTTTCCATCGGGATCCATAGGCATGACCGATGCATTAATTCCCCATTCACCATCTCCACCTACCTTAAAATATTCAAAGTTCTTAAACAAAGACAAGGGAAGAATGTCGGTCGTTGCTTTCCATTTTTTCTCCAGTTCTACCTGTTCGGCTGCCGAAAGACTCTTTAATCCATTTTTCTTTCCATCCTGATAAATGGCTTTAAGTTCCGGAGAGATTTGAAAAATTCCAAGTGGCTTCTGATTCTTCTCATCTAATAAATTAAGTACCAAGGCATCCGGATCTAATTCTTTATATCTTCCGACAATCGTCCGAATCTCCGCCTCCACATCTATATATGTTTTATCATCTTCAGAAACATTGTATTCTTTTTCTGTATCCCCTTCTGCGACTTCAAAGTATTGATTTCGCAACTGGTTTAGTTGATTCCAGTCCTGATCAGACAACGTGTTTTTGAGGTTATCCATCTGTTCTCTACCATAATCTGCATTGGGATCCGGTTCATCCGGCACATAGTTATCGATTCCAAACTGCCGCCTCGTCTCCTTGTTCAAAAGTAGAGTTATCTTCTCCCAAAGCTGATACTCCCGTTCTGACATCTCGTAATCGCCATTCTTTTCACGTTCCGACGCTATGTGATTCACCCGGTGTAATAATATTCCCAGTTTATTCTCTACACGTTCCGAAGTGTTCCCGTTCAAATCGCCCAAAAGAGCGGTCACCTGCTTGTGCTCTTCCTCCGATAATTCATCTGTTTGTGATGGCATTCCGGCACAAGCCGAGAGCAACAGCACGCTGCATAGGGCAGCACATACCAGACGACACCGACCATTTTTCTTATCTGTTTTATCTCTCATCCATTTGACCTCTCATCGCCATTTTGTTATCGGTTATCTACAGATTTTATAATAAATCGGAAGAAGCTGTCAATCAATTTTTAGGTCTTTTTTCTTAAATTAATCATACACAAAATCAAGTTTATACTGACATAGGTTCAATATGCAATAATTTTTCGTGAAATCTATCCCTAAACATGCTATACTGAAATTCAATACAATATTAAATAAAGAAATGGAGTATTCTATGATAAAAAAATTAAAAATTATGGCCATTATTTTGGGTATACTGGGTAGTTTTGATATTATTATCAATCTCATTCCTTTTCTTTCATTTAGAAACAAGGTAGCTTCGTCGATTGCTGTCATTGGCGGTGCCGATGGTCCAACCAGTATCTTTGTTGCAGGCAAAATTGGAAATGGGGTGCCTCTTTCTTGGGGAATTGCATGTCTGGTTGCGTCTTTCATCCTTGCCGTTATTGTATTTCGGAAAAAAAAGTAAAAGGGGATTCTTTATGAAAAAATATATCTTTAAAGTATTTATTCCGGCACTAACATTGATTCTACTCCTATCTGCCTGTCAGGATTCGGCCAACCATGCCAAAACAGAAACCACTGCACGCCGGGACATTGCGATTGTTTACACAAATGACGTACACTGTGCATTGGATGAGAATATTGGATATGCAGGTCTCGCCGCATATAAAAAAGAGCTAGAGGCAGATGGCTGTGAGGTTCTTTTAGTGGATTCCGGCGATGCGATACAGGGTGCTCCCATGGGTGCACTCTCCAAAGGTGAAAATATCATCGATATTATGAACCAGCTGGGCTACGCAGTTGCTATTCCCGGCAATCACGAATTTGATTATGGCACGGAGCAGTTGCTGGCACTGAGTAAACGTGCCAAATTTCCATATGTTTCCCTGAATTTTGTGGATGCAGCTACCGATACCTCTGTTTTTCCACCCTATGTCATAAAAGAAGCATCCGGTATCAAAATTGCCTTTTTGGGCGTAACCACTCCACTTACCATGACAAGCAGCAATCCTGCCAGTTTCAAAGATGCAGATGGGCATTACCGCTATGATTTCATGTCGGATGGGGATGGCACAAAGCTTTACAGTGAAGTACAAAAGAATGTAGATCAGGCGCGGAACGAAGGTGCCGAATATATCATTGCACTGACTCATCTGGGAATTGGTGATGTGGATTCGCCCTATCTTTCCACTCGATTAATTGAACATACCACCGGAATCGATGCCGTGTTGGATGGTCATTCCCACAGTGTTGCGGCCTGTGAACGTGTAAAGAATAAAGAGGGAAAACGAATTTTACTCTCCCAGACCGGTACCAAACTGGAAACCATTGGAATGCTGCTTCTAGATAAAGACGGGAACCTTTCCACCGGATTAATCACGGATTATGATAAAAAAGATACCGAGACCGAGAATTATATTAAAAATGTACAGGCTCAATACAACGAACTGTTGAACAAGAAAGTGGCCGTTACCGCTAACGCACTGACCGTTAATGACCCCGCCACCGGTGCCAGAATCATCCGTAATGCAGAGACAAATCTTGGCAATCTATGCGCCGATGCTTACCGCGCTGCAGGTAAGACCGATATCGCATTGGTAAATGGCGGCGGTATTCGAGCCGATCTGCCATCAGGTGATATTACTTATGGTGATATTCTGTCCGTATTCCCTTATGGCAATGGCCTCTGCACGATAGAAGCTACGGGACAGGAACTTCTGGATGCATTGGAACATGGGGTACGACTGATGCCGGAGGAAAATGGTGGATTCTTGCAGGTTTCCGGTCTGACTTACGAAATTGATGATTCCGTACCCTCTTCTGTTAAAACAGATGATAACAATATGTTCTTAAGTGCCGATGGTCCCCGTCGGGTAAAGAACGTCAAAGTTGGGGGACAACCGATCAATCCGGAACAGAGCTACACCGTGACCAGTCATTCTTTTTTAATTAAAAACAGCGGTGACGGTTACACTATGTTCGCCGATCATAAACTTCTGCAAGACGAATTTACCGAAGACTATACTGCACTGATTGAATATCTTATGGACGGATATACTGCAAATTCAAAGCTCTACACGGAGCCTTATGGCGAAGGTCGAATTATTGCAGATAAAACTGCAAATTAAAACGATTGTTCCATGACGTATTTGGGTTAGTATATGAGATCATTAATATTTTATTTAGATAAGAGGAGGATTATAAAATTGGAAAATGTATTATTTTTAGATGCCTGCATCCGTGCCGGTTCCAGAACCCGCAGACTATGTGAAAGCTGCCTATCCGCATTCTCGGATGGAGAGCGTTTTCGCATCGCCCATCTGAAACTTTCAGAGATGGAGCTGAAATCCCTGAACCGGGAGCGATTAGAAAAACGAGAGGATTTTGAAAATCCGGAGAGATTAAAAACCAAAGAATGTGCATGGGCCAGACAGTTTGCCGATGCGGATTATATCGTAATCGGTGCTCCTTACTATGACTTGTCCTTCCCATCCGTTCTTAAAACTTATATTGAAAATATTATGTTTTACGGCATTACCTTTGAATATGAGCACGATGCGTCCAAGGGACTCTGCAAAGCAAAAAAACTGATTTATCTCACGACTTCCGGTGGAATCATCGACAATCAGAATTTTGGATATGACTATATCAAAGCTGTGGCTGCCATGATTGGCATCGAAAACAGTGTCTGCTTCTCAGCCGAAGGACTGGATATCGAAGGAAATGATGTGGAAGCGATCATGACAGAAGCGATAGGACGCATAAAGATATAACAGGGCTTCTATTATATCCGTTGGCCTGTTACCGTCATATATCGGTTATATGCATCTTTCATACATGCCATCAGTGGTTTTTGTGTCAATGCAAAATAGCGGTCTCTTATCTCCTTTTCGATCTCTGCCATATCGGTCTTAAGATTTTTTCCAATCATCAGAGATGCTGCGAAATCTCTGGTTACAGCAAGGATTGTATTGCATTCCACATCTATAATCAGACCGCTTTCTTTTTCCACAACCAAACTGATATAAAATTCACCATGCAGGCTGTAAATTGCATCTTCCTTGCTGGGCTTTGCTTGCCCTACTATTAAAATTGTATTTTTATCGTACATACTGAATCTCCTTATTTAGCACTTATTCTAAGTGTGCAGATGTGCATCATTCTCACTATATCACAAATTTTGTATTTTTGCTTGACAGATTTGCTTCTTTCCTATAGTATTTAAGTATAAAAAGTGAATCGATTCTTTTGTTTATAGGGACGCCTTCCCGGATGTTCCCGTCATAGATAAGAGCCATGAATCTAATAGGATGATTGGGTCTTTTTTTGTATTATAGGAACGTTTCCCTATTACATAGAAACACTCTGGATTGACTGGGAGGATCATAAAATGGATTTTTATAAACAACTGGATTTTATAATGAAACAAGATTTTGGGAATAGAGGCTTGCTCTCATCCCTGCCGGAAAATCCGGTAGAAGAAGCAGCCAATACGCTTCGATATGCAAAACGTGTCATCATTTTAACCGGTTTTCCGGTTCGTTTGCAGGATGGTTCTTTTATTGGTGAAACAGATGGACCTTCCGGAACTGCTAATTTAGCTGCTACATTGATTGCCATAGGATGTCACGTTGATGTTGTGACCGATTCTGCTTCCTATGATCTTTTGCATGCCGCATTACTTTATCGTGCACCAAAAGCAACTTTGACGCTGCTTCCATCCGGTAATACCGATGCTTTTATTAAAAATTTTATAAGTACCATAGAACCGACTCATTTCATCAGTTTAGAATGTCCAGGAAAAGCTTGTGACGGTCACTACCATAATATGTATGGTGCTATTATCGATGATATTGTCACCGATTCCGCTCTTTTTCTATCAGAAGCTCATTTGTCCGGAGCGGTGACTATTTCCATTGGAGATGGCGGAAATGAGATGGGGATGGGAACTTATCGGAAGGAGATTATCGATTGTGTTCCATCCGGAGAGCTGATTTGTGCCAAAGAATCTTCCGACATCGTTCTGGCAAGTGGCGTCTCCAATTGGTGGGGATGGGGTATTTCTGCGATTCTCTCTTGTATCTTAAATCGAAATTTTCTGCCATCTGCTGCCGAAGAAACCGAACTCTTAAAAAGAGTGGTGGCCGCCGGCGGTGTAGACGGCTGTACCGCACAAAACGAGCTGACCGTCGATCATCTTTCTCTGGATACGCATCTATCTGTTTTAGAAAAAGTTTATGCACTCACTTCTGAATGTCTTTTAAAAGAAACTACAAAAAAACATCCGCTGCAGCGATTTTATTAATAATCACTGCAGTAGATGTTTTTATGAGTAAAATTATTTGTTGTTTTATTCTTTTACTTACTATATTTCTTACTGATATCTACTACCAATCCACTGAGAGCCAGAAGTGCCATGGCATTTGGAATTACCATCAGACCATTGAAGAAATCGGCAAGAGACCAAACCAGTTCCAACTTCAGGGCAGAACCAATTACGATACAAACTACAACGATTAATGAATATATCTTTCCGCCTTTTTCTCCAAATAAGTATTTTGCATTAATCAGTCCAAAGAAATGCCATCCTAAAATAGTTGAAAATGCAAAGAAGAAAAGACATACCGCTACAAAAATCGCACCAAAGTTACCAAATCCACTCATAAATGCTGCCTGTGTTAAAGCAGTTCCGTCTTTACCTGAACTCATAGCGCCTGATGTTAAAACGGAAAATACAGTTAAATTCAGAATAATAAACGTATCGATAAATACACTGATCATAGCGCAAAGTCCCTGCTCATGAGGATTTTTTGCATTTGCACGTGCATGTGCGTGAGGAGTAGAACCCATACCTGCTTCATTTGAGAACAATCCACGAGCCACACCAAAACGGATTGCTTCTTTTACTGCAATACCGGCACCGCCGCCTAAAACAGCCTTTGGATTAAATGCGCCAATTAAAATCATCTTGAATGCTGCCGGAATTTCGGTAAAATTCATCGCAATCAGAATCACACTGCCTATAATGTAAATACCTGCCATCGCCGGAACAATCTTCTCTACAACTGAAGCAAGTCTCTGGGTTCCGCCCAAAAAGATGAATCCGGCCAGTGCTGCAATGATCACACCTATAATAACCGGAGAAATCGAGATATTATATATCTTAAATACCTCTGAGAATGCGGCTCCGATGGAGTTAGACTGTACCATATTACCCATAAATCCAAGAGCTAACACAATAAATATTGCAAACAGTGCTGCCAGTACTTTTCCAAATGTACCCTTAAACGCAGCTTTAATATAGTAAACCGGACCACCGGTCACTTCTCCATTCACTTCTGTCTTGAAGTTCTGAGCCAGAGTAGCCTCAGCATAAATAGTTGCCATGCCAAAAAATGCACTCATCCACATCCAGAAAATCGCACCCGGACCACCACCGATTAACGCCGTTGCCGCACCTGCCAGGTTTCCTGTACCGACCTGTGCTGCGATTGCTGTGGCAATTGACTGGAATGGTGACATCTCACCTTTTGCATGTTTTTCACCATGCATACTAAAATGCCCAAATACCAGTTTAAAACCTTCTCCGAATTTCCTTACCTGGATAAATTTAAGTCTGATTGTGTAATAAATTCCTGTACCACATAACAGGACAATTAAAAGAAAACTCCACAACCAGTCATTACCCACCGATACCCAACTTAACAATCTGTCCATTTCCTTATTCCTCCTCTAAGTTTTAATAAAACTGCCGTTTTACGGCAATAAAATAAGAGCTGATTGGTCTATCAGCTCCAAAGAGTAGAACATCTGCATACAATAGGTACTTCACCCATTGCTATAATTATGTATGCCCTGTCCTTTTGCCTGAGAGATCAACAAATAATATTCACGTTATATTTGTCTTACACCTTCGGCGCTCATGAATCGAGACTCTCCAGAGTATCCTATCGCTTCACAATGACGGAAGCATGCAGCTTATCTTCAACATTCTAAAATAATACTGCTAAATAGAATAAACACTTACGCCTTAGATGGTATCATATTTTTATCAATTATTCAATCCTTTTCAGCTAAATTGTTTAGACTTTTTTTATAGTTTTTTTAGATTCATTCATTTGCTTGCTTGTTCTGATTTCTTTCTAATAAAAAATGTAATAAAACAAAATAATAAAATACAAATTACTATTTCATTTAAATGATTCCTCTCCTCTCCGGCTGCCGGAATACGTCCGATTTTTCTTTTTTCCACACGAACATGCCCCGTTCCCCGCAGCTGCCTGTTATATTTCACCGTAATTGTTCCAACTTTTGGAACCGGGGGATTGGGTATGATAGGATGAATTGGTCGATTTGGTATTATGGGTTCCTCCGGTATTATGGGTTCCTCCGGTATTTTTTTGTTCTTGACTGTAATCTGATCCATTACACCATTTTTAGAAACCGTAAATACCATCGGTGCTGTTGTCAGATAGCCATCCGGAGCTATCGTTTCGACTAATATATAAGTTCCTCCCGATCTTAATTTCCCTATAATTTCATGAGGTTTTCCATTGGATATCCAGCTTTCTACGATTAATCCGGATAATTCACGAAGTTCGAACATTGCTCCGATCAGTTCTTCTGTTCCCGTAATATTTGTTTTGTTTATTACCACATGAGTTGGTTTATCCTTCATGTCCACATGGTCCGCCGATGTGTTTTTATTTAGTATAAACGACATTTTATCGGAAATTTCCCTGCTTCCATCGGTGTAGTAAGTTGTTTCAGTCAGATGATAAGTTTCGTCTTTTTTAAAAATCTCTCGGATATAAGGATCGTTCTTTCGATTCAGAAAAACTGCCGTTACTCCTTCCCTTCCACTGATTCCCTCTGCATTCACAGAAGAACTCTCTATATTGTCTTCTGGCGTTTCAGATAACAGGGGATCCGGTGCGATCTGTTGTACGAGGTAACGGGTTCCCCATGCCATCCCACGGAGCGTAATAAATTCATTTCCACTAAAGCTAACGCAGTCGCCACTTTTGATAAATCCCTGTTTGGATCCGCTATAGGGATAAGCTCCAATTAAAGCTTCTCCGTCTGCATTTTTCAGGAAAATCCGGTAAGTAAACTCCTGATTCCCATTCAAAAGCGTTTCCGCTGCTGTTCCACTCACCTGATTGACCACCGTAATACCACCCGATTTGGTCAGCGGATTCATCACTCGAATTTCGGTTGTGTTTTTATTTTCACCGATTACAATTCCGTGCTCGATCTTGTCTGTATTCTTCTCTGCCAGAGAAAAATCATCCTTGATGGCCGTTGTAAAAATAATCGTTCCGCTTTCTCCCGGCAATATATTCGGCATGAGCCAACTCACTCTCTGCCCTTCTTCCTTTCCTCCTATAGTAGAAGACGTGGGCATGTATTCGGTTCGTGAATCCAGAATTACAGCAGCTCGCATGTTAAGCTTCTCTTTTGTAGTATTTTTATAAGCGATTTGATACTTTACAATACTGCCCGGCATCACACCGGATCCGTATCTTCCATTTTCACTGATGACGTGAACACTCTGCTTCGTTTCATATTCCGGATTGAAAATTGTATGAGCATATCCACTATGCACCGTGTTTTCCACATCCCATGTATCCACTATGTTTTGGACATCTTCAGGTGCTTTCTGTTCTGAGGTTTGAATTTGCAGCTGCGTCTTTTTAGGTTCCCGAATAGAGGTTAAATAATTCCCATTATCATCTAAAACCATCCGAAAAATCGACCGACGACTGATTTGACTGTTTCCATCGGTATAGTACGTCACTTCTCTCTGCTCATAGAGGTGCCCATCCCTGATTCCATCTTTGGCAGTAAGTGGAATATTTGATTGAATATCAATGGGCAATCCCACTCCCGTATCCAGATCCTTAAGTTCCGTCTTTGTTGCAATGGCTCGTCGGCCCAGTATGGAAACCGATTCAATCGCATCCGCATAGCTGCCGGACATGTGAAATTCCACGATATTCAGATTATTGGTAACATGAACCAGTTTCCTCCCATCATCTGAGATGGTAAATAACATAGGCTCTGACAAGGCATAACCTTCCGGTGCCTGCAGTTCTTTCAGTAGATAAATGCCGCCTGCGGACAGTTTTCCCTTGATTAAATGTCTTCCTCCACCTGATGTCCACTCCTCCAGTGCATCTCCATCTATCTCATATTTACCATTTACTGCTCTCGTACCAAACACCGCTAATTTAGCGCCTTTTAAGAAAGCATCACGGTTAAAATCGGATTTAGAGATAAATATTTCTGTCTGACGATTGGTTCGTCCGTAATCATAGTGCAATGTCACATCGGTTCCGTAATCGGTAAACTGAAAATGATGAACCGAGAGATTTAGAGTGTAGCGATTGGGCGGCATTATTTCATGAATTGTAAAATGATAAGGCAAGAAGATGCCGTCTATTCCGGTCTTTCCAATCGTAAGCAATCGACTTTCCGCTCTTCCTGTTTCATTCGTAACCAGAATTTCTTCTTCACCGGTCTCTTGGTTGACCACGCGGAATTTTGCACCCCCCAGTTTTATTTCCGGGTTCTCGGCATCTACTTTTTCAATTCTCACGATACCCTTTTTCAGATGATTGACCGCCTGAATTTGTGGATTCGACTGTTCGGTAACTTCTATCTTTTGAGGTTCCATATTCATGTATCCATTGGGCGCTGTTAATTCGACCAGATAATAAGTTCCATAGGGCACCGGACTGAGTTTTACATCTTCTGTTGTCGAAATCCACTTGGCAAAGAGGTGAATCGAATCCATCTTCAGACTTCCATCCTCCGCCGCACGGTATAGTGCCAGTTCAGCTCCCTTTAATTTTATCCCATCTTCCGAAACTTTTGACAAATAAAGATATTTTGGTTCATTCTTCAGCGAATAAAGCTGAATATCTGCAACCTCGTCAACCGCAATCGCCTTTGGCACGACATCGGCAAATCCGTTTGGAGCTTTGATTTCATCCAAAACATAAAAACTGCTGTGCGGTAAATAGTCAATACGGTGATTGCCGGATATAGTATCATAACTGACGGCATTGGGATAGGCGTCTGTATTTAACTTTTTATAATTAAAACGATAGTCATATACATAGTCTAATTTCCCATTGGATGTCATATTTTTTGTTACATTAATAAGTATATGACTTCCACGATCCGTATTCCAAAGTTGGGTGACTGATTCCTTTTGATCGGTATGCACGGATGTCATTCGATTTGCCGTACGTCCCATTCCCCATGAAATCGAATTGAATTCCGTACCGTATTCCTGAAACAATTTCTGATAATGATGAATGAAACTTTTTCGTTTCATTTCTGTGTATTCCTTACAGTCATCCGTTTTCCATATATCCACCGGCTTATCCTTGTGAAATTTAGGAATACCATCTTCCATAACAATTCCATTCGCATCCGTAACGGCTTCGTAAAGTGCCAGTTCAGCCGGATTTTCATTATCCAGGGGAATCTTTTCCCCGTTTTTATCTTCCCGATATTTAAAAATCTCCAATTTGGTATGGTCGTTGGGAAGGAGGTATTGCTGCAGCTTTCCGGTTTCTTTTACTTCTACCTCCATAGAATTTCTGATATATCCGGAAGGCGCACTGATTTCTTCTAATATATAGAATCCTTTAGGTATTGTTTCCATAAACATTGGCACTGCGTCCGTGGTCCAGGATGCCTGAATTGTTTCCGTCTTTTTCAGGTAGTAACCGGATGGAAAGTTAATTTTGTCATCCGTCTTTACTCGTATCGCACGAAATAAAACTAACTTGGCACCCACCACATTCGTGTATGTGTATCCGCCTTTTCCTTCGGTTATCGTTCCCATCTCTGTCTGTTTTCTCAATTGCTTTTTTGACAGAATTTTATCTTTATCCAATACTTTAATTCGATAATCATTGGGTGCATCTGTTTTTTCAAAATAAGTACTGATCACTTGGTCAATAGCCCGAACGGTCTGAACCCTTGTATCATCTTTTACAGTCATAGCCACCGGCATAGTTTTCACATAGCCTTCCGGTGCTTTTAACTCCTCCAGAATATAAGTTCCAACAGGTATCCGTTTCAGCCGATCTGCCTGCCCGGCCGTCATTCCTTTAGTAAAGGGATCATTCGGCGTTTTTTCTCCGGTCGTCCACGTATTTTCAATCAAGTGCCCCTCGCCCAGACGATGGTACAACTTTTTATCATCCAAAGGAGACGTCACATCAAAACCTATATCCTTTCGGTTTTTATTTATCTCTATGCAATAGGCATTGTCGTTATACGCCTTTAATCGATCATCATACTTATATCTGACATAATCTCCATCGCGGTCATAGATTGGCACTCCTTTTAAATAGGTTTCCTTGGATTTTTGATAATAAATGGGAAGTCCATGTCGATCCAATGTAGGATTTACCTGTTGTTTAAAACTTCCTTGTCCCATTTCCCCCTCTCCACCGCTATGATAACTTCCGATGGTAAATTCCTTTTCCGCATCAGAACCAATGGTCGCAATTCGACCGGTCTTTATCTTTTCTCCGGATTCTTCTACCGGCCAGACTAAAATCTTTCCCGATGATTCCTCGATTAAGTAAGCCATACCGGTATATGGATCAACCAGGCTGTCTCTATTTCCATCGCTGTCTAAGTGGTATAAAAGGGCTCCTTCCTTTTGCAGCACCGCTGTATTTTTGATATCGTAAAATAAGATATCGGTATCTTCCCGTTCTACCGTTCGGTAGGTCCAGATTCCGGTTCCCTTATCGTCCTCCTGTTGATTCCAGTTATACTGCTTGTCCTCTTCCTCTGTTTCTCCTCCCGAATTTGTTTTATCCAATACATATTTAAGCTGTGTGCCGGCATAGCCTTTTTGCACATACATACGATTGATATTGCCATATGTATCCCGCTTAATATTAACCCCATCATAGCGATAATCTTCCCGATCGCCATTTTCTTTTATCTCAATGGCGTCATAAAGTGTCATAGTCGCTCCGGGCAGGTGTCGATTCAAATCATCTGCAGCCTGTGGTACCTTATAAAGTCGGGCATTTCCGGTAAATACACCGTCTTCATAGAGAATTTCAATACTTTCCCCTGCTGCCTGTTTTGCTTTCAATGAATCTAAAAATCCCTTTTTCCATCCATATCCCAAGAATTTTTTTGATGCATTATAAGCCAGTTCCATATTTTCCAATCCATAAGCTGCTTGCAGCTCGATCAGACTGCCCTCCCGTCTTCCCACTAATTCAAAGTTCATCAGTTTTTCATCCGGTTTGACTTTTGAAACCTCCAGGCAAATGGGGGGATTGTGGATGGAAACCCGCGCAGTTTCGCCAACATCGTTCTCTTTAGAAATGTCGTATTCGTAGATGGGGGAGCGAACCCGTCTGTCTCGATTCCCATCCATATAATAAGTTACCTGATCCGAATAAATCTCAATAGCGACCGGTTTACTTCGAACATATCCGGAAGGTGGTTTTATTTCTGCAATGACGTAACAACCGGCTCCCAATGGCTGCGGTGTCTCCAAATATCCCGTATTCTGATCCTCAAAATTCTTTAACGCTGCCTCCTCACCATCTACCTGCTCGATATCATTTGTAGTGGAATAAACCAAAAAAGAACCTGTTTTCTTCCCTTCTGAATCCAATAAAATGATTGGTTCTTTCTCTTTACAAATCGGAGTACCGGCACTTACCGTACCGTAATATAATCCCCTATAGGGAACTTCCCATGGCAGTGCCCGGCGGGCTCTCGGTGTGATATTCACGGCACCCATTGCCTCTAAGAATTCTTTTGTGCCGGTGATGACCGTATCTCGCTCATAGAATTTCACCCAGCCGTTACCGGTTCGTACCTCTTCCCGGGCAGCCTTATAAATGGTAAACAGAGCTCCTTCATGAAGTATATTTTCCCCTGTTTCAGAATCCAGCTTTTCAATTCGCAATTTTGTCGAATAAAAAACATTGTGGTAGGTTCCATCCGCATAACCATTAAAATTTTCTGCATCATATATCCCTGCATCCATCGGTTCGGTCACCGTCCACGGCACAAGTGCTGACGCATAGTTTCCTTCTTCTGCCGTTAATACGCCGGTCATCGATGTACCACTTCCCGATTTCTCCGAAAGAGAACCATAATAATAATACGACTCTACCTTCTGATTACTGTGATAATCACTGGATGCATTTTCTTTCTCATAGATGTCTTTATACGGATCATTTATTTCCTGCGCGATGGAAAATCCATGGTACGTACTGCCGGTTCTCTTGTCCGGTTCTAAACCGTATTTATAAATCTCGTAATCGCCGTCATGGTTGTGTCCGCGAATGACATAGCTTCGCCAATCATCGCCATGATAATTCGGCCACTCTTCATTAAAACGCAGATAATATTTTCGCTGTAAGTCTTCCGGTTTGTCCTTACTGCTATAGTGATATGCCACGTGTAGAATCTCGTCTGATCCTATATTTCCCCCTGCCTCGTAGACCGATGGCAGAATAATCTCTTTTGGCTGATTGATTTTATAGTGTTTATTATAGAAATCTCTTAATTCTGCGCGACATGGCTGCTGTTCTACTGCCACATAGACTCCATAGGGAAGATATTTCGATACTCCATAGTAGTAGTCCCCTTTTGGATAGAGAATATCGGCCGATAGCGTAGTCGGATCCTTGTCAAAACCACCTTCCGATTCAGAATCCCATTCAATCGCATAAATCCGATCCAGTTCATAGGTGAAAAATGGTTTTAAATAGTTTTTTGCTTTATCCGTAGCATACTTTAGCGCTTGATCATAAATCTCATCCTGATAGGTTTCGCTTCCAGCAGCAGCCTGATTCTCACCTCGTCCATTGTCCTTGACCAGTTTTTTCACCTCGTCATCCAAGTACCACGTGATGGCGAACTGCCGGATGGAATCATGGGTATTCGTTGTTTTTATTCCATCGAAAAACTTTTCATAATTGTATCCCGACCCAGGCGCACCTTGGGTCTCTAAGATTCGTGTATAGCCCGAATTCTGGTTTTCTTTAATCATCCCATTTACCCCATAAGAATAGAGGCTCTGATTGACTGTCACCGCCGTCTCCCACACATTATTAGAGATTGATCCTGTCGTATTGGAATCTATGTTATGCGGTACCCGGGTATACAACTTGGGAACACTGCCGAAATTTTCCCATTGTGGATAGGCCGATTGATATTCGCGGATTGCGATAGCTGCACCGCCTCGATCCAGCCAGTCAACCCCACCGGTTTCATCGCGATATAGGCGTTCCAAATTGGATTTTAAATAAATTTTAAACCGAAAATTATCCAGTTTTGTAGTGGAATCCGCTATCTTTCCGATTTTAATATCTTTGACAATCTTCACTTTTTGTCGAATTGCCCGTTCAAATACCGTCAACGGATGGATTCCGGTTCCCCCGTCCTGAAATACGATATCTTGCCCCGGATAGATCAACAGAATATTTGCAATATAAGAACTATGATAAATCATAGAAGGAAATGCTGAAACACAGGCATGAGTCTGCACGTAATCCGTGTAGGCCTGATTCGTATTTTCTATAAATTCGGTATCATACCGAATCTTCACATCTAGTTTTTCTTCCTTTGGCGTTTGCCCGGGCGTTATATGAATGGTATAGTTCTTTGAAGATTCATCATAGGTATATGGGAGAGGTGTATCAATCACGTTCTTCTCATAGCCGGGCGCTACTTCCCTATTTTCACTATGAGTACTATAAATCAAATTTCCCCGGTTGTCACAGGCCTGTTCTGTCTCCCCATAGACCCAATAAGTTTTTCCAACTTCATCCCTGACTCCAATTAAAGAAAGGTCCTCTTTCCACTTTGCCGTGGGTCTTGTAAGAGATTGCCGCATGACAGTAGCCGATGTTATAAAACCGGCCGGATTCTGAACGATATCTTCATATTCTCCCACCGGATATTCATGATATAGATATCCCTCTATACTCTCACCTTCTATTTCATACAAAATAGATTTTTTTACCCATAAACTGCTGCTGTCCTCATCATATAATGCGGAAATCACAGCTCCTGCCTGCTGATACGTGTATCGGAGCAATCCATACATTTTTTCGCCATCGCGATAAACATCTTCTATAGAAATAGCATTAAAGACCTTCAAATCCATTAATGCATCATTCAATGAATGGCACCATTCAGCTTCCGTTGTTCCCAAGAGCTGCACGGATACCCAGGGAGAGTTTTTTTCCGTGGCTTTATAACCGGCTCTCTTTAAATCTCCATTCACCTTATTTATAAAATCCGCCTCCACCGCCGGTTCATCGGCACCTGTCAGCATCGGTGGTATCACCTGAAAAGCATTTCCGGGTCGCACTCCCAATCTCTGTTCTTTTGCCTTTGAAATAGTTCGAACGGTAGAAGTGGTTCCGTTGGGCAGTGTTATTACATCCCCCACCGAGGCTTCTATCATGGTTCCATCAATGATTACAGGACTTCCCACCACACCATAGACGGGATTTTTGATAGAAATAGATTCCGTATGGGTACCCTCGGGATTGATCACGACTTTAGTCTCTGTAGCATAGAATTTAGCTCCGGCATGTAAGCCCGATATAAGAATATCGTAACCATTTTCCGCCCCTTTAGAATAAATGGAAAATTGATTATAACCTTCTTTGCGGTTCATTTGAAGCTCTGAGGACGTGACCATTCCTGTCGTCGATGGAAATGTACCGGCTGCATCCGCTTCTCGATTGGTCACTTCTGCATCGATTCCATAGCGCGAAAGTTCATATCCCTCAGATCGTGCCAATTCCATGATATAATAGCGGCTTCCCTCCCGACTGATTATCAGCGGTCTTCCAATCCATACATTTCCGTTGTTCTTCTCATTCTCTGTGATCAGATTTGTTGGACCTTTAAATCCTGTATGTGTCGTTTTCCCCGCATTAAAATCAAATATAGTTCCCGGTGGCTCGGTAACAGCAAGAAAAGAGGCATCACCATTTTTGTCGGTCGTTGCGATTGACACCAAGTTATCTTTCTGAAATACGACTCCGGTCTTTCCATCCGGATGAACCAGATCAGCTGCTGCAAACAGACCATATACCGCGCCCTCCAGCGTTCCGTCTCCCTGCGTATCTCCATAACTTTCATAATGATCATTTTTCCCTTTGTTTAGATCCAAATCCTGCTTATTAATATGAACCATTCCTTCCGTTCGGTGGTCATGCACATGGAACGTCCAATCCAGGGTATCGTTGGCACCGGGTATCACTTCCAAGACATCAGAAGGTTGAAATGAAATGGAATCTCTAATCATCGCAGAATCGGCATGCTTCATTTGTAAAAAAGAAGGTTGCTCTACTGCCTCTGCCAATTTCATAAATCCGGTAAGAATCATATTGCGTCTGATTGCCTCTGCCGGAGTTGCCATTTCTTCTTCCACTTCTACCAGTTCTGCCGGAGTTGCTTCCCCAAAAGAATCCGTTTCTTCATATTCTTCGTTGTTTTCATCTTCATCTTCTACTATCTCAAGTCTTTCGGCATCCGAAGCGGTCCCCATCTTCACCAGCGTATCATCTGGATTTTGAAAAGAACTCTGAGCAGAATTCCAAACCGAATTCTGAGCGAAATTATGAAAATTTTTATACTGCGAAGATGTGACAGTTCTCCATTCTATGGGAATATCATCATTGTGAATATCATGAAGAATGTATCCCTTTCTGGCCATAATTTCTTTGGCAGAGTAGTCATATGTCAGGGAAATAAAATCCTCATAAAATCGGTTTCTGTCTTCTTCCATCGCCGCTTTTGCCAGATTTGGGTCAATTGCATGAAAAAAACCACCTTCTCCGGCCAGCGTTCCGCATGTTTCCACTTCAGCATACCAAGCCGCCCAAGCCGCATCATGAATCTGCTGATTATAGGCCTCTACCTCTGATTCATCTTCGCCCTCCGCCTCACCATCGGTTTCCGACAATTCTTCATATTCGATGACCGGTGCCGGATGTCCGGTACAATATCCTTTGTGATAAATGTAACTTCGAACATCAAAATGTGCTTCATCTCCACTGGGTTCCCCCGCTCCATTTTGGTACATTAGATGTCCACGGTTATCGGTCACCTCATCATCCTGAATACAGAGATCCTCTTCCGGATCATTCCAACGTCCGAACTGGCTTCCATGATCATTTGCCCAGTTATAAGTAAGGTTATCCGTATGAAGCAGCCCCATATCGCCGCTGTAATTAGAGGCAATATCATCATCTCCCCATGTTGTGGCATTTAAAGAACCAATCAAAGCAGCAGGATCATGACTCGCCGATTCATCCAGTTCTGTATGCTCCAGCTGTGAATCGTCGAATTTTTCCAATATATCAAAATGGGCGCCCTCCAGCGTTTTACCGGTCTCTGCGTCATATTTAATCAAATTGACATTATAATCAGCATTCCATGACTCGTTATGTTCAAATCGCTGTACATTAGCGCCACCTGCCACGGACGGTGCGCCTCCCAATTGAAGATAAATTTCCAGAGGCTGATCCATCACAGAAGAAAAATAAGTCTGGATATTATCAAATCCCTTTTTCCCCTGGTTGTTTACCGAATAAAATTTAAATTCATAAAGTTCTGCTTCCGAAAGGTTCCTTGCAATCATTCCCTCGCCCCCGGCAGAAGTCAAACAGGCAATACTTCCCTCCGATGGCACCAAACCGGACGGTGATATAAGATGAAGGCAGGCTGCATCATCCTGTCTCTGCCAATCTCCGTAGCACTCGGGCTGGATCATTCTCAAATACTCTAAAATATACTGATTGTCGCCGTCAAACGGAATCCGCACATGGTACAGTCCATCTTCTTCCGCCACAGCCTCAAATCGCCAGGTATCCCGATTATTTTCAATTTGCAGATGGGCAGATAATTTAGCAGCTGTCCATACATACGCAAAGATTGCCTGGGCTCGATTTTCACACCCTTTATCCTTCGTCCACTGTGGAATATCGGCAGAAGTAAGTTGTTTATAAGTAGTGGCATCTCCCAGTGTATTAGTCGGACCCACCGCATCCAAGGCACGTGGATAAGCATTATTCTTAAACCAGTTGAAATCATCCTCCCACTTTCCTGTGAATGCCGCATAGTCAGCTGCCCCCTGAGTCAGTTGTACACAGACCGTCAGTACATCTACCCCCACATTGGCATTTCCCATAAGCGTAGCGGCCTCTTGTTTCGACTCATAAGAGGTTGCATAGACCAACATGAGAAAATTGAATTTTTTCTGTTCTTCTGAGACCCCGGTGATAATCGTACTGGGAAGCGCATTAATATTGTACTTTCCAGTGAGAAATGCCTGAGCATCCCATAAGAGTTTTCCACCATTATCTTTGTGCATATTGATGCAGTAAATATAGCGATTTATAAATTCGGAAAATGCTCCACCCGAACCATGCAGGTATTGTTTTTCTCCCATATAAGCATATTCCGGTTTGATTCCGGAAGTACTGGTGCGATATGATAATCCAGTGGGCAGATACATATTTGCTTTTGCAGCATCCACCGCTTCCTGACTCCACGAAATATCCTTACCCACATCACTTCCCGCATAGACAGAGCCATTCAGTGGCACACTGTGAAAGGCAAGAACCGCTGACAGCAGTAATGCTGCCCGACGATTTCCTGTTTTTTTCTTTTTATCAATCATAGACCACTCCATTTTCATCCACTGACTTCCCATCCGGTGTCACCGTATTTCGAAGCAATGCACCTTTTGTGCCATTTGATACCGGATTAAAATAATACTGTTTTAAGGTTCCATCGGCTGCGATAATCGACTGGCAGCCAATGACCATATGCCCCATAGTTCCATCGGATACCGGATGTAAATAGTATTGATTTCCATCGGTATCGGTAAACCATCCGGTTACCATATGACCGGTTTTATCCATTCGAAACCAGTCAGCACCCGGCTGATTTTTTCCGGCATATGGATTATGAATATAGGCCCATTCATTGCTATAAATTCTTCCACCTGAGGTAAAGGTCCA
Organism: Clostridium sp.; assembly: GCA_036634775.1. GTDB lineage: Bacteria > Bacillota > Clostridia > Lachnospirales > Lachnospiraceae > Otoolea. Next base: position 48,648 of record JAVWRQ010000011.1, read on the forward strand.
TCTTCCGTCTGCGGTATTAATCCAGGTTCCCACGACACTTCCCGAAGGACCTCCTCCTGCAGTAGAAATTCCCTTGCTGCTTCCGCCACCGCCGCCACCGCTGCTTCCACCGCCTCCGTATCCGGAAGAAAGACCACCTACGATTGTTTGATCATCTGTGATCAGACGAATCGTTACCGTACAATCTGCAATCTGTCGATTTCCCAACATATCATCCGCAATCACGGTAACTTTTGCCATTCTGCTTCCACTTCCTTTTAATACTTCATCGGGATGATTGGCGTGAATCCCGGCATCGGATGCTAAAATATCTTTGATCCATTTGGCATCCTGGATGGCTGATACAACGGCTGCTTTATTCATTCCATTCACCTGAATCAGTTCCCCGTCATCGATTGTCCAAGCAATATCTTTCCTGTCAAAAAAGTCAGGTCGAAATGATGCCGACAAAGTCTGCGGAGGTGTTACCTGTATCTGGACTTCCGGATTTCTTCTATCTCCCATTAATTTTCTTGTTACCGTAAAGTCCAGCGTCGCTTTATCTAAGGATGCGCCTTCATTGGCCACATATGTCTTATCTTTTATCTGAAACGTCACGCCGATCTTGCTGTTTCCAGTACATGGTTTTCCCTCAAAACTGGCAGCCGGCCTCGTTGCGGCTGTAAGAATTGCCACTCCCCCATTCTGATGTCCGGCTCCGTAAATCGTATCCGGAATGGGATACTGATAATTTTGTCCTGCCTGTATCTTTTCCAATTCTCTAATTGTATCGGTAAAGAATGATGCCTGCAGATTCACTGCAATCGAACCGCTCTTATTTGTATAGCCCTCTGCATCTTCGTCATCATTGGCTGCCAGTACAATTAATTCAGGATCATCTACCGACCATTTAATTGAAGAATCTGCCACATCATTATTGCTATCCACTACCGCACCGATACTAATAGGCTGAATCTGCGTGCCCTGCTGTAAATTTCCATTGATGTATGTCGCGATGAGTTTTCCTTCCCGATTCAGTACTTTCGTCGTTTTGACCGGATTTTTACGATTTCCATTTCGTTCTTCTATCACCGTAATAGGATAAGCAGACGGAATCACAGAAACTTTTACAGCCACTTTCTTATAGATTGCTTTTATCTCCGTATTTTCTGCCGGCATAGTAAAGGTGTACGCCCCTCCATTTTGGTAAGTAGTATTTCGTTCTATGCTGCCCTTTGTATAGGTAGGAACGCCCACCATCTGAAACTTAGCATGTTCCGTATTGTTGGGCGATGTGCTGACGGTCACGGTCTTACCCGGTGCAGCCGCTCCCCGATGATCCTTACTTGCAGTTTTATAATATCCGGAATTTCCTCTGGCTTCTAATACTGCTATGTCATAGTAATTCGTACCTGACGACACAGTATCAATCTGAGGAATCGTAATCAAATATCCTCTCGTGGGACGTCCCGCATCATTTGGCGCAATGTGATCAATTTCATAGCCCAGCGTTGCTGCATCCGCACCACCGTTATCTTCGTCCATAATGGTTAAAATTCCCTGTTCTAATTCTTCATAGAAATAAGTATCTGTGCTGTCCTTATATTTCCCCCCTTGTGCCAGGGAATAGTGTAGATCATCGCTGTGACTATAGCCTATATGGGCTGCATAAGTGTATTCATTGTCATCGGGAATCTCACTTCCGCATATATTAAATGCGATGCCACTTTCCGTATCGGTAAAAAGATACGCCACATCTTCCCCATAGCGAAAATAGTTTCCCGCTTCTCTGCCACCGATAAAGGTTCCTCTTCGTCCTGCCGATCCGATATCCGATAAGCCCATGGTTCCCTCGAATCGTACCGCTTTCATATCTCCCGCTCCATACTGACCCGTAATTCCGCCTGCTACTTTCGTGCCGGTTCCACCTACGGTTCCGGATACAAAACAGTTGTAAATATCGCTTCCATTCTGAAATCCGGTGATTCCACCCACCACTCCCTTGCCTTGAATCCGTGTACCTGCATTGTCTCCTGTCGTCACTTTGCAATCTACAATAGTTGTATTGGACGCTTTTCCGGTCATGCCGCCCACATAGATCTCCGCTCCTGTCTCTGCTTCTAATATCACATTTGCCTCACAGTTTTCGATTACAGAAGCCGTTTTTCCTGACCCGGCCGTTCCAAATCCACTTACGTCACCTGCGATTCCCCCTGCCGTTCCGGATGCAGCTACTTTTCCCGTCACCGTGCAGTTGAAGATTTTTGAATTGACTACACTTCCTACCAAAATAGCGGTGTTAGTCTTTCCATAAATTGTCTTACCCGGTTTTAGTACCAGGTTTTCCACGGTAGCATCCTCAATCGCGCCAAAGAATCCCACATTCGACCACATCGTTCCCGATTGTGCCGGAAATCTAAAATTAGAAACCGTTTTTCCATTTCCATTAAAATGCCCAAAAAACTTATTCGTTACATCTCCGGATAATTCCGAAGAATCCCCGTAGAATCCGATGGGACGCCATTCCATTCCGCCCAGATCAATACTGGTAGTGAGTTCAAAATAGCTTCCGTCATAACTTCCGATTATTTCCGAATTTCCTTCCCCCTCCTGTACCCGCATTCCCATAGCTGCCAGTTGGGAAAGTCCCATTAATTGACTCTTATTCTTGATTTGATAAGGTTTTTGTTTGGATCCATTTCCTGTTTTGCCATTCAAAAATGTAAAATCGCCAATCCAGTCATCCCATATATCTCCAATTGAACTGGCACCTCCCAAAGCGAACAATGCAACCGATGGGGTCGCCTCTGACATGGTAGCTTCGGATATCGAATCTGCATTGACATCCAGATCTGTATTCGCATCACGGTCTAAATTGGCATCTGAATCTGCATTTGTATCCATATCTACATCAGCATCACTGTCTGTAGCTTTGTTACTATTGTTTTCAATATTTTCACTTGATTGCGCTAATATGCAATCTGCATAGAATGCATCTGCCCATGCCGGGCTTGTCTGGGAAAACAACATGCTTCCCACCAGTATGATTGCCATTTTCCCTTTTTTCTTGTTCCATAAACTTTTTTTCATTTTTTCCCTCTTCTTTCCTATTTATCAGTTTTTTATTCCTGTGGCAGTGCAAATGCCGGTCTGATTCCAACGCTTGTTTCCCCCACTTTGACCGTATGAATATTTCCCAATTCCAAATCCACTATATAAATATCATCCGAATATTGGAAACTTCCGTTTTCATCTTCATCGTAAGCAGGCGTCCTCAAATAATATCCGGAAGAATATGGACTAATCTGACTCTTGGGATTATTTTCGTTTGCACCGCAAAACTTCCAAAGGTTATCTTTATATTTCATGGCTTCTTCTAACGATAAGCAAAAAATTTGATCCTTCATCAGTTGGAAACCAATCTCATGCCGTATGAGACAAGCGCGGTTTAACTGATCCCATGTACGTGCCTCCGTACAGCCCAGATAGGCGGTATTCACACCAATTGGTATCGGTTGCATATTAAATAAAAGGTCATGGGCATGATTGGTCAGCCATTTTTGGGTTTCCGACGTTTTGTAATTATTATCTGCGCCGAAAGGACGTTGATCGGAACGAATCACCGAGTCGCACAAAAATAGTGCTGTTTTTTGATGACCATCCATATAGTCGCTGTAATCTTCATCCACACAATAGAAACGATATTGTTTTTTTCCAATCTGACGAATTACAATATCTCCTTTTTTCCAAGTATGTTTCTCTGCCGGCTCTTCCATATTTGCTTTAAAACATCGATCACAAAGCAAATCGTGATTTGAATCAAGGTGTCCCAATGCCGGCAAAAATACCGTCTCTTCTGTACCACATTTGCCGCAATAATACGTTTCCTGACCATTTTGTATACAGGTATTAGCTATTTTTCCAATCTTTTCCCAGTTATGGCTGCAATTTTCCTTCTTCCACTTGCGCATGATGCCAATCTTTATGACCACATATTGATCCTGTCCAATTTGAAATTCCGTCTCTTCCACACTTGAATATTGGGCATCAAAGGAAGTGCCGATCATCGAAGTCTCGGGAACATAGTTTTTACCAATCATATAAAAATAATGCCACTCCGCATCTTCAATTATGGTTACCATCGTTCGAACACGACGATTATTCTGTTCGGTATCTGACACAACCAAATGTGGAATCGGTCGTTCCTCCGGGTTTTCTCCTGTCACGGTACAATCTGCTTTCCATGTTGCTTGAATCCATTTTTTTAATTCTTTTTCGCCTGGATGATCTGGATTTTCCGGTCTCACGATCGGTTCCCCTCTTTTATATTCGATATAATATTTATGGGTTCCCGATTGATTGATTTCAACTGCCTGCGGACTTTCCACCACGGATTTCCAGCTATAACCGTCACTTCCTATCAACTGTTCCGGAAATCGAATGCTTAAAATCGTTCCTTCCGGTATAGAACCTCTCTGCGTGTTGAATATTGTCTTCTGATGATCCTCGCAATCCACAAATCGAACGGCATAGGACACGTTCCCCGAATCATCCGCCCAAACAGGCAGTGTAAAGTGCAGCAAAATAATGGCAGCGGCAGTAAAAGCCAAAGTCCATCTAGGAATTTTTAAGTTTTTTTTCACTATTTCTCCTTTTTGTTTTTTGTTGTATTTTCTTGTGATTTTTGTTGTGATTTTTGTTGTGATAAAATATCCGAAATTTTCTCATGAATGATAGATAGGTAATAGAATAAATCTAAAGATTAGTAAATAAAATTAGGGGATTGATGAATGAATGACTAAATGACTGGACGAATGGATGGATTACTGGATGAGCGGTTGATTGGATGGATTAAAAGATAATTGGATAAAAAACCTAGATTAGGCGGTGATTAGATTGATAAGTGAGATATCACCAATTTAACATACTCCACAACTATTTGCAAGCATCATTTTATATGACCAATCAAATTTAACTGATTACGCAATTAAGGAGCTGTACCTTTGAGAGTGCAGCTCCTTTGCTCGTTATAGCTTCAATATAGTCCAGAGTATCCTTGCAAAAAGACGGTGAGCGTATTTTAATTTTTATAATGCCGTCCTCTCTATTATTCATAATTTGCGAGTTGAAGCTCGCACCGGAATATGGTAAAATACCTCTATAATAGCTGCCGAAAAAAACTTTTTTGAAGCGGTAGTGAGGAATTTGAGGGCTTGGAGTGCGATTTATATTTGCAAAAAAAATACCGCAATCATGCGGGTTTTGGCGTTTCGCAAACGCCTAAGAATCTATTTTAAACGTAAGGAGCGTACCTATGAATACAATAGCAAAAAGAATTTTAAGCAACGCCCAGAAATATCCACAAAAAGTAGCCATTGTGGATCATGACGGTACACGGGAAACCACATGGGCAGCTCTCCTCGAGGCGGCGACTAAAATCGCTTGCCACGCGCGGCGTGAGGGAAAGCAATAGTGTTTTCCACAGTCTTTCGGATCATGCGGTAATTGACAAACTGGAACACTTTGTGGGTGCTCACAACATTAGCGTTGCTACATTTTTTATAGGTGCTTATGCTTTAAGAGAAATGACAAAAAAGGAACAAGTATATTTTTTGTCTGTAGAAAGCGGTCGACACGACCCACGCTTACAACATACACTTGGACAGTTGATTCAGCATGTACCAATTACGGTCTCTTTTGAAAAAGAAGTCTCCGTGATGGAGTGCCTGCAAAAGCTTCAGACAGATTTTATAGAAAGCTGGGCATATGATTGCTACCCCTTTGAACTACTGGCAAGGGAACATGGTGTATCAATCTCTATTATGCATATTTATCAAGGGACACGCTAAATGGATTTCATCTGGCAGAGCATTTTATTCCAATGGAGCTGTTAAAATCAAAGTCAAATTTTGCGAATCTCATAGTATTTGTATCTAAGCATGACAAAAATTATGAATTGTTGGTAAGATATAACGCTCAGGCATATAAGAAAACCACGATTGACAAGTTAATGGATACTTATACGCAAACGATTTATGGATTTTTGCAATCGTATTGATAGCGTACGGAACATCAAACAAGGAGATGCTCATGATGGATACAGACTACCGTTTAGAGAGGCGGCTCGCTACGTTGGATTCGGATTTGCACCGCCGTTATAAAGACTGCGTATTAACGAGTCAGACCATGCTTACTCACTATCAGCGTGTTTTTCCTACCTTTACGGATCACACGGTTCTACATACCCTGAATGTGATAAATTATTGCAACCAACTCATTGGTGACCAAATTGACAGGCTCACAGCCGATGATATCTACGTTCTTCTTATGGGATGCCTATTTCACGACGTGGGTATGGGCATCTCTCGAGAATACTACGAGCACTTCAAATTGCAATTGGACACTCCACCTTCGGCCCAGGCATTAGACAAAATTATTCGGAACTCTCATCATGAATTTTCGGCCATGTATCTGAAGAAATATTGGAGAATACTAGATATTCCCGATGAAACCTATCTTTTCGCAATCATGCAGGTCTGCAGAGGGCATCGCAAAGTCGATCTAATGAACGAGGAGAATTACCCCTCCACATACCGGCTAATAAAAGGGGACGGCATATGTCTTCCTTATCTTGCAGCTATTCTTCGTCTCGCCGATGAGCTGGATGTAGCGGCTGACCGCAATATTAGCTTTTTGTATGATATCGACCAGATAAAGAACCCCATTGATCATATGTGGTACAGCAAGAATCTGGCCATTCGCACTGTAGACCTGAGCGAACATACAATCACCCTTTACGCGCAAAGCGACGATTCTGTTATTCGAAGCGAACTGGTACTCATCCGTGAGGAGATTGAAGAGAATCTACGCTATTGCCGCATGGTAGCCGCAAGCCGTTCTGAATTTGTAATTACGCAGCAAACCGTGCGGCTGGTCATGAACAATGCCAAATAGATGCCATTAAGTTTATCTATTGATATCCTGCGCCTATATCACCTACATTGATGCAGATAACGGTGTAATCGGATTGGCCTATATGGATGCCGATGACCAAAGCCCCGTGCTGGACATCAAGCCCTACACACCAAGTCTTGACCGTGTAGAAACACCACAGGTTCCGGAATGGTGCGGCCATTGGCCGAAAAATGTAGAGTCCAGCGGTGATTTTGACTGGGAATCCGAATTCAACTTCTAACAAAGGAGCTGCACAGGG
>JAVWRQ010000012.1:0-55314 GCA_036634775.1 Clostridium sp.
TGAACATGATGCACTATAAACACTTAGCGAGGTCTTTCACGAGCTTAGTGAGAATAAGGAGAATTGCAGATGGGGAAAATACATGATTTGATTATTATCGGATCCGGTCCGGCAGGACTTAGTGCAGCCGTATATGCACAGCGCGCGGAATTGGATACGATTATTATAGAGAAGAATATGATGAGCGGCGGGCAGATTCTCAACACCTATGAGGTGGACAACTACCCGGGGCTACCGGGGATTTCGGGATTTGACCTGGGCATGAAGATGAGAGAACACGCAGATAAGTTAGGCGCAACTTTTATAGAGGATACCTTGACATCCGCTGAACTAGATGGGGATGTGAAAAAACTGGTTGGTGAAAATGACTCCTATGAATCGAAAGCGGTCATTATAGCGACAGGCGCCCACCATAGGAAATTAGGTGTTCAGGGCGAAGCAATGTTTACCGGAGCCGGTGTCTCATACTGTGCGACCTGTGACGGCGCATTTTTCAAAGGGAAGACGACAGCTGTGATCGGTGGTGGAGACGTAGCCATTGGAGATGCTATTTTCCTTGCCAGAATGTGTAAAAAAGTATATTTGATTCACAGACGTGGAGAACTGCGGGGTGCTAAAAGTCTTCAGAACAAACTATTGAGTCTGGAGAATACCGAGGTGATTTGGGATACCGTGGTAGAGGAGATCGTCGGTACCGACAAAGTTGAATCATTGAAGCTACTAAATAAAAAGACAGAAGAACATACAGACTTGGCAGCGGATGGTGTATTTATTGCCGTGGGGATCGAACCTGAGAGCCACGAGTTTGCAGGAATACTGGAGATGGACCGGCAGGGATACATACAGGCAGGCGAAGATGGAAAAACGTCAATTCCGGGTGTCTTTGCAGCAGGTGATGTAAGAACAAAAGAACTGAGACAGGTAATAACGGCAGCTTCCGATGGAGCCAATTGCATTACCGGCGTAGAACGATACTTATCAGAGAAATAGGGGGAATATTCGTATGATGAAAAGTTCCGAGATATTGATATTGTCCTGTGCCTGTATCTTGATGTCAGGTATTGGAAACATGTCCTCGGCAGCAGCTATTGATTTGGAGACGGACGCACCGATGGCGGGCGTATCCGTGGCATTTAACAATTATTATGCCGGCAGTTTGAACCCGGAAGAAGAACTGGTTCAGGCATTTTCTTCGAAGTCGAAAAAAGCAGATAAGGCAGTGAAAGAGACGGTAGCACCTAAAGTAAAAGCAACGGAGGCAGCTAAGTCGCCCTATGAGAATGTAGCGATTTCAAAGGTCACAAATTATGTAAATGTTCGCTCAGAAGCCAATACGACCAGTTCTGTAGCGGGAAAGTTATATAACAATTGTGCGGCGACTATTTTATCCACGGTAGATGGAGAAGGCGGAAAGTGGTATCAGATTCAGTCTGGAACCGTTAAAGGATACATAAAAGCACAGTATTTTATTACCGGTTCAGATGCAGAAGCGATTGCAAGAAAAGTAGGAACTTCGTTTGCAAGGGTAGCCAATACCTCTACGCTTCGATTGCGTGAACAGCCTAATTTAGACAGCAAAACTTTGGATTTATTGTCACCGGACGCGGAATATGAAGTGGTTGGCGAAGAAGGTGATTTTGCTAAGATTGCAGTTGATACGGATTTGGTTGGATATGTATTTAAAGAATATATTAATATTCGCGTGGAGTTTAACAAGGCAGTATCGCTAGAGGAAGAAGCAGCTAAAAATGCCGAGACAGAAAAACTTAAACAAGAAGCAGATGCGGCGATTAAGAATCTGGAAGCGGCGAAGAAATCAGCTGAAAAACAACAGGCTGCTGCAGGAACAACCGTTGCCAAAGTACCGACTACAACAAAAGTACCGGATACAAGTTTTAGCGGAACAATAGAAGCAAATCCGGATGGTACAACAAAAGCACCGGAATCGACCAAGGCACCGACAACAGCACCTACTGTACCGGAATCAACCAAGGGAAATACTTCGGGCGGACCGGGCGTTGGGTCAAATGGTGGCTTTAGTGGACCGGGTGGTGGATTTAGTGGACCCGGAGGCGCAGAAGTGGTGTCGGCGACACGTTCGGCGATTGTAGCTTATGCAAAACAGTTTCTGGGCAATCCGTATGTATATGGTGGCACCAGTTTGACAAATGGAACCGATTGTTCCGGATTTACACAAGGCGTATATGCACATTTTGGGATTACTACAGGACGTACTTCCCGAGATCAGGCAGCAAAGGGACAGGAGATTTCCATAGGTAATGTACAACCGGGTGATTTACTATTCTACGCTAGTGGTAACTACATCAACCATGTGGCTATGTATATTGGTGGTGGACAGGTAATTCATGCCAGTACCTCCAGCACGGGAATTATCATATCCCCTTCTAATTACAGAACTGCTTGTAAGGCAGTCAGCTTTTTGAATTAGGAAATTGGCTGTGTAAAATTTGTAATATGAAATTTGTAATATGAAATTTTAAACGATGTGAGAATCGTAATATAAAGGAGAGGCAGAATTTGTTTTTCAAAAACAAATTCTGCCTCTCCTATTATGGATGTGTGCTCCGTGCCAAGCAATATGATCATCAATGTGACTGCACTTCAGCACGATAGTTTATAAAAGTAACTGCTACAACCCGTATTTCTTCAACAATGCATCTCTATAGTTCTTATCTTTGGATGCTGCTTCCAATTCTGCATAATTTTTTTCTGCAAGAAGTTTAAGATTCAGCTGAGTGAGCCTAGCTTCACCCCTAGCTTCACCTTCTAAATATCCACCATATCGAATAGTTGCCCGATCGCTCTCCTCCATCTCTTTATACGCCTCCTTCATATACTCATTACCGGCTGCGATATTCTCCAGATTCACCAACCCTACCTTTGAAAACAGTCGTGTTTTCAGTCTACGTCAATCAGTTTTTGTGATAGTTCCGGAAGAAACTTCCGTGTGAAATCATCGAAAAACTCGATGATAAAGATGTGCTGTGAAACAGCATGTAGAAATAGGGATAAAATAAAATGGAATGGTATAGCCAAAGCAAAATCAATATGTGAAAATTGCGGCAGAAAATACCGAGATGCTGTAAGATACAGCGATTGAAAATACAGCAGATAGAAAGGCAAATCGTCCCATCCCCCGATTTGCTCTTCCTATCACGAACTTTATTTACTTAATCCATCACCGCACAACTCCGCCACTCCCATCGATAACGGGAAAAGGTTTCTGCTTAAAGAATGTAGACAGCAGCACGGACGTATTAGAGAGACCGTATTTGCGAATCTGCCGGAGCAGAACTTCCAGTTCCTGCGCATCACATACACGCACACGGAGCAGAACGTTATTGAGCCCTACCACATGGTGGTGCTCTACAATAGCCGGATTATCTTCACAGAACTTACAGAATGGGGCATACTCCTTCGGAGGAACATTCACCAACATAAATGCCCCCATATGATTTCCTAAAAGTGTCTCATTAATCTGGGCGTGAAAACCCTCTATAACTCCTGTATCTTTTAATCGATTAATTCGTTCGGCCACAGCAGGAGCCGTGAGTCCAACCATCTGTCCAATCTCACGGGTAGATGTTTTACAATTTTCCTGCAAAATATTGATAATTTTGATGTCGGTATGATCCATGAAAATCCCCCCCCTTTATAAATTCTTCCTGAGCTATAATTATACACTAAAAGGAGAAATCAGTAAAGTGTTTCTGTAATGATGTTTTGAGAATCAATATGAAGTTGTTAAGATAATGAATAATGAAGAGATTGCAAAAAACTTTACAACAATAGTGACGTTTTGATAAAATTGTTGTACAATAGAAAGGAATATAAAACCAGAGAGGAGACCAGTATGTCTGACTATAAGATACAGCTTTTACAGGCTCGGGATTACAAAACAACAGAGTGGAGTGGCGGTACGACTACAGAACTTTCTATTGCACCGGAAGACAGCATTTACGCAGACCGCGATTTTGAATGGCGTTTAAGCTCCGCAACCGTAGATGTAGAAGAAAGCGAATTCACTGCTCTGCCGGATTACAACCGAGTGATTATGACTTTAAAAGGAGGCATCCGCCTGTCCCATAACAAAGGTGAATGGTTGGAACTTCCGGAATTTACACCCCATTATTTTGATGGAGGGGATTCCACTGTTAGTGTAGGTAAGGTAATAGACTTTAATTTGATGCTCCGAAAGGGAGTCTGCACCGGAGAAGTAGTTCCTTATCTGATGAAGGCAGAAGAAAATCAGACCATCAGTGAAGATTTGTCTGAGCCAATTGAAACATATAAAGTAGTGATGGTGTACTGCTATGACGGTGCGCTTACTATTTCATTCGAAGATGGCAGCAATTACGAACTGAGCCGGGGGGATGCGATGAAACTGACCGGCATTTTTACCGATGCAGTTTGGTCATGTACAGCAAAAGATAATGTATCTGCTGTCGTAGCCGCTGTTCGTTATGAGACGATTTGAAAATCACTTGAAAGACTGACTTGAAAAACGAAAAGTAAAAGTCGAAAAAAGTATATAAAAAGAGCCTAAAATCTATATAAACAAAAGAGATTATAAGGCATATTGAAAAAAGATGTGTTATAATAGTTACTAGAACAATCACAACTTACCAACAGGAGGGTGTTTACCATGGGAAACAAATTAATTGAGTGCGTACCAAACTACAGCGAAGGAAGAGACTTACAGAAGGTAGAGCAGATTCTGGATTGCTTTAGAGGGAAAAAGGGCGTAAAACTTCTTGACTACCAGACGGATCCAAACCACAACCGCTGTGTTGTAACTGTTATTGGCGATCCGGAGCCGCTGCGTGATGCAGTTGTAGCTTCTTTTGGCAAGGCAGTAGAGTTGATTGATATGACGAAACATGAAGGCCAGCATCCAAGAATGGGCGCTGTAGATGTAGTTCCATTTATTCCATGCCGTAACACGACCTTAGAAGAAGCCGATGCATTATCAAAAGAAGTAGCAAAAGAAGTAGCTGACAAGTACGGCGTACCTTGCTTCTTATATGAATCATCCGCATCTGCACCACATAGAGCAAACCTTGCAAGCATCCGTAAAGGACAGTTTGAAGGTATGGCAGAGAAGATGAAGAACACAGAGATGTGGGCACCTGATTTTGGACCTGCTACGATTCATCCTACAGCAGGTGTAAGCGCAATTGGCGCCAGAATGCCACTTGTAGCGTTTAACGTAAACTTAGATACTGCTAACATTGATATTGCAAACCAGATTGCAAAGAGAATTCGCCATATTAACGGCGGGTATCGTTTTGTAAAGTCCATCGGTATTATGTTGGATGATAGAAACATGGCTCAGGTTTCCATGAACCTTACCGACTACACAAAGACCGCTATCTATCGTGCATTTGAAGCAGTTAAGATGGAAGCAAAACGCTATGGTGTACATGCTGTAGAGACTGAGATTGTAGGACTTCTTCCGATGCAGGCATTGGTAGACTGTGCAGAATACTACTTACAGGTAGCAAACTTTGATCCGTCACAAGTTATGGAAAACAGACTGTTAGAAGAAGAGTAATTCTGAATAATTAGATAATATAATTCGGAAATTTAAGGAGAAGAGAAGATGGCAGATTTAAAGAATTTGACAGTAACTGAATTTGTGAATGTAACAGCATCCGATGCACCGGCACCGGGCGGCGGCAGTGTGGCAGCTTTAGCGGGCGCACTCGCAGCAGCACTTGCAGAGATGGTTGCCAACTTAACCGTAGGCAAAGAGAAATACGCAGCAGTAGAAGATGAGATGAAGAAACTGGCCGATGATGGCGCAGCTCTTCGAGTAGAACTTTTAGAAGATATTCAGAAAGACAGCACTTCCTTTAATCTTTACATGGATGCCATTGGTATGCCTAAGAGTACAGATGAAGAGAAGGCAGTTCGAAGAGAAGCAATGCAGAATGGTCTGAAGGCAGCGGCACAGGTTCCGCTTTCTGTAGGAGCTACTGCTTATAAGATTTTCCCAATTGCAGAAGCCGTTGTGGCCAGAGGCAATACAAACGCTGTAACAGACGGACTTGTAGCCGCTATGATGGCACGTACCGCAGTGATTGGTGCTCTCTTTAATGTGAAGATTAACTTGGGGTCCATTAAAGATGAGGCATTTGTAGCAGAATTAGCTGCAGAAGTAAAAGAATTGGAAGAGAAGGCGATTGCTTATGAGCAGAAGATTTTAAAAGCGTCCGATCTTTCAGATAAATTGTATTAATTCTATCAACCAACAAAAAAGTAAAGGGGAACGAAAACTATGGAAATCAAATCAGATATTGAGATTGCGCAGGAATCAACACCATTAAACATCAGAGAAATTGCAAAAACAGCAGGAGTAGATGAGAAGTACTTAGAGCAGTACGGCAACTACAAAGCAAAAGTTCATTACAACCTTTTAAAAGAGAATGACAAACCAAATGGTAAATTAGTTCTGGTTACCGCTATCACACCTACACCGGCAGGCGAAGGCAAGACAACTACAACAGTAGGTCTGGCTGATGGCTTAAAGAAGATCGGCAAGAACGTAGCAGTAGCACTTCGTGAACCATCTTTAGGGCCGGTATTCGGCGTTAAAGGCGGAGCAGCAGGCGGCGGATATGCTCAGGTAGTTCCGATGGAAGATATCAACCTTCATTTTACAGGTGATTTCCATGCAATCGGTGCAGCTAATAACTTAGTAGCAGCGATTTTGGACAACCATATTTATCAGGGTAACGCATTGAGAATCGACCCAAAGAGAATCACATGGAAACGTGTCGTAGATATGAACGACAGACAGCTTCGTAACATCGTAGACGGACTTGGAAGAAAAGTAGACGGATTTGTTCGTGAAGATGGTTACGATATCACAGTAGCATCCGAGATCATGGCAGTTCTTTGCTTATCTCAGGATATCACAGATTTAAAAAATCGTCTTTCTAAGATGATTGTAGCTTATACGTACGAAGATGCACCTGTAACTGCCGGCGACTTAAAGGTAGCAGGCGCAGCAGCAGCACTGTTAAAAGATGCTCTGAAACCAAACCTGGTTCAGACATTAGAGCATACACCGGCATTTATCCACGGTGGCCCATTTGCTAATATCGCTCACGGATGTAACTCTGTAATTGCTACACGTATGGCTCTTAAATTAGGAGACTATGCAATCACAGAAGCAGGTTTCGGTGCTGACCTTGGCGCAGAGAAATTCTTAGATATCAAATGCCGTATGTCAGGACTTCGTCCTTCCGCAGTAGTAGTAGTAGCAACGGTACGTGCATTAAAACATCACGGTGGTGTGGCTAAAGCAGACCTGAACAACGAGAACTTAGTAGCACTTGAGAAAGGTCTTCCAAACCTGTTACAGCACGTTGAGAATATCACAAAAGTATTCGGACTTCCTTGTGTAGTAGCGATTAACCGTTTCCCATTTGACTCCGAAGCAGAACTTCAGTTAATTGCCGATAAGTGCAAAGAGCTGGGTGTAAACGTAGCTTTATCTGAAGTATGGGGCAAAGGCGGCGACGGCGGCGTAGAGCTGGCTAAAGAAGTAGTACGTCTGTGCGAACAGCCAAACGACTTCCAGTTCTGCTATGATGAGAACCTTTCCATCGAAGAAAAACTGAATGCAATTGTAACAAAGATCTACAGAGGCGACGGAGTTGTTCTGGATGCAACCGCTAAAAAACAGGCTCAGAAGCTGACCGATTTAGGATTTGGTAATCTTCCGATCTGTATGGCTAAGACACAGTTCAGCTTTTCCGATAATCAGAAGCTGGCAGGTGCTCCAAGAGGATTTAAGATTACAGTACGTAACCTTAAAGTTTCCGCAGGCGCAGGCTTCATCGTAGCACTTACAGGCGATATCATGACACTTCCGGGTCTTCCTAAAGTTCCGGCAGCAGAAAAGATCGATGTAGATGAAAACGGAAAGATTTCCGGACTTTTCTAAAGAAAATGATAGAAGGTCCATGTGGTGACTTTCTGCCATTGGTAATAAAAGGTGTCGCAGGAAACTTCTGCGGCATCTTTTTACTACAGATAAATATGGGGGGATATTATGAACTTATTTACATCAAAAGAAGTAATAGAGAATTTTGCTGCAGTTGGGGTTAAAAAATCAGAGATGCCTGCATGGAAGATGATACTTTTAGGAATCTTGGCGGGCGCATTTATTGCATTTGGATGCGTAGCGACTAATACATCAGCCCATAGTCTTACTGATGTTTCCAGTATCCGTACCATAAGCGGTCTGCTGTTTCCCGGTGGAATCTCACTGGTCATTCTGATGGGAGCGGAACTCTTCACCGGCAACTGCCTGATGACGATTTCCGTACTGGATAAGAAAATTACATGGGTCCGGATGCTTAAAAACTGGATTTTTGTATACATAGGGAATTTTATCGGAAGTCTTATCGTAGCATACGGATGTGCTGCATTTGGACAAATGAATTACTCCGGCGGCGGCTTGGCTGTTTATACGATGAAACTGGCAATTGGAAAATCCACACTCCCATTTGCTAATGCGGTGGTACTTGGTTTCTTCTGTAATGTACTGGTATGTCTGGCTGTTCTTTGCAGTTTGGCAGCAAAAGACGTAATTGGAAGAATCATGGGAACATTTCTGCCGGTCGCTTTCTTTGTTATTTGCGGATTTGAGCATTGCGTGGCTAATATGTACTATATTCCGGCCGGAATATTTGCATCCCATGTGCCGGCTTATGCGGCTAAGGCAGTAGAAGCGGGACTGGATCTTTCCGTGCTGACTTGGGGGAACTTCGTTACAGTCAATCTGCTGCCGGTGACCATCGGTAACATATTGGGCGGTGGTCTCGTGGGCGCGATCCTATGGGCTTGCCATGTGTACCAGGGACAGACAAAAAAATAATCAAAAAACAGGAACCGCACGGGGAAAGCTCTCTTTCCATGTGCGGTTCCTGTTCATAAATCATTTACCGATTACTATTTTTTCTTTTTGTTCTTCTCGTCTTCGGGTTCACAGTTCATATTATCTAAAGCGCAACTCAAATCTTTCTTGTCATCTACGCAATTCATATCATTCAAGCCACAGCTTGATACGTCCTCATCGCCCAGACAATTCATATCATCTAATGCACAAGTTTTATCATCGTCGCTTATTCCGTTTAGATTCCCCCAGCCTTTTTCAGTTCCCATTGTTAAGACCTCCTCTGCTTTCTTGTATAGATATTATATCTGCAATCACCGTAAAATTCAAGCGGTGAAATGTGGTAAAAGGCGGTATAATCGCATAATTTTGACACCCATATGAAATTGTACAAAACAATCACGGGTTTAAGGCGAATTTGACAACGATTCATCTTGCTTTTTTAGAAACGAAATTTTATAATGGAACTAGAAAGTGAGGGAAGAATATGGGAAACTATATTGATACAGAAGTGGAAGATTTTAAAGTTCAGGCATATCATCAGGGGAAATTCAAAGAGGTAACAAAAGAATCTATTTTGGGACATTGGTCGGTATTTTTCTTTTATCCTGCAGACTTTACTTTCGTATGTCCCACGGAGTTGGGGGATTTGGCGGATTTCTATGAAGAGTTCAAGGCGTTGGACTGCGAGATTTATTCGGTATCTGAAGACAGTCATTTTGTACATAAAGCATGGGCAGACGCTTCAGATACCATACGCAAGATATCATATCCGATGTTGGGAGACCCGGCAGGCAAACTGGCTCGATTCTTTGGCGTCCTGAGTGAAGAAGAAGGACAGGCATACCGAGGCACATTCATCGTGAACCCCAAGGGCAAGATCAAAGCTTATGAGATTCATGATATGGGGATTGGACGTAACGCCGAAGAACTGCTGAGAAAACTGGAAGCAGCGAAGTTTGTGGATGAACACGGTGATCAGGTATGTCCGGCGAAGTGGAAACCGGGAGAAGCAACCCTGATGCCAAGTCTGGACTTGGTGGGAAAACTGTAGAGAAACTGTAAAAACATGATAGCGTTGTCATAGATGGAGAAAAAGATGAGACAAGAATTAATCGATAATATCCCATCGGAGAGCCCACTGGTGAGTGAAGAGCTTAAGAATCAGTTAAAAACTATTTTTGATAAACTGGACAAACCACTGAAACTGGTGACAATCTTGGAAGTGGGAGACGATTCGTGTATAGAGATGGGAGCTTTTTTAAAGGCAATTGCTCCGCTGAATGAGAATCTGGAACTGAAGTTCTTGGAAAAAGGAGAAGAACCGGACATTGATGAGGAACTGAATGCATACATGCTCCCGGTAGTCGGACTTTTTAGAGGGGATGAATATTTAGGCGCAGCCTTTCACGGGGTGCCGGGTGGACAGGAGATCAACTCTTTTGCCCTTGCCATCTATCACGCAGCCGGACCCGGACAGGACGTAGACGAGAAAACTCTAAAAAAGATTCAAAAATTAAAAAAGAAGAATAATATCAAGGTGTGTATTTCCCTCTCTTGCCATCACTGCCCACTGGTCGTGTCAGCGGGACAGAGCATCGCCCTCCTGAGTCCGAATGTAGTCTGTGAGATGGTGGATGCCAGACTCTATCCGAGCTTGGTGGAAAAATACAAGATTTCCAGAGTTCCCGCAGTAATTATAAATGACAGCGCCCTTTATATGGGAGAAAAGGATCGAGAAGAACTTCTAAAACTATTGCGATAGTCATATAACTAAGTATGGTGACAGAAAAGGTAAACGATGTAACATAAATCATACAACGTTAACAGAATATGTATAATATATACAAAAATAGAAAGAATTATTGACAAACGTTGTGTAATGTGTTAGACTTATCTTAATTAAATATCGGCCAGGAGAAAGGAGCAGGTTATTAGCGACAGAAATGTTGTTAATTACTGTGCTCTTTTTGGTTACGAAATTTAGGGAAAAACTTTAACGAAAACTTAACAAGCGGTACATAGAACTTTGGGGATAACGAATAAAGGAGGTGATATACACATGAATCAGACATTTTATGATGCACTGGTCGATTGCCCGGTGATTGCAGCGATTAAAGATGATGAAGGACTTGAGAAGTGTCTGGGTTCAGATATACAGATTGTATTTATTCTGCACGGTGACATCGTAAGCTTAGGAAGAGTTGTAGAGCGGCTGAAAGAAGCGGGGAAGTTTGTAATTGTCCATGTCGATCTCATTGCAGGTCTTTCGGGGAAAGAAATCGCAGTCGATTTTATTAAGAAGAATACAAAGGCCGATGGAATCATTTCTACAAAGATGCCTCTGATCAAGAGAGGAAAAGAACTGGGGATGGTGACCGTATTCCGCTTCTTCGTCATTGATTCCATGGCATTTGATAATATTAAAAAACAGTACGATATGGGGCAGCCGGATCTGGTAGAGATCCTGCCGGGCATTATGCCAAAGATCATTACCAAGATGACACAGGTCGTATCGGCACCGGTGATTGCAGGCGGTCTCATTGCAGAGAAAGCAGATGTGATTGCAGCGATTGAAGCCGGAGCAATTGCTATTTCATCTACAAATCAGAAAATTTGGTTTATTTGAGAGCGGGGAATCAGATATGTCGGATACAAAGAGACGATTGGCGATGGCACTTAAAGAGTTATTACAGGAAAAACCGCTGAAGAAGATTACAATCCAAGACATAGTAGAGCGGAGTCATATGACGCGTCAAAGCTTTTATTATCATTTTCAGGATATTTATGAGGTGCTGGAATTAATTTGCCAGTACGAGCTGATTGATCGGATTGTATATAAGGAAGAAGAGAGCTTTTCACAGTGGTTGGAACATTTGGTAGAATTGGTGGAAGAAAACCGGTGGTTTTACCGAAAACTCTTGTTGGAGCTGGACTGGAACCGCTTAAGTGCGAAATTAAAGCCACCGGTAGAACGACAGGTAAACCGCATACTGAATCAATATCTTCCCAAAGAGGGATTGGGAGAATTGGAACCGGGCAGAGAACTGCTGATGGATTTCCTGACATCCTCGATTATCTCATATCTCTTTAATTATGTTTCCAATAAGAAGAAATCAGAGAAACAAACGATGGAAAACTTACATAAGATGCTTGCTGTCTGCACGATGCTCCGCATTCCACCGTCGGAAACAGGGGACACTTGTACGATAATAGCAAATAAAGCAACATAAAAGAAAGATAAATTGACGGATAAAGAGAAAAAGAGAGATATAACTTAACAGTTTCACGAAATTGTCTAAAGACAAGTAACCAATTACATGATATCATGTAATCATATAAATAAGGAGGGGTTCTTATGGCAAAATATGTAATGGCACTAGATGCCGGTACGACCAGTAACAGATGTATTCTTTTCAACGAAAAAGGTGAGATGTGCAGCGTAGCTCAGAAAGAGTTTACACAGTATTTCCCGAAACCGGGTTGGGTAGAGCATGATGCAGATGAGATTTGGTCTACACAGTTAGGTGTCGCGACAGAGGCTATGGCGAAGATTGGGGCTACATCAGCAGATATTGCAGCGATTGGTATTACGAATCAGCGTGAGACGACGATCGTATGGGATAAGAAGACCGGTGAACCTGTTTATCACGCCATTGTATGGCAGTGCCGTCGTACATCCGAGTATTGCGATACCTTGAAAGACAAGGGACTCACAGACAAATTCAGAGAGAAAACAGGTCTTGTGATTGACGCGTATTTCTCGGGAACCAAGTTAAAATGGATTTTGGACAACGTAGAAGGTGTGAGAGAGCGGGCAGAACGCGGCGAACTGTTATTCGGTACCGTAGAGACTTGGCTGATCTGGAAACTGACCAAGGGAAAAGTACATGTAACCGATTATTCCAACGCATCCAGAACGATGTTATTTAATATCAAAGAGTTGAAGTGGGACGATGAGATTCTGACCGAACTGAACATTCCTAAGTGTATGCTTCCGGAAGCGAAACCATCCAGCTGTGTATACGGCGAATCCGATCCGCAGTTCTTCGGCGGCCCGATTCCGATTGGCGGAGCAGCCGGTGATCAGCAGGCAGCACTCTTTGGCCAGACATGTTTCAAAGCAGGCGAGGCAAAGAATACATATGGAACAGGTTGCTTCATGCTGATGAATACAGGCGAGACACCGGTATATTCTAAGAACGGTCTGGTAACTACCATTGCCTGGGGCTTGGACGGCAAAGTAAACTATGCACTGGAAGGTTCTATCTTCGTGGCAGGAGCTGCGATTCAGTGGCTGCGTGACGAGATGAAGTTAGTGGATTCCTCACCGGATTCCGAATATATGGCAGGTAAAGTAAAAGATACCAACGGCTGTTACGTAGTTCCGGCATTTACGGGACTGGGCGCTCCGCATTGGGATCAGTATGCAAGAGGAACCATTGTAGGAATTACTCGTGGTGTGAACAAATACCACATCATTCGTGCGACCCTGGAGTCATTGGCTTATCAGACAAATGACGTATTACAGGCGATGCAGGCAGATTCCGGTATCGAGCTGGCCGCTCTTAAAGTAGATGGCGGCGCATGTGCCAACAACCTGTTGATGCAGATTCAGTCCGATATGATTAATGCACCGGTTCACCGTCCAAAATGCGTAGAGACAACCGCTATGGGTGCTGCTTATCTGGCAGGTCTGGCCGTTGGATACTGGGCTAATAAAGAAGAAGTTCTTAAGAACTGGGCGATTGATCGTGTATTTACACCTAAGATCGAAGAAGCAGATCGTGCAGCGATGATCAAAGGTTGGAACCGTGCAGTGAAGTGTTCTTATGGATGGGCAAAAGAAGAATAACCAGCTGAAATATGTTCTCATAAAAAATAATAAGGGGGAAACGATATGTTACCATATATAGCAGAATTTTTAGGAACGATGTTACTGATTCTATTAGGCGACGGTGTTGTTGCCAACGTAACACTTAACAAGTCGGGTATGAAAGGTGCAGGTTCGATCCAGATTACGTTTGCATGGGGTCTTGCCGTTATGGTTCCGGCATTTATCTTTGGCGCAGCTTCCGGTGCACACTTTAATCCGGCACTGACCATTGCATTAGCAGTAGATGGAAGTATGTCATGGAGTTTAGTACCCGGTTATATCATTGCACAGTTTGCAGGTGCATTTGTAGGTGCTTGTCTCGTTTATATCATGTTCAAAGGACAGTTTGATGAGACACCCGATGCGAAGACGAAACTGGGCGTATTCGCTACAGGACCAGCGATTGACAACCGTATGCTGAATATGTTATCAGAAGCAATCGGTACATTCGTACTCGTATTCGCAATCAAAGGTATCGGCAACGTAGTAGGCGCGGGAACGGTTGGACTTAACTATTTCTTCGTATTTGGAATCATTGTTTCCATCGGTATGTCCCTCGGTGGCTTGACCGGATATGCGATTAACCCGGCTCGTGACCTGGGTCCAAGATTAGCACATGCTCTTCTTCCAATTAAGGGCAAAGGCGATTCTAACTGGGGCTATGGTATCGTTACCCTGATAGGACCGATCGTTGGTGCAATCGTAGCAGTTTTATTATACGCAGCTATTCCATGGTAATATAATTATATATTTGCAGCAGGAGAGATGAGCCGGGCAAAGAAAATATCAGCACACCGCTGGTTTCTTTCAGCCCGGCTCTTTTCATAGACATATACGATGCGGGAGGATAGATTTATGTATGATATAATCATTATCGGTGCAGGCGTTTCCGGCTGCGCTTCAGCCAGAGAGCTGTCGCGCTACCATGCGAATATCTGTGTCGTTGAAAAACAAGAGGATGTAGGCTGCGGAACCTCCAAAGCAAACAGTGCCATCATCCATGCCGGTTATGACGCGGCGTCAGGGTCTCTCATGGCAAAGTTGAATCTGGAAGGAAACCTGATGATGGGGCAGCTATCGAAAGACTTGGATTTTTCATTTCGGAGAAATGGCTCTCTGGTTTTATGCATGCGCGAAGAAGAGCTTCCGAATCTGCAGGAACTTTATGAGCGGGGAGTTAGGAATGGTGTAAAAGAACTGCGGATCATCGGACCCGAAGAACTAAAAGAGATGGAGCCAAATGTCAATGAGCATGTGGCCGGTGCTCTGTTTGCACCCACCGGTGGAATCGTATGTCCTTTTGGATTGACGATTGCCATGGCGGAGAATGCCAATGACAATGGTGTGGAATTTAAGTTTAATACCGAAGTACAGGATATTAAGAAAACAGACGAAGGATTTGAATTAACAACGAATCAAGGTACACTCAAAACACGTTTTGTGGTCAATGCTGCCGGTGTTTACGCCGATCGCTTCCACAACATGGTGAGCAGTCAAAAGATTCATATTACACCCAGACGAGGTGATTACTGCCTGCTGGATAAGGCCGCCGGAACGCTGGTGGATAAGACGATATTTACACTTCCGGGCAAACTGGGAAAGGGAATCCTGGTATCGCCGACGATTCACGGAAACCTCCTTCTTGGTCCTACTGCGGTAGATGTGGATGATAAAGAAGAAGATAATACGACCGGAGCCGGTCTTTCGGAAGTCATAGAGAAGGCACAGGACAGTGTGAACCATATACCGATGAGACAGGTGATCACCTCTTTTGCGGGACTGCGTGCCCATGAGGATCATCACGAATTCATCATTAAAGAACTGGAAGACTGCAAGGGATTTATAGACTGTGCGGGAATCGAATCTCCGGGTCTTACCAGCAGTCCGGCAATCGGAAAGATGGTGGCCGAAATCGTCAGAGATTTAGCAGATCTAAAAGAAAAAGATGATTTTATCGCTACGAGGAAAGGCATTCTGGATCCGAAGAAACTGTCTAAAGAAGAACGTTCCGAGTTAATCAGGAAAAATCCGACCTATGGCAATATCATCTGCCGCTGTGAAACGATTTCCGAGGGCGAGATTCTGGATGCCATTCATCGACCATTGGGCGCTAAGTCACTAGATGGTGTAAAACGCCGTACCAGAGCCGGGATGGGACGCTGCCAGGCGGGATTCTGTTCGCCGCGGACGATGGATATTCTGTCCAGAGAGTTGGGAATCAGCATGTATGAAGTCACTAAATGCGGTGGTGATTCTGCAATCGTAGTCGGTACAAATAAAGAAGAACTGTGAGGAGGGAGAGACCATGAAATCCTATGATATAGTCGTAATCGGAGGCGGCCCTGCCGGACTTGCAGCAGCTGCTGCGGCGAAAAAGAGCGGAATGGATCGTATTTTGATTCTGGAAAGAGACAAGGAACTGGGTGGTATCTTAAATCAGTGTATTCATAATGGTTTCGGTCTCCACACGTTCAAAGAAGAACTGACCGGACCGGAATATGCCGGACGCTTTATTGATAAAATCAAAGAACTAAATATAGAATATTATTTAAATACCATGGTAATTGACATCAGCCGTGATAAAGTCGTCACCATCATGAATCGGGAGGAAGGATTGATGGAGATTCAGGCAAAGGCAGTTATCTTAGCGATGGGCTGCCGCGAACGTGCCAGAGGTGCACTGAATATCCCCGGTTATCGACCGGCCGGTATCTTCTCAGCAGGCACCGCACAGCGGCTGGTCAACATGGAAGGTTATATGCCGGGGCGCAAAGTCGTGATTCTGGGTTCCGGAGATATCGGTCTGATCATGGCTAGACGTATGACTTTGGAAGGTGCCAAAGTACAGGTAGTGGCAGAACTGATGCCCTACTCCGGCGGTCTCAAACGAAATATTGTCCAGTGTCTGGATGATTTTGGCATCCCGTTAAAACTCAGCCATACGGTTATCGATATTCGCGGAAAAGAACGATTGAGCGGTGTTACAATCGCTGCAGTAGACAACCATGGCAAACCGATTCCGGGTACGGAAGAAGACTACGAGTGCGATACCCTGCTGCTTTCAGTAGGTCTTATACCGGAGAATGAGTTATCCGGCGGTATGGGAGTGAC
The DNA here is from genome assembly GCA_036634775.1 of Clostridium sp. Lineage (GTDB taxonomy): Bacteria > Bacillota > Clostridia > Lachnospirales > Lachnospiraceae > Otoolea. The sequence continues at coordinate 16,917 of JAVWRQ010000012.1, forward strand.
CATGGAACCGGTAACCTCGGGACCGGTGGTGAATGAAAGTCTGGAGACGAATATCGAGGGCGTCTTTGCCTGTGGCAATGTGCTCCATGTTCATGATTTGGTGGATTATGTCTCCGAAGAAGCTACCGTGGCCGGCGAAAATGCCGTTAAGTATGTAAGAGGGCAGCTGCCAACAGGCAGTGGGCATGAGATAAAGCTGATTTCTACGGAGGGGGTGCGCTATACGGTACCTAAGACAATCGATCCGGAACGTATGGCAGAGGAACTGACGGTGCGCTTTCGGGTGGGTAATGTCTATAAAAATTGCTACATCAATGTCTATTTTGACGAGGAACGTGTCATTCACAAGAAACGGCCCATCGTAGCACCGGGCGAGATGGAAGATATCATGTTTAAGAAATCTAAACTGGCTTCTTATCCCGGTCTTAAGACAATCACACTGAAGATTGAGGAGGCGTAAGAATATGGAAAAAAGAGAATTGATCTGTATTGGCTGCCCTCTGGGCTGTGTTGTCACGGTAGAGATGGATGGCAGCGAGATAAAGAGCATTACAGGCAACACCTGTAAGCGGGGGGAGGATTATGCCAGGAAAGAGATGACAAATCCTACTCGAATCGTAACTTCCACCGTTCGCGTCACAGGCGGACATCTGGATGTGGTTTCCGTGAAGACCCAAACCGATATTCCCAAAGGGAAGATATTCGATTGCATGAGAGCACTCAAAGATGTGTGTGTGAAAGCACCGGTACAGATCGGCGATGTCATGGTAGCAGATATTGCCGGAACCGGAGTGAATGTGGTAGCAACAAAAGCGATTCTTGTAAAATAATATAAAAATAGGATGTAAAACAGAATAAAAATGATAGAAACCACAAGATAGCACGCAGTGTTTAATCTGCAATGTGCTATCTTGTGGTTTTGCTATCAATTATTTTACTTTAATTTGACGAAATATTGAGACTATCAATGAAAATGTGTTGAAAAAAGAAAATATGTAGAGCAGTAATGGGAAAAAACTGAATAAAACAAAAAAAAAATATTGAAAAAGTGGACATTTTCTGTAAAATATGGTACTTTATAAAGAAGAGCAAAGTATGCTACGCATATGGAATGGGAGTGCTGCAAAGTGGTACAGATGAAGAGGATTCGTCTTGGAGATCTTTTAATTCAGAAAGGTCTGATTACAGAAGAACAGCTTATGAAGACACTGCGAGAGCAGAAGCTCAGAGGGACAAAACTGGGAGAGACACTGATTAGTCTTGGCTATGTTTCGGAAAAGGATATCGTAGATATTCTCTGTGCCCAATTGCATATTGAATATGTGGAGCTACGCAACATGAAGTTAGATGAAGCTGCTGTCTATTTGGTTAATGAGACAGTGGCTAAAAAGTATAACCTGATTCCTATTGGATTTGATAAAGATAATCCCCATTGTCTACGGGTAGCGATGTCCGACCCTATGGATTTTATCGCGATTGACGATGTGGCGATTATGACGAACATGAAGATTCAGCCGGTACTCAGCACCAGCAGTCAGGTGGCATTTCAGATCGACCGGTATTTTGGAAGGCAGTCCGTCATCGCAGTGGCCGACCGCTATAAGAAAGAGCAACTCATCGAAGAAGCAAGCAGAGATAATGCAGGCAGGGACAGTGCAGCGACGAAAGAGGAATTAACCGCCGATCGCTCCCCGATTATCATCATGGTGCGTTCCATTATGGAACAGGCCGTGCGACAGAGAGCCAGCGATATTCACTTTGAACCGATGAAAGAGGGCATTCGGATCCGCTTTCGAATCGATGGTAACCTAGTGGAGGCGATGAGCTATGATCTGTCGATCTATACCGCCATCATTGCCAGGTTAAAGATTATATCCGGTATGGATATATCCGAGAAACGCAAGCCACAGGATGGCAGGAGTACCATCGAGATCGACCATGTGGAATATGATGTCCGAGTGTCATCGATTCCTACGGTGTATGGCGAGAAGGTGGTTATGCGTCTGACGAATAAGGAGAACCTGACAAGAGATAAGAAGAACTTGGGACTCCACGATTCGGATATGAAGCGGTTTGATTCGATGCTCAGCCATCCCCATGGGATTATACTGGTGACAGGTCCCACCGGAAGTGGTAAGTCTACCACGCTCTATACGGCACTCAGCGAACTGAATAAAGAGACGGTCAATATCGTGACAGTAGAGGACCCGGTGGAGGCAAACCTTGAGGGGGTCAACCAGATTCAGGTGAACCCCAGAGCCGATATGACATTTGCCACAGCATTGCGTTCCATCCTGCGTCAGGATCCGGATATTATCATGATTGGAGAGATTCGTGATCCGGAGACCGCGGAGATTGCAGTTCAGGCATCGATTACCGGTCATCTGGTAGTCAGTACCTTACATACAAACAGCACTTCGGCCAGTGTGGCCAGACTTCTTAATATGGGAGTTGAATCTTATCTGATCGCCGATGCCTTAGTGGGCATCGTAGCCCAACGTCTGGTGCGCAGACTCTGCCGATGTAAGCACCCACGGGAAGCAGAAGCAGCGGAGAAGATAGAACTGGGAGTGAAAGAAGAGGCAGATTTGACGATTTGGGAACCTACGGGCTGCCAGATCTGTGGATATACCGGCTACTACGGCCGCATCGGTGTGTATGAGATGATGCCGATGAGTGCGGCGCTGCGAGAGGCCGTTGTTAAGAAGAGCACATCCGCCCATATCAAAGAGATTGCAGTCCGCGAGGGCATGACGACACTGAAAGAAAGTACCGCGCAGCTGGTAAAAGAGGGTGTGACATCGATACAGGAGATGCATAAGATTGCCTGTGAGGAGGAGTAACAGATGGAACTGACCGAACTTCTGCTGGAAGCAAAGAACCGGCATGCTTCGGATTTACATATCACAGTCGGGGTGGCACCGCAGGTGAGAATCAACGGTTCTCTGGTGGCACTGGACGATTATCCAAAACTCATGGGAGACAACACCAGAGCATTAGTGGAAAGCATCATGGGTGAGCATCAGAAAGCGATATTTGCAGAGCGCGGGGAAGTGGATTTTTCCTTTGGTGTTCCGACTCTGGGACGCTTTCGTGTGAATGCATTCAAGCAAAGAGGAACCGTAGCAGCGGCATTTCGTCTGGTAGATACAGAGATTCCCACACCGGAGCGTTTGGGACTTCCGCCTACGGTCATAGACTTATATAACAAGAACAGCGGTCTGGTACTGGTGACCGGACCTACCGGAAGCGGTAAATCCACAACTTTGGCTTCGTTGATCCAGAAGATCAACGAGACGAAGAGGAACCATATTATCACACTGGAAGACCCGATTGAGTACCTGTACCGCCATGGTAAATCGCTGGTGAATCAGCGAGAGGTCGGTCTGGATACACAAAGCTACGCAGCGGCACTGCGGGCAGCACTCCGTGAAGATCCGGATGTGATTCTCGTAGGGGAGATGAGAGATTTAGAGACCATCAGCACAGCGATAACGGCAGCGGAGACCGGTCATCTGGTATTCTCCACGCTGCATACGATCGGTGCGGCATCTACGATTGACCGTATCATCGATGTGTTCCCCGCCGGACAGAAAGAACAGATTCGAACACAGCTTTCATTAGTGATGGAGGCAGTGATATCACAGAGACTGCTGCCGAAAGAAGACGGAAGCGGCCGCGTGGGAGTATTTGAAGTACTCCATGTCAACCCGGCAGTGAGAAGTCTGATCCGGGACGGTAAGACCTATCAGATTCCCAGCGTACTGCAGACGAATAAGAAGCTGGGCATGATCACCATGGACGATGCACTGATAGAGAAGTACAGAGCCGGTGTCATCAGTCGGAAAAACGTCATAGAGTATGCGGTGGATCCCATAGCCATGGAGAAACGTTTATTGTACTAAGGAGGGAGAGTGGAGATGGCGAATTACCGTTATTATGTTATAACTCCCTCAGGAAAAGAGAAGAAAGGCATTATCACAGCGGCAGACCGCAATCAGGCGATGAGCGTCCTGAAGAATGAAGGCGATACCGTTATTTCATTAGATAATCCCAATATCTGGAATCGGGAGATGGAGATTCCATTTCTGCATCCACGGGTGAAAGCCCGGGATATGAGCGTGTTCTGTCAACAGTTCGTCACACTCATGAACGCCGGTATCAGCATCGTAAGGGCATTGGAGATGTTGGAAGAGCAGACCGGTAACAAGGTTCTGCGGGAAGCCCTGCGGGAGACTCGTGCATCAGTGGAAAAGGGCGGAGGTCTGGCAAGCAGTATGAAGCCCCATGACCGGGTATTTTCCCCTATGTTCATCAACTTGGTGCAAGCGGGGGAGGAAGCCGGTAAATTAGAAGTTTCATTCGAGCGAATGGCACTTCACTTCGAGAAGTCGGAGAAGCTGCAAAATATTGTCAAGAAAGCCGTGATTTACCCGGCGATTCTGTCTGTTGTGGCGTTGATCGTGGTGATTGTCATGCTGACCTATATCGTGCCGATGTATGCAAAGATGTTTGCGGATATGAACTCCCAGCTTCCGGCCTACACGTTATTTATCCTGAAACTCAGTGACTTTATCATTCACTACTGGTATTTGATTTTGATCGCTATCTTCCTGATGGTGATGGGAGTAAAGGCGTTCTCGGCTACAGAGACCGGCGAGTACTTATTCGCCGACTTGGCGATTAAGCTGCCGATGATTGGAGCGCTAAAGCGTAAGAATGCCTGTGCACAGTTTTCCCGAAACCTGAGCACGTTACTGGGGGCGGGGGTTTCGATTATCGAGGCTCTGGAGATCACGGCGAATACCATGGACAACAAGATATATCAGAATGCGGTTCGTGAAGCCAGAGAGCAGGTGGCGCGGGGCATACAGCTTTCGATTCCCCTGAAGGACAGTGGTCTGTTTCCTCCCATGGTCTACCATATGGTGGGAATCGGCGAGGAGACCGGTGGTTTGGACGAGATGCTCAACAAGGTAGCCGACTACTATGAGGAAGAAGTGATGGCAGCGACCGAGCAGGCAGCCGCAGCGATTGAACCACTGATTATCGTATTCATGGCATTTATAGTCATCGGTATCATCGCAGCGATCTTTGCACCGATGCTTTCGATGTATACAAACATAGAGAACCTGTAACAGAGATGAGGTACCGATATCAATTTTCGCCATATGCCCGATATGGATGGAATGATATATAGAAAAAAAAACAATAAAAAAGGAGAACGGATATGAAAAAGAAAAATAACAAAGGATTTTCGTTGATCGAGCTGATCATTGCAATTGCCATTCTGGTCATCCTGACCGGACTTTTGGCACCACAGTTTATGAGATATATGGAGAAATCCAGAGAAGCAAAGGATATGCAGGCATTGGATACCGTGTATGGAGCAGTGCAAGTAGCGTTGGCAGATGAAAAAGCCTATGAAGATGTTCAGACAAAAATGGTAAAAGGTGGAACATTAGAAACATTAAATACTAGTGGTATGACATTGGCAGCTCTTATTACAGAAAATGGAACATTTGCTCAGGAGGTTGTGTCTACAATCGGTGGGGGAGATTTGAAATGGTCATCAAAGGCAGTCACGAAGGCAGGGGGTAATAGCGCAACTTATATTTTAATTGATAAAGATTTAAAAGTAACTGTTTGGATTGGAATAACTGCTGACGTTACTAAACCATTAAGTCCCACAACTGATCCGGCTACAGCAGGAACCACATTCTATATTTCCAAATAATTAAAATTAAAAAATCAAGTGGAAATGTGTGAATTGACATTTTATAATATTTATAGAAAAGGAGCATGAATATGAAAAAGAAAAATAACAAAGGATTTTCGTTGATCGAGCTGATCATAGCAATTGCCATTCTGGTTATCTTGACCGGACTTTTGGCACCGCAGTTTATGAGATATATGGAGAAATCCAGAGAAGCAAAGGATATGCAGGCATTGGATACCGTGTATGGAGCAGTGCAGACAGCATTGGCTAATGAAGATGCCTATAAAAATGTCCAAGATAAAGATACAATATTGACTAATTTACAAGGCCAGGGAATGAAGTTTTCAGATATAGTTGCTAATGCTGCTGATACTACCAAAGCAATTCCTTTTACGAAAGAAGTTTATGCCATAACCGGTGGTGATATAGCATGGACCTCAAAGGCTGTTATAGAAGCCGGTAAAGGTGAAGCGGTTTTTGTTGCAGTTGATAAGGATTTAAAGGTAACTGTATGGATTGGTACACAAAGTGCAACTGATGGTGTTATGGCATATGTGAATACAGCCGTTTTAAATGCAGATCACGGTATTAAGTTTAAAGAAAAAGACGTGAAAACAGCAGGAACCAAGTTCTACATCTCCAAGTAATTAAATTAACAATCGGGCTATGAATCTTCCCATTATCTTGTCAACCTAGTTGATGGGATAATGGATATAGAGTAGGGTATGTGGAGAATCCTCCACATACCTATCCCTATTTGGTAATTGTATGAAACAGTTAGGTTGAGTGACATGCTTTGATTCATGCGAATGCAACTATATCTAGTTTTTGTTATAGTGATGTTCTTATGAATCAAAAAAACGACAAGTAAGCAAAACGGAAAGGGAAGAATATGAAAAAGAGAAAGAATAGTAAGGGATTTTCTTTAATTGAATTAATCATAGCCATCGCTATTCTGGTTATTTTAACCGGACTTTTAGCACCGCAATTCATGAGGTATATGGAAAAATCCAGAGAAGCAAAGGATATGCAGGTGTTGGATACAATTTATGGAGCCGTACAGGTAGCATTGACGAATGAAGATGCATATGCTGCGGTTACGAGCGACAGTACAAACAACAATGCCATAAAAAATTTAAAATCAAAGGGAGTATCGTTAGCAGATCTTTTGTTCGAAAATGGGGCTAAAAATGAATTACTGGCTTTTAAAAGAGAACTTTGTTTAACAATGGGAATTTCGGGGGATCCGCTTAATTCGTTAAAATTTTCGCCATGGGTATCCAAGGCAGTTATGGATGCAAATGTGATTAATGATAAACCAGATAAGGATTTTCCGTTTTTTGGCAGTGCTGTTTACATACAAATTGATAAAGATATGAAGGTAACGGTATGGATTGGTAAAGCAGCTACTAAAATAACAGATGATAAAGGAAAAAACGAATATCCGGTAACCGATGCGGATGTACTTAATAGTACAACAAAGGTTTCGGGACTTAATGGTATTTTGACAGCCGGCACAAAATTTATCATCTCCAAATAACCACCCACGACCCACACCACAGAAGGACACTCACCTATGTTTACTACACCACTCATGATTCTCCCCATTGTATTCCTCTTCGGGATTACAGTGGGAAGTTTTCTAAATGTATGTATCTACCGTCTCCCCTTGGGAGAAGATATCGTCCACACGGATTCCCACTGTATGAGCTGTGGGCATCAACTGGCATGGTATGATCTGATTCCGGTATTCAGCTGGTTGTTCCTTCGGGGACGATGCCGAAGCTGCGGAGAGAAGATATCGGTGCAGTACCCGGCAATCGAACTGCTTAATGGTCTGATTTGGACAGGGCTGATTGATACCATGGGATTTAGTGCCACGGGAATCTGCTATTGTATCGCAGCGTCCGCACTTTTGGTACTCAGTGTCATCGACTGGCGAACTTATGAGATTCCGGTGGGGTGTAATCTGGTGATATTGGCGGCAGGAATCGCCAATTTATTTTTTCATAAGGAAGCATGGATTTCCTTTGGAATCGGACTAATCTGCGTCAGCGGATTATTGCTTTTGATTCTGTTAGTCAGCCGCGGCAGGGCGATGGGCGGAGGAGATGTAAAGCTGATGGCGGCAGCGGGACTACTGTTGGGATGGCAGGGAATCATACTGGCATTTGGAGTAGGCTGTATCGCCGGTTCGGTGATTCACGTAGGACTGATGAAAGTCAAAGGAAAAGAGCGCCTTTTGGCATTTGGTCCCTATCTTTCGCTGGGAATCTGGTTCTCCATGATGTGGGGAGCCAAATTAATCGATTGGTATATGGGGCAGTTTTAGCTATAAAATGTTTTGACGGAAAGGACATAACTCGATGGGGAATTTGTTATCAATTGTAATCAATAACAACCATATGAAGATTGCGGAACTTTCAAACGGGAAAAAGGGAGTTTCAGTGTCACGCCTTTTTACAAAGGAAGTACCGCAAGGCATGATGGAGGAAGGCACGATTCGCGATATACGGGCATTTTCGGAGTATTTGACGGCTACTCTTTTTAATGCAGGCATTAAGTCCAAGCGAGTTATATTCTCCCTCCCTTCTGATAAGATTCTGACGAAAGAGATTATCCTCCCAGATATGGACGATGAGAAGATAAGAACTACGTTAAAAGCCAACGCTTCTGAGTACTTCCCCATTGATTTAAGCGATTATGTATTGTCTTATTTCCTCATTTCTAAAATCCTCAAAGAAGATGACCAGGATCGTTCCGATGACGAGGAAGATTCGGATCATCCAAATGCTAAAAAGAATAAAAAGAACAGAAAAGAGAAAAAGAATAAAAAAAATAATACGCAGCTACGATTGATGGTACTGGCGGCACCGAATGTGATGGTGCAGTCTTATTATGATGCAGCCAGATTGTCTCATCTTAAAGTGGAATCCATTGACTACATAGGCAACAGTGCATTTCAACTGTCCACGGAACAAATAGGGGAAGAACCCTGTCTGGTGGTTCAATTAGACGTGGAGCGCACGATATTGACGATTTATCAGAATCATGTGATGACATTGCAGCGCTATGTGGATTTTGGCTGTATGGCGGTGATTCAGACCGTCGCAGAGCAGGATCACAGCAGTCCGGGAGAAGCAGAAAAACGATTGGAACAGGAATCGCTGCTCCATGATAATTTTGATGATGGCGATACGGTAACCGAGAGTTTGTATTACCTGATCGGCAATATCAAGCGGGTCATCGAATACTATGCGGGGCGCAACGCGGATTATCTGCTGGAACGAATCTATGTGATGGGTGAAGGCGCTGCGATGCAGGGATTGGGAGAATTACTGGAACATCAGTTAAACCTGCCGGTGCAGACCATGACCACGTTAAAACAGGTATTTATCAAGGATAAAGTGGAACTTTCCATAGCGGAAGTTCTTAAATATATGGATAATATTGGTGCGGCTATGGCACCGGTGGACTTTATACCCAAGCAGCTGGAACAGGATATGCGAAGAAAGATAGAAGCAAAGGCCTATCGGGTGATGATTCTCTTGGCACTCTTTACGTCTCTGCTCATGCTTACGGTAGCGTCTACCAAGTTCTTTTCGGTAGGAATCGATACACTGGATTTAAAGAACCGACTGATGGTGACGGAGGATGTCAAACCAATTTTAGATAATTACAGACAGTCCGTTCTTCGATACGGCGACGTGCAGACCGTGCAGACTACAGCGAGGACGAAGAACGCCGGACTGGGGAATTTTATCCGTATATTTGAGCAGCTGCGCCCCAGTAATATATCCATCAGCAGTTTTTCCTGTAATGAGGGCGAAGTCAGTTTCAGTGCATTGGCAGACAGCAAGAAAACGGTGGCAAAGTTGATTATGCAGCTGAATACCATAGCCAATGTATCAGAGGTGAAGGTCAACGGACTGTCCAGTTCCTTCGAAGGAGCGCAGGAGACGGTATCATTTTCTGTTACCTGTAAGCTGACACATGAAGATGAACTCCTGCCAAGCGGTGTAAAAGCAGAAGCTGAGACGGTGGCAGATACACCGGCGAATCCGGAAGATATGACCGATTCGGAAAGCGGGGTGGCGGTACAATGAGGATGACATCTCGAGATAAGGAATTAGTATTTTTGGCACTTTCCCTGGGGATGGTGGCAGTGTCGTGGTTTGGTGGAGTCAAACTGATTAATAAGAAGACCGCGGAGCTTACGGTTCAAAGAACGGAACTTCAAAGCGAGTATGACGAGCGGATGAGGGTTCTGGAGAAAAAAGACGAATATCTGAATGATACAAAGAATAATAACGATGCTTACCGTATGTTGTTGGCACAATATCCGGCGGGTATCTCACAGGTGGAGCAGATTTTGTTCGTGACGGGACTGGAAGAACACTTTAACACGCAGATTGTTTCGGTATCCTACACAGATGAGGAAGAAATCTACAGTTTTCAGTCTACGGAGCAGGGAAATACGATTCCGTATACCCTGGTCAAGGCCGGTATTCAGATTCCGGTGACGCTGGAATACAGCCAGTGGAAAGACTTTATGGATTATGTATTTTCCCATCAGGATAAGAGCACGATTCCCGAGGTGAGTGCTACATTTGATGCCGTGTCGGGCAATGTAGCCGCTACCGTGACATTTAACCAATATGCGATAAAGGGAGAAGACCGGATATCAGAAGAACCGAAGATTACGGTTCCCCTGGGTACGGATAATATCTTTAAATCAGGTACAGCACTTGCTTACAATGGCGGAAAAGCGGAACAAGCAGAGGCAATTAAAAAGGATTATGACTGCTATGTGATGCTGTATCCATCGGCATCTGATGTGATGGCAAAAGTAGTTGCAGGGGTAGATGATGAGGAGAAAGTGACATCCGGGAAGAATGAAGAGGAGACACTTTCTATCGTGGCACAGGAAGCGGACGGTGCATACAGTCTGACCTATACGCTGGGCGATGACAGACCTCATGTTCTCTACGATGTGACCGGGGATACACTGGACATCTATGTACTCAGTTCTCCACGTATGGGAGCGGAAGATCGGAACGGCGTAAAGGTGAAGGTAGATAACCAGACGACAAAGCAGCTGCGAATCGCAGTGGCGGGTGACGACCGTACGAAACCGCGTTTTACCGTAGAAAGTCAGAAGGGAAATGTAGAAATCCTGAATTAATATATGCGGATTTGGCAATGGAAAGGGGCACGGAAGCCATGATGAAAGAGAACCGAGGATTTACGCTGATTGAACTTATGATCGCGATTGCCGTTCTTTCTGTTATGGCGGCCGTGCTTTTTCAACCCTTTGTGGTTGGAGGCAGAATTGATTTAAAAGCGAGCCAAGAGGAACAGATTCAGAATGCGGCGAAGAAGACGATGGAGGAATTAAAAGGCTATTCTTTGGAAGAACTGGACGCAGAAGCGAAAACCAATTCCAGTGGCACGGTGGTTATCGCCGGAACGGAATACCACTATGATACGCTTTCGACCAGGCAGGGATATCGTTTGACACGGGAGTATGGAAAAGACGGAAAGAAAGCGGATTATCTGATTTGTGCAGAAGTCGATGCAGAGAAATACAGTGCAGAGGATTCGGGCAAATCGGATACTTCCTATTCAATCAATCGCTATCAAATGCCGAATATCGTAGATGTGAGTAGCTTTCAAAATGCAGTCATCGATCCGGCGGTATTGACGAAAGATGATACCATTCATATGGAAGAATTGTTGCTGAAAGTGAATCCGGAGGAAACGGAGAGCACAGATGCAGCGGCAGGCACCGGTGAAGACGCCAGTGGGGAGTCGGAACCCATATATAAAGAAACCGATATCAAGAAATATCTACAGGTAGATTTGTCTGAAACTGCCACTTCCGGAGATGCAGGAAAGCAAAAGCTGATTGTAAGACCCCGCACGATCTACACCGTGGATTCGGAAAAGGCACCTGAGAAGACGTTGCTTTCACCGCTTCCACCGTATAAAAAACAGATTGTGGTGAATGAGAAGAGCGGCAATCCGGTCAATCGAATTTACCTGTTTCTCCCTCCAAACGGGGTTGTAAACTTTGAGAAGATCTATATAACAGTAAATACGGAAAAAACTTATGAAGTCTATGTGGTGGCGGCTTCACCGGAAGGACGTTCGAGAAGCGAATATATATTGGTATCCTGCGATGGAACCGGAGCGGTAGAGCTATATACGAATTTAGCGGAGGATAAACCGGTATCCTTGTCCGAAGCGAAGAAACGACTGTATCATTTGACCGTAACTGTGTATGAAGCGGATTATGGAAATGATGGCGGTGGTGGGAGTGTTCCTAAGCAGGGAAACGAAGTACTGAAATTAGAATCGACGAAGTCGGAGTAGAGAGGAAGTGAGAGAATGGAACGGCACAGGTCAGGAAGAAAGATGAACAACAAAGGTTCGGCGATGATTATGGTGCTGACCATTATCTCATTGATCGCTATTTTAGGCGCGATGTCCATGAGTACTGCGTTGGTCAATATCAAGATGCGAGGGGTGAACCGCGATTCGGATAAGAATTTCTACTATCTGGAGACGGCTTTGGATGAAATATATGCACAGACGGGGAGGATATCTTCGGAGATATTAAAGGTAGAATATGCGTCGGTGCTGGGGGAACTGTATAAAATAGACAGTGATACGATTGATGTGGAAGAAGATGCTAATGAAAAGGCGAACGAAAAACTAAAAAAACAGTTCATGGATGCATTGACCACACAACTACAGATTCCGCTGCCCGGTGGTGGGGAATCCGATCTTACAGAGGTATCAAAGATATTAAAGGATTTTTCTCCGACCCTGACAAAAGAGGAAGCGGGCGGCTCGAATTTCTCCGTAACCGTGGGAGAGGTCATTTTTCAAAAGGATCAAACAAAAAAATGGAGTATTACGGATATTTACAGTGGTCTGATGCTAAATGATATATGCCTGACTTATGTAGATCCGAAGACAAATATCGAATCGGCACTGACGGTGGATCTTAAAATTGATGTGCCTTATGTGCAATTTGCCAATGGAGGAGAGGCACTGCAGGATTATGTTATGGCAGCGAATCGGGAAATCTCGATTCACTCGGAAGGGGAGTTATCAAGTAGCATTCGCTTAAATGGCAATATCTATGGGGGCGGCGTGACGATCGACAAAGCAGAAGTGGAAGCGAATACTTCTCTGCTGACGGCAGCAGGAGACATCTCGGTAAAACAAAAAGGCGGCAGTCTTACCATTGGTCCGGATATAGAAGCAGACGGTACGAGTCGTGTATGGGCAGATGGAATCGTATTAGACTCGGGTGCAGAACTGACTTCCAAGAATGCGGAATTTTATGTATTGGATGATATGACACTGAAGAATAATGACAATCGTGTAACACTGGATGGCAGTTATTATGGCTATGGAAATGAAGGAAATAATGGAAAGACAGAAACCAAGGATCGCAGCAGTGCTATCTTGTTAAATGGCAAAAACAGCCGAGTGGATCTGACTGGTCTGGATTCGCTTATGTTGGCCGGAAGAGCCTATCTGCGTTTCAATACAAAAGCCGGGGATTCTCAATATGTTTATCCGATGGGAGAGTCACTGGCAGTTCGAGCCACGCAGACGATGTATCTGATACCGGAACGTTATCTGCATGTGACACCGGAGGGGGGGCGTACGGAGGCAGCTTCCTCCAACCCAATCTTATTTCCACCGGAATCTAAGAAAATAACGATCGGAGTATCCCTCCCGGCCGGTACGGCGGGCGTAGATGAGAAAAAGGGAACCTACGAGGTGACACGAGATCAGGCAGGAGACAGCGGAAAAACCGGAATGATCAATCCGGATGATACGGCAACGCCGGCATGTTTAGTGACACTGAATGGGAAAATCTATGTATACTATAATTTTACTTCGGATGCAGAACGCTCCGAATATTTCGAACGATATCTGAACGAGCAGGCAGATTCATTTGAATCACTGCTTACCAAGAGCAGTATGACCGGAACAAAGGAATCCGGTAACGGCAGTGACAGCGGGGTATTTATCAATGACAATGGTCGTGTGCTTACTTCCGGTTCCCTCTATCAAGTGTGGAATCAGGGGGAAGAAAAACCTTTATTTCAGCTACTGCATACCAGACAGAATAAAACGGAGAATCAGGGGGACGAATTAGGTACAACACTGAAATGGGTGGAATTTGAAAACAACCTGCGCCTTTCGTTTGATCATATAAAAAAGAATCTGGCGGAGACCATGAAGGTGACCGGGAAACGAGAAACATTGGGCGATGGTGGTGCGAATCTTTTGCCGATGGGAAACTATGTAAAAATCAGCGAGCTGAAGAAACTGAAGCAAACGGAACTTTACAAGGAAAAAGACGGATGTGCCGTATTCTTATCCGGTGATAATGTGAATGTAAATCTTACAGGAAATGCGGCAACGGTATCTTCAAATTCAAAAAAGGGAAGCGAAGAGATGCCGGGCGGTTTGATCGTATCCGGCGGCGATGTAACGATAACCGGCACCGGAACATTTAACGGTCTGATCATGGCTCAGGGAAGAATTACGATAAATGGCGATATTACACTTACTGCTGATGCACAGACCTATGAACCACTGCTATCGGATGCAGAGATAGCCCCTTATTTTTACGATTACAGTGATGTAGCATCTAACGTACTAAATCACTATGAGGATTTTGTTATCAGAGAAAACTGGAGCCGAAGCGGACGGGAGCAGGAGGCGACAGATGAAAAGGGAAAGTAAAAACGCGGGATTTTCACTGATTGAATTAATGGTCGTCATCGCGGTCGTGGGGGTATTAAGTACGTTGCTTTTTGTCAACCCACAGATCGGAAGACGAAAAGAAGTGGATCGATATACACGGGAACTCTGTACACAGATTACACTGATGCGAACGATTTCGATGGCAAAGGCCGGTGAGTGGCGATTGGTCATGTATGAAAGGGAGCGGGAGTATTACTGTATTCAGGAGAAAAAGGAGCCGGATGCAGAGGGAAAACTGATGTGGACGGAACAGACCGGTGCGATACCATTCGGTCATGTGGGTGCAGTCCGTTATGTGAAAATGACGGATGGTACGAATGAAGGTGCGGTGGATTCCGAACCGGTGGATGGACAGCGAACGATATTTGTCTGGAGATTTAACCGGGATACGGGAGCGTGCCTGGAAGGCGCGGGTAAATTCGCGATTACCGGTGCGGGAAAGACGAGAGAAATCAAAGTTTACGCGCAAAGCGGACGCTGCGAGGCGGAACAATAAAGAGAAGGGAGGCAGCAGATGAAGCGGGCAGCAGATGAAGTTCACTCCAATCGTGGTGTGACATTAATTGAATTAGTGATTGGCATGTCGATTTTGATTGTTGTGGGTCTGATGGTCGCATCTCTTCTGGCGTCCTCCCTCCGAATGTATCGAACTACAATTACGTCTGCCGATATGCAGACGGAAAGCCAGACGGTCAGCCGCCGAATCGACAGCGTGGTGATGAATGCGCAGAATATTTACTTTGATGATACGGCAGACGGCGTATTCTTATTCACCGGTACGATTACTTCGGAAGCGAACAGCAAGAAGTATATGGGAGAAATTCTCTGGCTTAATAAACAGACACACTGTATGTATCAGAATAGCCGTATCGTGGTTTACGTTCCCGATGGCAGTGACCATGACGCAAACGGAAAACCGGTTGAAGTGGGGGCGTTGACATCCGAGGAAGTGAAAAAAGCACTGGAACAGGGCAATCAAAGTGATGCAAGGGAGTTTTTGATCAGCGATAAGATAAAATCTTTGGATTTTTCTATTTCACCAAAGTTAGAGGAAATAGATAAGATCGGTGATGGTAACTTTTATGCAGCAAAGCAGAAAATCACATTGAATTATGTGCTTACATTAAGCAGTTCAAATGGTAAAGATTATCAGGTGAATTCCGGTGTCACACCGAGAAATCCGATTGGATTTCTGCGGTGGTAATGCACCGGACAGACAGGCACGAGACCGGCAGGAGGAAGACCATGGAAATCAGAGCAGAAAAAAAGAATAAAAAACTGAATATTCCTTGGAAGATACTGCTGATTGGTATCGTACTTGGTCTGTTGGCAGGTGGATTCGCATGGGGAAATGGAAGAAAGACAGTACAGGCGGGACCGAAGTACGATATGGAAAAGGATCCCACCACATCAAGACTTACATTTAATGTGGTGGAGGTAGTGCCGGATACAAGCCAGGCGATGCTGGGTATGTACCTGCTAGGGTGGGAAAATACTACTCGGAGTGCAATGAAAAATCTTGTGGTTCAATCGCATAAAGACGACGAGAAGTGGAAGAACTTTCTTTATTGGGAAAACAGTACGGTGTTTAGCGGATGTGAGCCACTTACAGCAGCAAACACGAAGGAGGTAGTTGAAAGCAACCAGCTCTTTAAACTTTATGTACTGGGTGTAGGCACGTATAACGCGTCTATTTCTCCTTACGCAAACTTGCATACAGAGGAAAATAAAAACGCACTAAAGGCGTTTGATAGTACTTACGCGGTCGAATATCGAGCGGTAACACCGGGGGGATTGGCGAAACTCGTAGAGTCAGGCAAGAAAATTCATTACCTGCACATTGGTGGTGGAATACAGTCCGATGCATATAAAGAACTGTATGATGCAATTAATGGGAAGCATGGGAAGCCAATGAGTTTGGTAACTAGCTTCAATTCAAATGGAGCGAATCAGCCCGGAGATATATCTTATGCGCAGGCACTGGCACTGTATAAACGGGTGCTGGAAGATAAGATGGCAGTTTCCATCGATGCACGCATAATGCGTAAAACTAATACAGATAACAATCTGTACAAGTTTTATCAGATGCTTAATTATGCGGATAATCCCCACAATTTCAAACAAGTATTCCAAGGAAAGGCAGAAGGAAAATACATCGATCAAAATGGGGAAATCTGTCAAGGCAATAAACCGAAAACGAGTGATTGGTCCGATGAAAATCTGGCCACTTTAAAGTGGAAGAAGATTCCTACGGTGATAACCGATCATGATAAGAAGGATAAAAATTCTTTAAGATCGGAGCAAAATTATATTCCTGCTCAAAAAAGGAATGTTCTTATCTATAATCAACCATCGGGTTCTTTCTGCGATGCAGCAAGTCTGACGAATATAAAAACAATCATCAATTTTAATAATCATTATCCGGGCAGTGACCCGGGCGAAGAGGATGAGGATGAGGGGGATGTGAAGGTACTGGAAATCGAACCTTGCAATCATTACTGGCTTTCGGCAAACCCGGATAACCTAACTATTTTGGCACGGGCGATGGGGGTATCAGAAGAAGACATATCAGTTACCTATGCAACGCCTAATCGTCTCAACGGTATGACGGTAGATCTGGTAGCGGAATATGATGCCATACTAATCGGTGACAATGTAGATCTGTTCCGTAAGGGCAGTGGTCAGGCTACAAAGATATATACTCATATTGGAACCATTGGAGATGCCGTGGTGCCTCAAACTTTAATCAATGGACTCTTAGCAAATGATCATACAACCGAGGCGAAGTTTAATCAATTGACAACCCCTCCTTTAAACCTTTGGGGTCCGCCGAAGGACTATTTCCTTAAGAACGTAGAGGTGGCATTGAAGTTAGACTCGTTGAATGATGCGGTGAGTAGGGCTCGATTTAGTGGGAATGATTTGAATCGAAATATGCAGGAGCAGTTGGCAGAATTCGTGAATTCCGGGCAGCCGGTGGTGGTAGACCCGGATGTCAGGAGGGAGGCAGAAGGACAGATTCGAGATTTTAATCTATGGGAAATAATGGGAGACAGTAAGGCACCTGATCCATCGCAGGATTCCCGCCTATACTTTGCTCTTTGCGGCATGGCAGATGAGCGGAGATATTATGATTCTAAAAAAACAATTGAAGTAAACACCATTTTAGACAAACAGTATGATTTAGATAAAGTGAAAAACAAAAAACAGTCCATTTCTCTAAAAAAGAGTTTTAAACCCTCTATTGAAATAAGCGATACCGAAACCATGACCAATGAAGCCGGAGATGTTATTTCCACGATTGTCCCCATGGGTGCAGTCGGAGAAGAACTAAGTGGACTTGGAAAGTCCAATATCGTATCATTTGACTATGATATCACAATACCTCAGGGAGACCGTATAGACAATACCGTGATGAAGGTGATTTTTGACCGAAATGGCGACGGAATTTTCGATGAAACGGTGAAAAATCAGAAACCGGATAAAAAGGGAAATGCTACAGGGACGATTAAAGAAGATAAAGTGTATACCTATGAGTTTCCACCCGAGGATAAGGATACAATTTATCAAGTTGAGAAAGATGGTTTAGAGACAGAGATAGAGGGGCGCTTTACAACCCCGGAGCCGGTGGAGGCCATAGAAGAATTCTGTGAGTTCCGGGTTCTTGTTTCGACAAAGAATAAAGAGAACAAGTTGCGCGGCTCTTGGACCGGATATATGCGTCCGGAACTGCATCGATCAAAACAGGTGCGAATTCTCCAAATTACGCCTTTCTCTGCCACGGTCGGAGGAAAGCCGCTGTCTCAGAATAGCCAGTTTAAACGGTTGATCACGGAGGCAAATACACTTGCAGGAGAGTCAGGGGAGTATGTATTTGCATGGGATAATACCGGATTTGAGTCAATGTCTGAAGGGGATTTTCAGGATAAGTGCAAGAGTAAGACAATGACTGCAGAAACCTTAAAAGCAAACTATGATTTGATTATCGCAGGTACCGATTTTAATACACCCGATGTTTTCGATACACCGGATATAGAAAAAGAGGCAGCTGATGTCTTAAAGAAATATGCAGAGGAATATAAGTGTCCGATTATTTTCACCAATGATTTTATATCTTATGTAAACTCAAACAACTATTTCACTCCGGTAAGTGTACCTACCGGAAAAAATGCTTATGCACTGGGAAATGTAGTGTCGATCCGGAACAATACGACCGGACGTCCTTTCTTGTACACCGGGAAAAATGTCTGGAACTACATGGCGACACAATCGCTGCGCTACACCCTGGGCATGGATCGTTTTGCAGTGACAACCGATATAAAGCCGGAAGAGAAACGTGACAAAGGCAGCAGCCGACGCTATGGTAAAAAGATAGAAATCCAGGGCTTTACCGATGGAGCACTCTTGGAGTATGCATATATGCCGAACTCTCCGGGAACAAAGGTGGATTCACGCGTCAATACTCATTCAATTTATGCTGATTCCGAACTGGCACTGGGAACAAAACCTCGCACGGATGTGATCGAACGGTTCAACGATGGAATTATCGCTCACTATCCATTTGAAATCGGTAACATGAAGAATACGTCGGAAACAAAGGTTCCGATTCTGACCAATCATACGCCCTATTACCAATTAGATTTGGAGCGGGATTTAGGAGAAGGTAAAATCGACGATGTGACGGTATGGTATACTTTGGCGGGTAAAGATGCAGCGTCTAAGTCTTCTTCTAAGTATTTTGAAGTGACACGTAAGGATGCAGGAAACAACTATTACCTATATTCGAAAGGAAAGATGTACTACACCGGTTTTTCGTTACACGATACAGCGGGTGAGGCAAATCAGGATAGGCCACTGATTCCCGATTCGGAGATGAAATTGTTCATCAATACGATTTATGCGGCTCTGTCCGGCACTCCGGTGAATCAGAAGCAGAATATCTGCGAAGCCGTGGTGAAAGCGGTGGGTCCTGTTTCTAACATCAGCCGTTCGGAAGCGGTGGGGAAGAATAATCAATATGTATGTTATTATGATGAATATGAAAGTTCGTTGAATATTCGGTTTCGTATTCAGAAGAACGAAGTCGGAGCACAAGAGACGACTCCAATCCTTCTGGGATTAAAGACTCCGGCAGAGACAGGCGGCAGCACCGAACCGATCAAGATCGATTTGTTACCGAATGGTTCCTATCAATTGCCGGAGGGAATGCAAATGATGGCATGTCCGATCGAACTGACTCCCGAGGGGGAATCGGACGCCGGACTGACTCAGGATTCCGGTCCGTGGTATGAACTGGTGATACCTTTTGGAAGCGAGGGCATGAACCAAATGGCATTAGATGGAAGAACGCTGGTCATCGCAGTAGCGGATGCATTAAGCGAGGACGAAATGCCAGCGGCACATCCCAAAACGAATGCGATCCATGCGGAGATAAGACTTGTTATGCGAACGATGTTTGATTTAGACTGATGTAATCTCAAAAAGATGCTGTAGAATCAGGCAGGCACTTGCCCTGCGAATATTCTCCAGCATCTTTTATCATATAATCTTACTTTATCTTATATTAATATTAAGTTGTCTTGTTATACTTCTGTATCGCTACCTAGAATTCAGGTTCAATCAATCCGTATGAATCGCCTTTTCTCTTATATACGACATTGACCTGCTCGGTGTCTGAGTTCAGGAACACATAAAAATTGTGACCGGACAGTTCCATCTGGATACAGGCTTCTTCCGCGTCCATGGGTTTCATGGCGAACTTCTTTACCTTGGCAATCCGTATCTCATCATCGCCGTCATAATCTGCTTGGATAAAGAGATCGGAGAAAGCCATAGCGGCCTGCTTCTTGTCAACAATTTTGTTTTTATATTTTTTGAGCTGACGCTCAATGATCTCCTCTACCAGATCAATCGATACATACATGTCATTGCTTTCCTGCTCGGCGCGGATGATGTGACCCTTCACTGGAATCGTAACTTCGATTTTCTGACGTTCCTTTGTCACACTCAAGGTGATGATTGCCTCCGCATCCTGATTGAAATAACGCTCTAGCTTTCCAATCTTCTCCTCTACTGCTGCTTTTAACCCTGCGGTGATCTCAATGTTTCTTCCGGTAATTTTGTAACGCATAAGCATCGCTCCTTTTTTCTTGGGATAGATATAGTATACCACTTATATCGGAATAATTCAATTATATATGTAAAATTGTTAAGACAATTAATACAAAATTTTCATAAAAAGTCTTAATTGGGACAAAATGCTAATATAAAAAAATGCCTATATTGGAGTTTAATTTGTCAAGTCTAATCCTTGTACTTTTTGTCGAAATATGAAAGTTTAGGACTTATGTACAAAATTCATTTTTTTTAGCGCCGGATGGTGAAAGGGGAAGAATCGTGGTAAAAACTTGTGGATAATGTGGATAACTCGGTGCATAACTGCTATATCCCCAAAATTGGACAAAGTTGGATGTGCATAACTTATCAACAATTCGTTATAAAAAGATGTGGATAATGTGGACAAGTCAAAAACAGAACATGTATTTTGTGCAACTTGCTAGGTTTACCATAATTATCTAATTATGTCACTTAAAATCCTTGCTAAAACCGCCGCTATTTTATTTTGATCCGATTCTGCCTGTGTTCTATATATAGTCTATATGTGTCTAAAATGTAAATTATTTATGAAGTCGTTGAATAAAATTCCGGTTGGTGATAGAATATATAAGATTGTACAACTGAAAGTGTTTCATTTATTAATAGGATGAGATATTATAATAGTATAAAGTAGGAGATTAAAACATGAATTTGATAGAGAAAGTATTCGGAACTCACAGCGAGAGGGAGTTAAAACTGATTTACCCGATCGTGGATAAAATCGATGGTTTAAGACCCGACATGATGAAACTGACCGATGAAGAGTTAAGAGATAATACCGTAAAGTTCAGAGAGCGCCTTGCAAACGGCGAGACCGTGGATGACATTCTCCCGGAGGCATTTGCTACGGTGAGAGAGGCCTCCAGACGTGTTCTTAATATGGAACACTATCCGGTACAGCTGATTGGTGGTATCGTATTGCATCAGGGTCGTATCGCAGAGATGAAGACCGGTGAAGGTAAGACCCTTGTGTCTACTGCTCCGGCCTATCTGAATGCACTGACCGGCAAGGGCGTATTTATTGTTACGGTCAACGACTATTTAGCGAAGCGTGATGCGGAGTGGATGGGCGAGGTTCATCGGTTCTTGGGCATGAGCGTCGGTGTAGTACTGAACGCTATGACACCGGATGAGCGCAGAGACGCATATCGCTGCGACATTACCTATGTTACGAATAACGAACTGGGTTTTGATTATCTGCGTGACAACATGGCTATATATAAGGAACAGATGGTTCTGCGTGACTTAGACTATGCGATTATCGATGAGGTCGATTCCGTTTTGATTGATGAGGCCAGAACTCCTCTGATTATATCCGGCCAGAGCGGCAAGTCCACAAAACTGTATGAGGTTTGCGACATTCTGGCACGCCAGTTGGTTCGCGGTGAGGAATCGGCAGAATTTACGAAGATTTCCGCTATCATGGGTGAAGAGATAGAGGAAAGCGGCGACTTTGTTGTAAATGAAAAAGATAAAGTTGTGAACCTGACTGCAGACGGTGTCAAGAAAGTGGAGGATTACTTCCATATAGAGAACCTGGCAGATCCGGAGAATCTGGAAGTGCAGCATAACATCATATTAGCACTGCGTGCTAATAACCTGATGTTCCGCGATAAAGATTATGTGGTAAAAGATGACGAAGTTCTGATCGTAGATGAATTTACGGGACGTATTATGCCCGGACGCCGTTATTCTGACGGTCTGCATCAGGCAATCGAAGCGAAAGAACATGTACATGTACGCCGTGAGAGTAAGACATTGGCTACGATTACATTTCAGAACTTCTTTAACAAGTTCAAGAAGAAATCCGGTATGACCGGTACGGCACAGACCGAGGAGAAGGAGTTCCGTAACATTTATAACATGGATGTTATTGTGATTCCCACGAATCAGCCGGTGATCCGTATCGATAATAACGACGCGGTGTATAAGACCAAGAAAGAGAAATTCCATGCAGTTGTGGAAGAAGTAGTGGAGTGTCATGAGAAAGGACAGCCGGTTCTGGTGGGTACGATTACGATCGAGACTTCAGAACTGCTCAGCAAGATGCTGACCAGAAAAGGTGTTCCCCATAAGGTATTGAACGCCAAGTTCCATGAGCTGGAGGCTGAGATCGTAGCAGATGCCGGTGTGCACGGTGCCGTTACGATTGCGACGAACATGGCAGGTCGTGGTACGGATATTAAACTGGATGAGGAAGCCAGGTCGTTGGGCGGTTTGCGCATCATCGGTACAGAGCGTCATGAATCCAGACGTATCGATAATCAGCTGCGTGGCCGTTCCGGTCGTCAGGGTGACCCGGGCGAATCCCGTTTCTATATTTCACTGGAAGATGATTTGATGCGTCTCTTTGGCTCAGAGAAACTGGTAAGCATGTTCAGTGCACTGGGTGTTCCGGAGAACGAACAGATTGAACACAAGATGCTTTCTAATGCAATTGAGAAAGCCCAGATGAAGATCGAGACGAACAACTATGGTATTCGTGAGAACCTGTTAAAGTACGATGAGGTCATGAATGAACAGCGTGAAGTGATTTATGATGAACGCCGCCATGTACTGAACGGTGAGAGCATGCGTACCGTAGTCATGAAGATGCTCACCGATATTGTGGAAAATGCTGTAGATATGGCCATTTCTGAGGAGCAGGGTCCGGAACAGTGGGATCTGACCGAACTGGATACGTTATTGCTTCCGATTATTCCTCTGGAACCGCTCAGCCTGACGGAAGACCAGATGGGCATGAAGAAGAATGAATTAAAGCACATGCTGAAAGAAGCAGCGATTAAGTACTACGAGATGAAAGAAGCTGAATTCCCGGATGGAGAGCAGATCCGTGAGTTGGAGCGCGTGATTCTTCTGAAGGTAATCGATGCGAAGTGGATGGCTCATATTGATGATATGGATCAGCTACGCGAGGGAATCGGTCTTCAGGCATATGGTCAGAGAGATCCTCTGATTGAGTATAAGATGAGTGGATATGAGATGTTTGATGGCATGACTTCGGCGATAGAGGAAGATACCATCCGCGTACTCTGCCATATCCGCGTAGAGCAGAAAGTAGAGCGTGAACCGGCAGCAAAGGTCACCGGCACGAATAAGGACGACAGCTCGGTTCAAGCACCAAAACGCCGTGAAGTGCAGAAGATATATCCAAATGATCCATGTCCATGTGGATCGGGTAAGAAGTTTAAACAGTGCTGCGGAAGAAAGCTGATGAATGGATTGAATTAACAGAGTATAAGCAATTAAAATAAAGAGAGTGGGTGAAGCTATGGTTGAGTTAGACCAATTTAAATATACATTATCAACGTACGAGACGACTTTAGTGGAAGTGAGGGATTCACTTTGACCTGGATAATAAGGTAAAGCGAATTGATGAGTTAGACAAATCCATGGAGGAACCGGGGTTCTGGGAGAATGCGGAACAGTCCACCAAGATGGTAAGAGAAGCGAAGAATTTAAAAGATATTGTAGCTACGTATCGGGATCTGGAACAGCAGAACGATGACATTAAGACGATGATCGAGATGGGCTATGAGGAAGATGACGCATCGGTCATTCCGGAGATTCAGGAGATGCTGGATGAATTTGTGGAGCAGCTGGAGAAGATACGGATTCAGACGCTGCTGTCCGGTGAGTATGATAACTGCAGTGCGATTCTGAAGTTAAATGCGGGAGCCGGCGGCACAGAGGCCTGTGACTGGTGCAGCATTCTGTATCGTCTGTATCAGAGATGGGCAGACCGGAAGGGGTTTAGCACGGAAGTGCTGGATTTCCTGGATGGAGATGAGGCAGGCATCAAGTCAATCACACTGCAGATTAATGGAGAAAACGCCTTTGGTTATCTGAAATCAGAGAAAGGGGTTCACCGTCTGGTTCGTATTTCACCGTTTAACGCGGCGGGCAAACGTCAGACCTCGTTCGTATCCTGCGATGTGATGCCGGATATTGAAGAGGACTTAGATGTGGAGATTAATGCGGATGATCTGCGAATTGACACATACCGTTCCAGCGGTGCCGGCGGACAGCATATTAACAAGACATCTTCTGCGATTCGAATCACCCATCTTCCGACGAATACGGTGGTTCAGTGCCAGAATGAGCGCTCCCAGTTCCAGAATAAGGACAAGGCGATGCAGATGCTGAAAGCGAAACTCTTCTTGTTGAAACAGCAGGAGAACGCCGATAAGATTTCCGATATCCGTGGGGATGTGAAAGGAATCAATTTTGGCAATCAGATCCGTTCTTACATTATGCAGCCTTATACCATGGTAAAAGACCATCGTACCAATGCAGAAAGCGGTAATGTGAATGCGGTGATGGATGGCGACATTGATTTGTTTATCAGTGCCTATCTGAGATGGATCAATTTAAAAAATTAATAAGTATCGTATAGAGAGTCTGCGAAGCAGGCTCTTTATTACGTGAAAAGGTAAAAAATTATTTGCAAAATCCCATATTTTGAGCTAAACTGATACATAACTATTGCATGGTCTTTTAAAGTATGGTAATATCTTCCCAGTGAGTACAAATGTTTTTGTCAAACAAACAAAACGCATGGGGGAAAATGATGGAGGGACAGACCAAATATTTTGTTCTAAAGCAGAAGGCAGTGCCGGAAGTTCTGCTAAAAGTAGTGGAAGCGAAGAAACTGATTGATTCGGAGCGTGCCATTACGATTCAAAAGGCCACGGACCGAGTGGGAATCAGCAGGAGTTCTTTTTATAAGTACAAGGATGACATTTTTCCATTTTATGACAATTCTAAGGGAAAGACGATTACGCTGATGCTGCAGATGAACGATGAACAGGGACTTTTGTCGGATATTTTACATATAGTGGCAGTATACAAAGCCAATATCCTGACGATTCACCAGAGTATACCGGTCAACAGTGTGGCGTCGCTGACGCTGAGCGTGGAGGTTCGGCCGGATACGGGGAATATATCCCACATGGTAGAAGAGATGGAAGCAAATAAGGGAATACACTATGTCAAAATAATAGCCAGGGAGTAAACGTATGATTCAAGTTGCAGTTATGGGATATGGAACGATCGGTTCCGGCGTTGTGGAAGTGCTGGACACGAATAAAGAGATAATCAAGAAGAAGACAGGCCAGGACATCGGGGTGAAGTACATTCTGGATTTGCGTGAATATCCGAGAGATCCTCACGAGGCGCAGATTGTCCATGATTTTTCGATTATAGAAAAAGACGAAGAAGTAGGGATCGTAGTGGAAGCGATGGGTGGTGTCAATCCGGCTTATGCATTTGCCAAGGCATGCCTATTAGCGGGAAAACACGTGGTGACATCGAACAAAGCTCTCGTGGCGGCACATGGCACAGAGCTTCTTCAGATTGCCAGAGATAAGAAAATCAACTTTCTATTTGAAGCCAGCGTAGGCGGTGGCATTCCGATTATTCGTCCCCTCAGCCAGTCTCTGGCAGGTGAGAAGATCGTGGAGATAAGCGGTATTTTGAATGGTACCACAAACTACATCCTGACGAAGATGAACCGCGAAGGCCAGACGTTCGAGGAAGCACTTAAGAAGGCGCAGGAACTGGGCTATGCAGAGCGCAACCCGGAAGCGGATGTGGAAGGTTATGATACCTGTCGGAAGATTTCGATTCTGACGGCTCTGGCTACCGGTAAAGAAGTGGATTATGAGAAGGTATATACAGAAGGAATTACCCGTATTACAGATACTGATTTTAAATATGCGATACAGATGGGTACTTCGGTAAAACTGCTGGGCAGCAGCCGGATGCAGGATGGTAAGGTGACCGTCTTTGTATGTCCGGTCATGGTAGATCTGGATCATCCGCTTTATAGTGTCAATGATGTGTTTAATGCGGTTATGGTGAATGGCAGCATGGTAGGGACTCTGATGTTCTATGGCAGCGGTGCCGGAAAACTTCCCACCGCCAGCGCAGTGGTTGCTGATATCATGGAAGCCGCAGTGAACATGACGAATAACGTACCGCTTGGATGGACGAAAGAGCAGCAGAAACTCACTCCGATGGATGGAAGTGATTTCCGCTATTTTATACGTTTTTCAGGAAAGAAAGAGGAGAAAGAAGCAGATGTTAGGGCGGCGTTTGGCGCAGTCCAATCCTACGAACTTCCGGATATGGATGAATTTGCTGTACTCACAGGCGTGATGACAGAGTCCAGGTATCAGAAAGTAGCAGCGGCATTTACCGATATTCGCCAGATGATCCGTGCACAAATATAAATTATACATCCGGGAGGACATACATGTTAGTCGTTAAAAAATTCGGAGGCAGTTCAGTAGCCGATAAAGAGAAGATTTTTAATGTGGCAAGGCGCTGTATCGAAGATTACGAAAAGGGAAATGACGTAGTAGTGGTTTTGTCGGCTATGGGTAAAACCACAGACGGACTGCTGGAGCAGGCGAAAGAGATTACGCCGGCACCTTCTAAACGTGAGATGGATATGCTGCTAGTGACCGGTGAACAGATTTCTGTGGCACTGATGGCCATGGCGATTCAGACGCTGGGCGTGCAGGCGATTTCGTTGAATGCGGCGCAGGTGAAGATGCATACCAGTTCTTCTTATGGACAGGCGAAGATAAAGCAGATTGAGACCGAGCGTATCCGGAACGAATTGGATGCGAGGAAGATCGTAATTGTCACCGGATTTCAGGGAATTAATAAAATAGATGATATGACGACACTGGGAAGAGGCGGCTCCGATACGACGGCGGTTGCTTTGGCGGCAGTTCTGCATGCGGATGCCTGTGAGATCTATACGGATGTGGATGGCGTGTATACCGCCGATCCCCGCATTGTCCCGAATGCGAAGAAATTACAGGAAGTATCTTATGATGAGATGTTGGAATTCTCTTCTCTGGGAGCCAAGGTGCTGAATAATCGCTCCGTAGAGATGGCGAAACGATATGGAGTGCAGCTGGTTGTGCTTTCCAGTTTGACAAGAGCAGAGGGAACGATCGTTAAGGAGAAGGTAAAGATGGAGAAGATGTTAGTTAGCGGCGTTGCTGCGGATAAGAATACAGCAAGAATTTCTGCTTTAGGGGTTTTAGATGAGCCGGGTATTGCTTTCCGTCTGTTTAATCTTCTGGCAAGACATGGAATCAATGTGGATATTATCATTCAGTCGGTGGGACGTGAGAACACAAAGGATATTTCATTCACCGTGGCACGCACCGATCTGCAGGAGGCGATGACTCTGTTAAATGATAATCGAGATGCGCTGACGGCCAGAGCGATAGAATGTAATACGACAGTGGCGAAGATATCGATCATTGGTGCGGGCATGACCAGTAATCCGGGCGTGGCGGCTAAGATGTTCGAGGCACTTTACAGCGCCAATATTAATATCAGGATGATCGCGACATCGGAGATTCGAATCACGGTTCTGATTGATGAAGAGGATGCGAACCGGGCGATGCGTGTGGTACATGATGCATTTTCATTAGCGGATTGATGGGAAAGGTAAGCAGATGAACATTTTAGCAGAAGTGCTTAGAGTGGTCGGGCAGGGCGGATATCCCTGCCTTTTTCATATTATTACAGGGGCTTACTGTCCGGGATGCGGGGGCACGAGGGCGGCGATCTTACTGCTCCACGGAGACATAATAAAAAGCACCTGCTATCATCCGCTGGTGCCTTATCTGGCTTTGGTACTGCCGATTCTTCTTCTCTGCTGGTTTTATGATCGCAGGAAGAAGAAAATGATATTTCAAAAACTGTGGAAACCGATACTATATGCAGGAATCCTAATCATAGCAGCGAACTTCGTCATAAAGAATTATTTTCTACTGGTCCGTCATGTCGATATCCTAAGTATCCTAGATCGGCTTACGGGTGTATAGCCGATATTCATGTGTATAGTCGATATTCATGTGTTGCTCGATACTGCCTACTGTGTCTGCATCGCGTTGTACTGTTCCAGAATCTGGTCGAAAACAGGTGCCATATTCGGATCTTGAAGCATGTAGTTGATGGCAATCATATAGAATCCTTCAGCCACGCCCAACACCAGTGACAGGATACCAAACACCAGACCGGTGATGGCATAACCGGTAAATGGCTGCCCTTTTCGTGAAAGAATCGATAGGGAGATCGCAGCCACTCCGAGGATAATCGAGAGTGGAAAAGCGATGCAGCAGCAAAGTGCCAAAGAACCAAATATGCCGCATAGCATAGAGACAACGGCCATATTGTTCACCTGTTTTGCAGGACGCGGAGCCTGAGCCTGATTATCTTCACTCTGATTATCTGTATTATCTTCATTCTGAATCTCTGTATGATTATCGTTATTATCGTCGTAGTATTCCATCATATCCTCCTTTTGTACTTTTATGATTGTAGCACGGTTTTGTGCCCTTGTCTATACGTTCAATTGTCGGTTTTTCTTGCATCTGCCATATAAATCCAGTATAATAAACAAGGCTGTGGGATGCAGTTAAGCAGTCAGCTGATAAGAATTGAGAGGGCATAAGAATGGACATTATTAAAGCATTGCAAGAGGAATTACACATTGGACGCGGTCAGGTGGAAGCAACCATTAAGCTGATCGATGAGGGGAATACCATTCCGTTTATTGCCCGATATAGAAAAGAAGCAACCGGCTCTCTGGATGATGAGGTCTTGAGAAATCTGGATGAGCGGTTAAAATATCTTAGAAATTTAGAAGAGCGCAAAGAGCAGGTCTTGAGCGTCATAAAGGAGCAGGACAAGCTGACACCGGAACTGGAGAAGAAGATTCTGGAGGCAGCGACTTTGGTTGCCGTGGAAGATTTATACCTTCCGTACAGACCGAAACGAAAGACACGCGCCAGCATTGCCCGTGACAAGGGGCTGGAACCGCTGGCAAATCTGATTGCACTTCAGATGACCGAAGAACCGATCATAGAAACGGCAAAAGAATACATTTCAGTGGAAAAGGGCGTGGAGACGGCAGAGAGCGCATTAGACGGTGCCAAAGACATCCTGGCAGAGCGTATTTCGGAGACGGCAGAATACCGCACGTATATCAGAAATGCCACATTTCAGGAGGGGCTGTTGGACTCGGCAGCAAAGGACAGCAAGGTCGAATCGGTCTATGAGATGTATTATAGCTATACCGAGTTAATCAAGAAGGCGGCGGGGCATCGGATTCTGGCATTGAACCGCGGTGAAAAAGAAAAGTTCCTGACGGTCAAGGTATCGGCACCGGAGGAAAAGATTCTGCGCTTTCTGGAGAAACAAGTGATCACACGAGATAACCGAGTTACGACTCCGGTGCTTCGCGCTGTGATCGAGGACAGTTACAAACGTCTGATTGCGCCGGCTATTGAACGGGAAATCAGGAGCGGATTGACAGAGACAGCGGAGACGGGCGCGATTAAGGTATTTGGAAAGAATCTGGAACAGCTTCTTATGCAGCCTCCGATCGTAGACCGCGTCGTCCTGGGATGGGATCCGGCGTTTCGTACCGGATGCAAACTAGCAGTAGTGGATGGCACGGGAAAGGTACTGGATACGGTAGTCATCTATCCGACAGCACCTCAGAACAAAGTAGAAGAATCAAAGAAAATCGTAAAACAGTTGATTAAGAAGTATGGAATTTCACTGATTTCCGTGGGAAATGGAACCGCATCCAGAGAATCGGAGCAGATTATCGTAGACCTTTTAAAGGAGATTCCGGAGAAAGTCCAATATGTCATTGTCAACGAAGCGGGAGCATCGGTCTACTCGGCCAGTAAACTGGCCACGGAAGAATTTCCTAACTATGATGTAGGGCAGAGGAGTGCGGCATCGATTGCCAGACGTCTTCAGGATCCACTGGCGGAACTGGTAAAAATCGACCCACAGTCCATCGGTGTCGGACAGTACCAGCATGATATGAATCAGAAGAATCTGGGCGAGGCACTGCAGGGCGTGGTAGAGGATTGTGTGAATAAAGTCGGGGTAGATCTGAATACGGCATCGGCATCTCTGCTGGAGTATATATCGGGAATCAGTAAGGCAATTGCTAAGAATATCGTGATCTATCGGGAAGAGAACGGCGTGTTCAAGAGCCGGAGCGGACTTCTTAAGGTGGCAAAACTGGGACCAAAAGCTTATGAGCAATGTGCCGGTTTCATGCGCATCCAGGGGGGAAAGAATCCGCTGGACGCAACCAGCGTGCATCCGGAGAGCTATAAGGCAGCAGAAGCACTTCTGAAACTTCTGGGGTACGATGTGAAAGAACTGGCAGCAGGAGGGATCGCCGGAATCGGGAAAAAGGCAGTAGACTACAGTCATCTTTCTACCGAACTGGGTGTGGGAGAGATTACCCTAAAGGATATCGTAAAAGAGCTGGAGAAACCGGCCAGAGATCCCCGTGAGGAGATGCCGAAGCCGATTCTCCGTACCGATGTCATGGATATGGAAGATCTGGCTCCGGGCATGATTTTAAAGGGCACCGTGCGCAACGTAATTGATTTTGGTGCATTTGTGGATATCGGTGTTCATCAGGATGGTCTGGTACACATCTCCCAGATGACGGACCGCTTTATTAAACATCCATTGGAAGTGGTCAGCGTTGGAGATATCGTGGAAGTGAAAGTCATCAGTGTGGATCCGGTGAAGAAGCGAATCGCGCTGACGATGAAGAATCTACAGTGAGACTTCTCCCGCCAGGTCGGTATCAAAGATGCGGCGGACTTCTTCCGGATCGTCGGTTTGTCCCAGTGCCCACATGAGTTTTGTCACGGCGGCTTCGGTGGTCATGTCGCGGCCGGGGATGACACCACACTCTAAGAGGCGTCTTCCTACTTCGTAGATGGAGAAGTCGCTGGGCTCATAGAGACACTGGCTGCATGCCACGACAGAGATGCCGGCTGCGGTCAGTCCTTCCAGTTTTTCCAGAAGATTACGACGGAGAAAATGTAGCCCGCCGGCGCCGAATGCCTCCAGTACGATTCCGCGGTACCCCAGCTTTGACAGGACGTCGAAGATAACCGGCTTCGTGTTGGGAATGAGTTTGAGTAGAAAGACGTCGGTGCAGATCTTATCTTTTAACAGGGGTGCCGTGGGAGTGTGAGTTATGGTTTTTGAATAGCTGCGCATGCCATTGGCAAAAATCTCTGCTAGGTAAGGCGCATTGACACTTTCAAATGCCTCGAACCCCAATGTGCGGACTTTAACGGCACGGCAGCCTCGCATGATCCGTCGGTTAAACGCCAGGGAGATGCCGGTAATACCTGCATCTACTGCTGCAAAGGCGGAGAATAGGTTGTTGCGGGCATCGGTCAGCATGTTGTCGATGGGCATCTGAGAACCGGTGAATACAACGGGAATCGGAAGGTTCTGCAACATGAATGACATCATGGAAGAGGTGTAAGCCATGGTGTCGGTACCATGCGTTACGATGATCCCATCATATTTCTTTATGTTTTCATAGATGTTTTCCGAAATCTTTTTCCACTCTTCCGCCTGAATATTGGAACTGTCCAGACTGAGAAGTTCTTGGCAGGTGATATCGTAGCGTGAGGTCAAATCGCCCATATAGGAGAGCAATTCTTCGGCGTGCATATCCGGTTCTAATCCATTCATTCCCTCTTTGGAAGCGATGGTACCGCCGGTGGTAAATAACAGTATTTTCTTCATGGATTCGGTGCCCTTCTTTCTATATTATCGTAGTGATTTAAGTATACAGGAAATACATGGGAGATGGCAAGAGGGAGAGGGACGGATTGACATTTTAAAAAGCATATATTAATATGGGACATATGTAAAAGACATACAGATCAAATAATGGAGGTAGCAGATGGAACTTCGTGTAAAATTAATGCCAAAAGATATATTTATGTTTTCGATGTATCATTTTTATCAGACGATTCCCGGAATCATCAGCGTTGCGTGTACGATACTGGTATTGGGAGTGGTAGCTGCCAGTTGGTCTGCCCAACCGGGGGTATTTCGTGCCATCATGCTGATTGGTGTAGTCTTTGTTATGGTCTGTCAGCCATTTTTGATTTATCAGAAGGCAGTGCGGCAGACGAAAGACCCGCAGGCAGGGAAAGAAATCTACTACAAATTGGATTATAATGGGATTCGTGTACAGCAGGGCAAGGAAAAAGGTACCGTGAGTTGGAGCCAAGTCGTGAAAGTCAGAAAAATCCCGGGAACCTTTGTGGTGTATCTGAATCGTTCCAGAGCCTATCTTTTTCCATATTGGGCACTTACCGGTGATAAAAAAACTCAATTTACATCGGCTATTAATCAATATGTGTCGAAGGAAAAAAGAAGGGGAATTTGATATGGTGACAGAAACATTTACCCCGGAAGAGACATTTGAACTGGGGAAAAAGGTCGGAGAAGGGGCAAAATCCGGACAGATATACTGCCTGAACGGAGATTTGGGAGTGGGAAAGACGGTTTTTACTCAGGGATTTGCCGAGGGACTTTGTATTAAAGAACCGGTCAACAGTCCTACTTTTACCATTATTAAAGAGTACGATGACGGACGTCTGCCGCTATACCACTTTGATGTGTACCGCATCGGGGATATCAGTGAGATGGATGAAATCGGTTATGAAGATTACTTTTATGGTGAAGGGGTCTGCCTGATTGAGTGGTCGAATCTGATTCGGGATATCCTGCCCAAGCAGGTGACTGAGGTTGTGATAGAGAAGGACTTGGAACGGGGATTTGATTACCGCAGAATCCAAGTGGAGGAAAAGCAATGAGAATTCTTGGAATAGAGAGTTCATCTCTGGTGGCATCGGTAGCGGTGGTGACGGGAGAGGAACTGACAGCAGAGTATACGGTTAATTTTAAAAAGACACATTCACAGACGCTTCTTCCCATGATTGATGAGGTGATGCGGATGCTGGAGATCGAACCCAATACGGTGGATGCCATCGCTGTTTCGGCGGGACCGGGGTCATTTACCGGACTTCGAATTGGCTCGGCAACAGGCAAAGGATTGGCATTGGCACTTAAGAAACCCATGATCCACATACCGACTATGGATGCGATGGCCTATAATCTCTATGGTGCGGCAGGTCTGATCTGTCCGATTATGGATGCCAGAAGAAATCAGGTCTACACGGGACTGTATCATTTTACCCGGGGATTTGAGATCGTGAAGGAACAGTGGGGCACTACGATAGAAGAACTGGTTTCAGAGCTTAATGCGATGGGGGAAAAGGTGATCTTTCTGGGTGATGGGGTGCCGGCTTATCGGAGCATCATCGAAGAGCAGATGGCAGTTCCTTACGAGTTCGCTCCTGCGCATGTGAATCGTCAGAGAGGGGCATCGGTGGCAGCACTGGGTGCTGTTTATTTTGCCGAAGGCAGAATCGAGACGGCGATGGAGCACAAACCGGATTATTTGAGAAAATCCCAAGCGGAGCAGGAACATGATATTGCCAAGGAACAGGGACAATTGGCTCAGCTGGCAGCAGGACATGTGATTGTTAGAGAGTAATGCATTTGTGATAAACGGAGGGCAGAGAGATAAAAGTTCGTAAAATGGAGCAGCGGGATCTGCCTGCTGTGGCAGAATTAGAAACCATATGTTTTTCTGTACCGTGGTCGATGGAACTTCTGGAAGCGTGTTTGGAAAATT
Organism: Clostridium sp.; assembly: GCA_036634775.1. Taxonomy (GTDB): domain Bacteria; phylum Bacillota; class Clostridia; order Lachnospirales; family Lachnospiraceae; genus Otoolea. The sequence continues at coordinate 51,170 of JAVWRQ010000012.1, forward strand.
CTTTGGACAGGATATGGGTTCTGGATATTGAACCTGAAACCGAATCTGAATCTGAAATTGCTGCTTACTGTAATTTTCGCGTGATTGCCGGGGAAGGTGAACTGATGCGTATCGCGGTAAGACCGGAACTTCGTGGGCGGGGATATGCGAGGAATCTAATGGAAACTTTGGTGGCAGATGCCAGAGATTCCCGAACTATGGCAGTTACTTTGGAAGTGAGAGCGTCTAACCTTTCGGCGGTGAGCCTTTATAAATCCTACGGTTTTCAGATCGAGGCAGTTCGCAGAGACTATTATACTCATCCGGTGGAAGATGCTCTGATCATGTGGAATCGGGAGATTTGAAATAATTGCCACTTAAAATCACGTATAAAACAGATATAATGTAGGGGTGTCCACTGTGGGTACTCCTTTTCATATAATAGAAGCAGGTTCCTATTATATGAGACACTCCGCTGTGGATCAATCTAAAAATTACGTGAGAGAAGAAAGGTAGAACAGGATGAGAAAGTACAGGGAGAATAGACAGCTTGAAACGGTTTTATGTAATATGTGTGGGAAGAAGTTAATTGTCATGAATGGGATTTTGCGGGAAGGGGCCGTTATGTTTGATCATACATGGGACTATTTCTCGGAAAAAGATGGGGAAGTTCACCATTTTGATTTATGCGAAGACTGCTATGATGAGTTGGTTGCTCAGTTTAATCTGCCGGTGGATGTGGAAGAACAGGCAGAACTCATGTGAGAAGATTTCTCTGCACTACTTGCAACATATCCCCCTTTTATGCTATGATTTGTCCAGACTGTTTATAGAAAAGAGGAATTGCATGTTAGATATTTGTTTGCTTGGCACAGGCGGAATGATGCCGCTGCCCTATCGGTGGCTGACGGCACTTATGACCCGTTGTGATGGAAGCAATATATTAATAGATTGTGGAGAGGGAACTCAGATTGCGTTGAAAGAAAAGGGGTGGAGTCCTAAACCCATTGATATTATCTGCTTTACTCATTATCATGCGGATCATATCAGTGGACTTCCGGGATTGTTGCTGACGATGGGAAATGCAGAACGGACGGAGCCGGTGACGATGATTGGCCCCAGAGGTTTGGAACGGGTGGTCAGTGCCCTGCGGATGATTGCGCCGGAACTTCCTTTTGAACTTAATTTCATAGAGTTGACAGAAAATCAGGAGAAATTTCGAATTGGACCGTATGTGATTGATGCGTATCGCGTGAACCACAATGTGGTCTGTTATGGATATGCTGTTTCGATTCCCAGAAAAGGACGATTCGATGTGAATCGGGCGAAGGAGGAGAATATTCCTCAGAAGCTGTGGAATCGGCTTCAGCGAGGCGAGACGGTGGAAGACGGTGGGCGCATTCTGACTCCGGATATGGTGATGGGGGCAGAACGCAGAGGCATTAAAGTGGTATATTGTACGGATACAAGACCGGTTCCCATTATTTCGGAATATGCGAAAGATGCCGATTTATTTATTTGCGAAGGCATGTATGGGGAAGATGGAAAAGAGGCAAAGGCCAGGGAATATAAACATATGACATTTTATGAGGCTGCAAAACTGGCTAAGACGGCAGAACCAAAGGAAATGTGGCTGACTCATTATAGTCCATCCCTCACGCGACCGGAGGAATTCCTCGATAAGGCGCGGGAGATTTTTCCAAGGACGAAGACCGCACGCGATGGTTGGACGGCAGAAATTGGTTTTGATGAGGATTAGGGCGGAAGAAAGGATTGAAAGAATGTCATGAAAAAACATACAACAGACGAAGATGTGTATATTCTGGCGATTGAAAGCTCTTGCGATGAGACCGCAGCCTCGGTCGTGAAGAATGGCCGACAGGTATTATCGAATGTAATTTCTTCACAGATTGCACTTCATACCTTATATGGCGGCGTAGTGCCGGAGATTGCTTCCAGAAAACATATAGAAAAGATTAATCAGGTGATTGAGAGTGCACTGTCCGAAGCAGGGATGGAACTTTGCGATATCACTGCAATTGCGGTGACTTACGGCCCTGGTCTGGTAGGGGCTCTTTTGGTGGGCGTGGCAGAAGCGAAGGCACTGGCCTATGCGGCTAAGAAACCACTGATTGGCGTGCATCATATAGAAGGTCACGTATCGGCTAATTTTATCGAGAACCCGGAACTGGAACCGCCATTTATGTGTCTGATTGTCTCGGGAGGGCATACTCACCTGGTGGTCGTGAAGGACTATGGCGAGTTTGAGATTATCGGAAGAACCAGAGATGATGCGGCGGGAGAGGCGTTTGATAAAGTAGCCAGAGCCGTGGGACTGGGTTATCCGGGTGGGCCAAAAGTGGATCAGGCATCCAAGGGCGGTAATAAGCACGCCATGGAGTTCCCCAGAGCCAAAGTGGGCGAAAACCCTTATGACTTTAGCTTCAGTGGTCTTAAATCAGCGGTTCTTAATCATATCAATAGTGCAAAGATGGCAGGTGAGGAAATTAATGTTCCCGATCTGGCAGCTTCTTTTCAGAATGCAGTAGTAGAAGTATTAGTATCCCGAGCGATAGCGGCTACGAAGGAATATGGCTACGACAAACTGGCGATTGCCGGTGGAGTGGCATCGAATTCGGCACTGCGAGAGGAGATGGAAGCAGCCTGTAAGAGAGAAAACATCACATTTTATCATCCATCCCCTATCTACTGTACCGATAACGCAGCGATGATTGGAGCGGCGGCTTATTATGAATATATTAACGGAACCCGGTCCGGGTGGGATTTGAATGCAATCCCTAATTTAAAGCTGGGGGAGCGATAGAACATGGAAGATACAAACAGGACGGCAAAGAACATAAGGACGGCAGCCATCATTTTGGCAGCAGGTAAGGGAAAACGAATGGGGGGCGATGTGCAGAAGCAGTACATGCTCCTGGATGGGAAACCGATTCTTTATTATTCGCTGAAAGCATTTGAAGATAGTTCTGTGGATGAGATTATCCTGGTGACCGGAATCGATGAGGTCGATTATTGCAGAAGCGAGATTGTGGAACCATACGGATTTCACAAGGTATCGGCGATTGTGGCCGGAGGAAAAGAACGTTACCACTCGGTTTACGAAGGACTGAAGGTATTAAGAAAACGAGAGGAATGCACTTCTGAATCGAATCGCGTGGAATATGTATTGATTCACGATGGTGCCCGCCCGTTTGTAGATGAGGATATGATTGAACAAAGCAGAGCGGATGCGATGCAGTTTGGTGCGTGTGTTATTGGAATGCCCGTAAAGGATACAATCAAGATTGCGGATGAAGCGGGTTTTGCAAAGACAACGCCAAAAAGGGCAGATACTTGGATGATACAGACACCACAGGCATTTTCCTATGAGCTGATTTATGGGGCGTATGAGAAACTGATGAGCAGGAAAGAATATCAGAACGGAATCACCGATGACGCTATGGTAGTGGAGACGATGACTGCGTGTCCGGTAAAACTTACCATGGGTTCTTATGAAAATATCAAGGTGACCACACCGGAAGATATGGAAATAGCGGCTGCGATATTGAATTATCGCAAGGTGTGAAAGCGGAAAGAATGATTGGGGATGGGCTTGAAAAAGGCCTGAAAAAAGAATTGCAAAAATATGTCAAAAAGTAGTTGACAGGAACTTATAGTCATGATAGAATTATCCCCGTTGCCGCTGAAACAGAAGACAACAAACGCCAACACAAACGTATCGTTTATCGTAGGCTACAAGAAGATAATCCTTGATGGAACAAAAAAGAATTTCCAAAATGAGGAAAAAAGTTCTTGACAAAAATGCTCATCTAGTATAGAATATGAGAGCACCTTTTGGAGAGATATCGAAGTGGTCATAACGAGGCGGTCTTGAAAACCGTTTGTCCGCAAGGGCGCGTGGGTTCGAATCCCACTCTCTCCGTTTCCTGAATAATAACTTGATGGAATATATAATATAAATGTTTTAGCCGGCAGAAGTACCCAAGCGGCTGAAGGGGCTCCCCTGGAAAGGGAGTAGGCCGTTAGTAGCGGCGCGAGGGTTCAAATCCCTCCTTCTGCGTTAGCATTTCTACTTAATACAGAGATGCGACAGAAACAACACAGAACCTTGAAAATTAAACAGTATGTAAAACCCTGAAAATTCT
>JAVWRQ010000013.1:0-29837 GCA_036634775.1 Clostridium sp.
TGTGCATTCTCACTAAGCTCGTGAGATACCTCGCTAAGTGTTCATAGTATATCATAATCAGAAAAAATAAAAAAGAAATATTTTCTAAAATAGCAACTAAAGTAGAAATTAAAAATGAGACAAAGAATGTAGGATCACATTTTTGTCTCATTTTGTTTCAATGCATTTTAATGAATATAAGATCTACATCGGACCGTAGTTCATCGCCTGTGCGATACTGATCATAACGCAGGCTGTTGCAGCCCAGATGAGGAACATCTTCCACATGAATTTCATCCAACGGTCGTATGGAATATTAACTGCACTGATGATACCCATAAGTGCGGTAGAATGAGGAAGAATATAGTTACAGAAGCCATCACCGAAGTTAAATGCCAAGACACTTGTCTGTCTCGTCACGCCTACCAGGTCTGAAACCGGAATCATAATCGGCATAACTGCGGCTGCCTGTCCGCTTCCCGAGACGATTACAAAATTAGTAAGTGTATTCATAACATACATAGCCGGTGCCAGTAAAATCTTTGGCGTATAAGATAAGAGAGTTGACAGACCATAGACTACTGTATCTACGATGTGACCTGCCTTCATAACATTACCAATCGCTGTTGCCAGACCAATGATAAGTGCGGCTGTCAGCATCTTCTTACATCCATCGATAAAAACCTTAGACATAGAGGATGGTGTCTCACCTGAAACAAATCCCACTGCTACACCAAGTCCGATAAACATAGCTGCGATTTCGGCCATGTCCCAATCATATTTGATACAGCCCCAGACAATTGCAACCAGTGCGCCTACCAGTAACGTAAGAATCAGTGACTTTCTTACATCCATAGCTCCAAAAGAATCAATGTCTAAGTCTTTCTGCTCATTGTGACTATCCAAATCAAACATAGGACTATAAGAAGGAGTTTTCTTAATCTTTGTTGCATAACGAACCAGATAAATATTCGTGATGACTAAAAATACCACAAAACATACAGCACGATAGCCCAGTCCTGAATAGATCGGCAGTTCTGCTATCTCCTGTGCCACAATGGTGGTACTGGGATTTAATGTACCGGTAGAGAATCCAACGGCTCCACCCAACAGAATAATAGCTGCACCTGTAATGGAATCCAATCCCATCGCTAGTGTGATCATAACAATAACCGGTGCAAATGCGATAAACTGATTTACCCCCTGTGTCGTACAGATCAGTGCGAAGATAGTTGTCATAATCGGTATAAAGATGTAAAGTTTGTTCTGAAATAATTTTGCAACTTTTGCAACGGCTGAGTGAAGTGCCCCCGATTTACTAATCAGATCAAATGCGCCGCCCGAAAACAGAATGACTAACATCAGATCAATTCTGCTAATAATTGCCTTTACGATGAAAAGCGGTATCAGCAAGGGATTGACCGGCGTCCTCCCAATAAATGAAAATTGTGTCGGATCAATTACCTTAATACCGTTCGCATTCTCCATCCTCACATATTCCCCTGCCGGAATAATCCAAGTCATCAGAGCCGCAAATAAAATAATTGAAATAATGATAACAAATGTGTGCGGCATCTTAAATGCCTTTTTTGTCTTTGCTTCCATACTCTTTTCTCCTCCTTACGAAATTGTTATGAGCTAACTATACGGGGTATAAGAGTATAAGTACAATTTATTTAATTTATTTTTTATATAAATTTAATTATTATTGTAGTAGTTTTTTGACTATTTTCTGTTATTTGTAACTATTAAGGGTACTATGAATAAAAGGTTTTTCCACGTTCCAGAAGTAAATCAATCATGCTCTGCATATATTTCATAATTGGCATATCTTTTCTATGCGATAGTACAAAATCCATCTGTCCGGCTTTTGTACCTACACTGTAGTAGTTGACATTCTTTGTATACTTCATATTGACGGCATAGCCTTCTCTATTAAATCCAATTCCCATTCCCTCTGCCACCATCTGCATCGCAGTTTCAATATTCATAATTTCCCGGATTTTCCCGGGTTTCACATGGTTCTCGGTCAGAAGTTTATTTACATCCGTTCGGATGCTCTGTGCCTGATTCTGTAAAATCAGATTTTCATTCTGCAGATAGGTCAAATCCATATAGCGGTACTTTTCGCCCTGCACATACTGTGCTTTTTCATTAATGGGATGGCACTGGGGTACTGCCAGCAGCAGCTGCTCATGAAACATCAGGTACTTCTTTACTTCAGGACCCACATCCCCTGCATTACATAGCAGAAGGTCAATCTCACATTTTTTTATCATCGTGTCCAGATGATTCATAATGCCTTCTCTTATCACTACATCTACATCCGGATACAGCTTTTCATAAGCGGCAAGAACCGGCGGAAGCAGCCAGGCGGCTCGCCTCTTCTGTACACCAATGCGAATTCTTCCTGTATAATTCCCTGTGATTTTATCCAGCTCTTCTCCGAATTCTTCCTCTAGACGAAGCATCTCTCTGGCCTTTTCTACATATTTTTCTCCAACATAGGTAAGTATAAACCGTTTTCCTACCCGTTCAAATAATTTTACTCCTAACATTTTCTCTAGATTGCCAATATAAATGCTCAGTGCCGGCTGAGAAATAAACAGTTTTTCTGCCGCTCTTGTGATATTTTGCTGTTCTGCCAAAGCGCAGACATACTGCTGTTCTTTTAGGTTCATCTCATCGCACCCCTTTATCTGAAAAGTTGATTGTCCCTTACATCTATATTGCTTCTCTACTATTTGTAAAACTTATGATATTATTTATAATCATAAGTTATTTGTCTTCTCATTCTCCCAGCATTTGCTCAAATACCTCCTGTGGAACCGGTTTTGAAAAGTAAAATCCCTGTACTACACGGTATCCTATTTTTTTCAAAAGTTCCGCCTGTTCCTTCGTCTCTACCCCTTCTACGACTGTATCCATATTCATAACCGTCGCGATATAGAGAATTCCATTTAACAGGAGTTCATTTGCCCGTAATTTTAGATCTCTGCGCACAAAGCTCTGGTCTACTTTTAAAACATCAATCGGCAGTTCATGAAGAATCGCAAGGGATGAGTAACCGGTGCCAAAGTCATCGATTGCAATGGAAAATCCCGCTTTATGAAGTTCTAGGAACTCCTCCTTCATCTTTTGTACTGCTTCCTGTTCCATCAGTCCGTTCTCTGTAAGTTCCACTTGGATCAGTGAATGTGATACTCCATATTTCTCTGTAATTCTCAACAGTTCCGGTACTAATGTCTCTTTTCCAAAGTTGAGTCTGGAAAAATTGCATGCAATCGTTACCAACGGAAGTCCCGCTTTTTCCCACGCTTGGATGCATGCGCATATCTTATCGAACATAACAAAGTCAATCTTGGTAATAAATCCATCCTTTTCTAACACCGGAACAAAGTCACCGGGGTATAGGCATCCTTTTATCTGATGATCCCAGCGAACCAAGGCTTCGGCTCCACAGATTCTTCCGGTCTCCAAATCATACTTTGGTTGAAAAAATGGAAGAAATTCATCGTGCTCTAAAGCGTGATACATATCTGCTTCCACTTCTTGCCGGTGTGATTTTTCATGTTCCATTCGAGCAAATAACTCCTCTTCCTTAGAGAATACAACATGCTGATTCTTTCCCCGTGCCTTGGCCTCATATAGAGCCATATCGGCCTGATGAATCAATGATTTCATGTCACCCGGACGTCCTTTTTCCCATAAGGTGCTTCCTATACTAACCGTAATATGAATACCACCTACCGGGATCCCTAACTTCTTGGTATCAATGTTCACTGCTGCATCCATAATATCGGCTGCTATCTGTTCTATCTGGGATTCAATCACATCAGGCACTACAACGATAAACTCCTCCCCCCCCAGTCTTCCCGCCAGTCCGCCTTCCCGATCTGCTATCGTTTCAAAGCATCTGCCCATCTTAATCAGTACCTGATCCCCAATTAAATGGCCAAAGCCATCATTGAAGGTTTTAAAATCATCCACATCCATCATCAAAAGACCAATATTCATCTCGCCCTCTTCGATTTTCTTGTGTACATAATCATCCAGCGCTGCCCGATTGGCGATACCGGTCAAGGTATCAATCAGATTGAGTCTCTCTAGCTTTTTCTTTTCTTTCCTCAAATCGGAATAAAGATTGTTGAACATGACTGCAAATGTCTTCATATCCCGGCATCCACTAGGTTGTAATGTTTCTCCGGTCTCCGGATCCATCTGTTGCAGCTGCTTCGAATACCGCAAGAACGGAAACACTACATAGAAATAGAATATCACAATCTGTATCAGTACCAATATAACCAAAAGAACATTATAAAGACGAACTCGGTCAAGAGTGGCTTTTACCGTCTTTGTAGCTACCTGTACTTCTGCATTCTTCCTCTGTTTCAGTTGTTTTTGAAATCCACGAAGATTTTCATTAATGATCTTTTTCGCATCTTCATATTCCTGCCCTACGACCATTTCCCGTGCTTTTGTTTTCTTTTCCTCTGATGACAGCATCCTATCAGGTTCACTTAATAAAACATCCCGCAGTGCCGGCGGCATGTCTTCTTCCTTCAGGCCATTCCCTTCCACAACCAGTCTCATGGTCTGCAATTCTCGTGTTATCAAATAATCGGATTCAGTTTTTGATAAGCTGATCAGTTTAAATTCTTCGGCTGTCAGAGATTCCATGCCCAGTTTCTCTATCGCATGATCTCTTCTTCTGTCCTCTTCTACCTCTTTCCAATACAAGTTCAAATAGTTTTCATCTTCGGTAAGAATAAAACGACGAAACTGTTCCGTAAGGTAATCAGAAGCATCCTTTAAGGCATCACTCTGCTCTCTGCAGATATCTTCACTCACTTCAAGCGCATTCTTCTCACGAATGCGCTTTTCAACTTCCCATATACTCCCGGTACAAAGCAGCATAATCAGAAAAATAACTATCATAAAGCCTACCGTTACATAATGCAGATTGCCTCTTTTCTGCTCCATCCTGCCCCCTTAATTCCTTTTCCCCTTATTCTCGAAATAACTCGGTAGATAGGTATCGTTCGCCTGTATCCGGGAGAATCACCACGATCTTTTTCCCATGATTTTCCGGCCGTTTCCCTAGTTGGACAGCTGCCCATAAAGCGGCTCCCGAAGAAATCCCAACTAGAAATCCCTCTTTCGCAGACAACAATCGACTCATCTCATAAGCAGATGCCTCGGTGACCTGCATGATTTCATCATAAATCTCTGTATCCAATATCTCCGGCACAAAACCTGCACCAATTCCCTGAATTCCATGAGATCCTGCTTCCCCACCGGAAAGAACCGGTGAACCCGCGGGTTCTACTGCTACCACATGAATATTCGGATTCTGTTCCTTAAGATAATTAGCGGTTCCGGTAAGCGTGCCGCCGGTTCCCACCGATGCCACAAACACATTGACCTGCCCAATCGTATCTTCCCATATCTCCGGTCCGGTACTGATATAATGTGCTTTTGGATTCGACGGATTCACGAACTGTCCCGCAATCCACCCATTCTTCATCGTCTTTTGAAGTTCTTCTGCTTTCTCGATGGCGCCTGCCATGCCTTTTGCTTTATCAGTCAAAATCAACTCAGCCCCATGTGCTTTTAAAAGCAGCTTTCGTTCTTCGCTGAAGTTTTCCGGCATCGTAATCACCACTCGATAGCCTTTGGCTGCTGCCATCGCTGCCAGACCCACACCGGTATTGCCGCTGGTCGGTTCAATAATGACGGAGCCCGGTACTAAATCTCCTGACGCTTCTGCATCTTCAATCATCTGTCTGCCAATCCGGTCTTTTGCGCTCCCTGCCGGATTAAAATATTCAAGTTTTGCTAAAATCTCAGCCTTTACACCCTCTGCTGCTGCTAGTCTATGCAGATTTACAAGGGGAGTATGACCTACAAGTTCATCAATTCCCTGATAGATTTTTCCCATAATATCGCTCCTCTCTAGCAGGTGGCTCCACCTGTCAGATGCACCTGTGCACCGATGATTTCATCCTTGCGCGCCAAAATATCATCATTTAAAAGCTGTGCCTCTACGTTAACAAATCCCAGTCGCTCTATCGTATCGGAAAAGCGTTCCCCGGTCTGTCCCTGTTCACGGAACACCAGAATTGCTTTCTCCAGTGTTGATAGCACCTCTTCCTTCGTCGTAAATATTCGATCAAGGGCTTTTCCTTCTGCACTCTTTTTCCCCCATCGTCCTCCGATTACGACCTTATAGCCATATATTCCTGTGGAAATCGCTCCAAATGGGCATTTTCCAACACATCGTCCGCAGTGATTGCAAGCATCCTCCGGAATAACCAGCGTTCCATCTATCACTTTGGCAATCTTGATCGGACAGCCGGTCTCAATTGCACATTTATTACATCCTCGGCACTGATCTGATTCAAATACAGGTATCTGCTGCCCTATAATTCCAAAATCATTTAAACTTGGTTTCACACAGTTGTTAGGGCAGCCACCTACTGCTATCTTAAATTTATGCGGCAGGTTCACACTGTAATATCCTTTGTAAAATCTCTCATGAATCTCATCAGCCAGTTCAAATGTATCAAAAAGGCCATATTGACAGGTTGTTCCCTTACAGGATACCACCGGACGCACTCGGGAACCGGTTCCTCCGGTCTCTAGTCCCGCCTCTGACAGGTAAGCACGAAATGGCTCAATATCTTCATAAGGAATTCCGGTTACCTCCATCGTCAGACGTGTAGTCATAGCAATATGTCCATCTCCGAACCTGGCTGCCGCTTCTGCTATCTGCCTATTCTCTCTGGCAGTAATCTTACCATTTCTTGTGATTACACGACCACTGAATTTGTTGGTTCCTTTATTATGAAGGAATCCAAAACCTTTTACCCGCTTAATATTTTCCGGACTCACGGTCACTTCTTCCTCTTTTTCCGGAATCTTGTGCTCTGTGATGAGGAATTTTTCTAATAATGCATAGGCATCTTCCACCGTCTTCAGGCATCTGCGACCCTCTACTGAATTATTTTCCTTTATAGCCGAACAGAGTGTGCTGCCTTCCTCGCGCTCAAAGCGACGGCAAAATTCACCGCATTTATCGCCAAAGCCTTCTGTAGCGTGTGCCTTGCCCTCTACCAGAAACGTACTGATCACCGCGATGGCACTGCTGAGTGCTCCGCAGGTCTCTCCGCACCCCATGCCTCCACCAAAACCACTTACCAGTTTTAATGTCTCTTCCGGCATACCTAAGTTATATTCTTCATTAGCAACACGTATCAAGGTCTCTGCACAGTTATAGTCCTTATCTATATAATATTCGTAAAGTTTTTGTTTATCCATCGGGTCCGTCCTCCATTTTGTCTTCTATATCTACTGTAAATATTATACATGTGCTGTAATTACAATACAAGTGCTGTTTCAGTGTTCCATCCTGACTCTCAGCTCGTCGACAACATCTCCCAGACTCTTTCCCTCTTCATCTATCGTGATATCCGCATATCGTTCAAAATATACCACTCTCTCGTTGTAAAGATCCTTTAGGGTCATTCCCTCTTTTAACACAACCCCGCGATCCACGACATCGCCCAGACGTTTTATCAGTTCTTCATAACTGATCTTAAGATAAACCACCTCACCTAATGACTTTAGATTTTCCATCGCTTCATCGCCATAGATAACACTCCCACCCGGAGCAATAACCGAGTGTTTGGTATTCAGTTCGGCATTGATCCGGTTCTCAACTTCCATGAACCCATCCATACCTTCACTTTCTATAATCTCTTTTAACAGTTTATTCTCTTTTTCCTGGATAATAATATCTACATCAATAAATGAATAGCCCAGTCTTTTGGCCAAAAGTACGCCAACTGTGCTCTTGCCGGCTGCCGGCATCCCGATTAGTGTAATGTTATCTTTCATGATTTTCGTGCCTTCTTCTTTATACTGTATCCAAACGTTCCCAGCAGTTCTGAAAGTCCATAATATTCTCCATGAGAATATACAATGGGCGATGCTTTACGAAGTTCGAATTTTCCTGTTTTGTCTATATATTCTTCATTTACCTCAATGGCCACCACCTCTGCCAAAAACATATGGTGGGAACCCAGTTCTTTGATTTCAGTCACCCGGCACTCAATATTCACAGGGCTTTCTTTGATTAATGGTACTTTTACCTGAGATGCCGGAACCGGCGTAAGTCCCGTATCATTCCATTTGTTCGTATCTCTTCCCGATTTCACGCCACAGTAGTCCGTCGCATAGGCTAAGTCTTCTGTGGTCAGATTGATGACAAATTCTCCGGTTTCCTTTAGCATCGAATAAGAATAGCGCTCCGGACGAACCGATATATAAGCCATCGGAGGATTTGTGCACACCGTCCCGGTCCAGGCTATCGTAAGAATATTACTTCTGCCTTCCTGATCTGCCACGGTCACCATCACAGCGGGCACCGGATATATCATATTGCCCGCCTTCCAAATTTGTTTTTTCAAATGTTGTTCCTCCTGTCTGTTTTATCTTAGCGAATGACGCTTTACTGCTCTATCGCAATCATCAGTCCCGGCACCAGCTGTTTCTTACGTGAAACAACGCCCGGCAGGCTGACCATCTGATCTTTCTCATCCACATCACGAGTTTCATTTTCCTCATTTAAGTGAAATGCTTCGATTACCAGTTGTTCTGCCCCTTGTCCCTGGCAGAGCAGTACGGTAGATTCCGTAAGAATATTCGTCAGCATAAAGAACATCATATCTACTTTCTCATCTTCTTTTGCCTTTAACATATATGGCAGCATTCTGCCTTTTAAGGTTTCTAATTCATCTGAATTCAGCGAAGTGATCTGTCCTACTCCAAAGGCAATCTTCCCTGCAGTAAAACGTTTGAAATCCTGATAGAAAATTTCTCCATCACTTTTTCCTTTTAATTTGCTTCCGGCAGCAAACATCTTGCTGGCCAGTTCCTGCGTGTCAATCTTGGCAAGCTCTGCCAATGCCAGTGCAGCCGCTTTATCCACCGGTGTACAGGTAGGAGAGCGGAACAGCAGTGTATCGGAAATAATCGCACTGCATAAAAGGCCGGCAATCTTTGGATCAATCGCCGTTCCCGATTCATTATACATCTGGTAAACAATGGTTGCCGTACAGCCCAATGGCTGGTTTCTGAAAAATACCGGTGCCATAGTCTCTACGGTCCCCAGACGATGATGATCAATTATCTCTAAAATATTGGCATTTTCAATTCCTTCTACGGCTTGATTGCGTTCGTTATGATCCACCAAAATCACTTTCTTGCCTCTGGCTCCCAACAAATTTCGTCTGGAAATCATGCCTTTATATTTTCCATTCTTATCCATAATCGGGAAATCGCGATGGCGCTTGCTGGCCATGACATCTTTAATATCATCAATATAATCATCTGAATCAAAGGTAATCAGGTTCTCCGTCTTCATAAAGTAGCTGATTGGCATGCTCTGGTTGATTAGACGAGCCACCGTATAAGTATCGTAAGGTGTCGTAATGACCGTGCATCCCCGTTCCTGTGCCAATTTTTTAATCGTCATGGACACCCCGGCACCTTCGCATACGATGATGCATCCGGCTTCCATCTCGATGGCGCAAAGCTGAGATTCATACCGGTTTCCCAGAATGACCAAGTCATTTTTCTCTATATAGTATTCCATCATATCCGGATTAGCTGCTGCAATCAGCACCTTTCCCTCTTTAAAACACTGCGTCTCACCGCCCACTAAAAGAGCGCCTTCCAGTGTCTCGATGATGTTATCATACTGAGTTCCCGCTTTAGAAAGAATGCTGCTGTCATACACATTCATATAAGATCTGGTGATATCGCCAACCGTAATTAAGCCCTCTAGGACGTTATCCTCGGTCACTGCCGGAAGTGTTACAACATTGGCATCCTGCATGACATTCCACGCCTTTTTGAGAGAAATGTTCTTGTCTACTCCTGCGGTTTCCCGAATGTCGATATCTTTTACCTGCGTCTTCACGGTCTCGATCAGTTTTGGCGGCTCTACTTTAAAGTAGTCCAGTACAAACTGAGTTTCAGAGTTAATGTGACCGGCGCGCCCCGGGATGTATTCGTCATCGGTCAGGCTGCTCTTAAGATTCGCGTAGCAGATAGCGGAACAAATGGAATCCGTATCCGGGTTTTTATGTCCTATTACAATTGTTTTTCTTAATTTTTTATCTGTCATATCAGTTCACACTGTCTCCTCATATATAAAAGTAGTTAGCTGAGCAATAATCTGGCCGCACCATAAATCCCGGCATCATTTCCTAATTTGGCTAGGACGATTCTTGCTTTGTTATGCGTAAGTGGGGTAAATTCCTCATAGTATTTCTTGATCATATCGGTCAAGTAAGTTCCGGCTTTTGATACTCCACCGCCGATGACAAAAAGTTCCGGATCTACTGTCATCGAGACGACTGCTAAGGCCCATCCCAGATAATAGCACACGGTTTCCATCACTTCGATTGCCATGGCATCACCGGCTTTTGCACAGTCCAGGACATCTTTCGCAGTAATTTGATCGCCAAACTTCCGCATCATCGAAGGGGCATCTTCCTTCTTCATCGCTCTTCCCGCTTCTCTGGCAATGCCCGTGGCAGATGCAATCTGTTCCACGCAGCCATATCCTTTGCAGTTACACGGTTCTTTCTCGTCTTCACGGATACGTATATGTCCGATTTCACCGCCCATACCGTGCTTACCGGTGATGATCTTCTGATCGATAATAACGCCACCGCCCACTCCGGTTCCCAGCGTCACCATAACGATATCGCTGAATCCTTTGCCGCCGCCCTGCCACATCTCACCAAATGCAGCAACATTTGCATCATTGCCGGTCTTGACGGGAAGTCCATTTAAAAGATTGCTTAGAATCTGCTGCGGATTTATATCACGCCATCCCAGATTCACGCACACCTCCACATGTCCATCGGCGAGTACCGGTCCCGGCAGTCCCATGCCAACCCCTCTTATATCATCCATCGAAATATTTTCTTCTTTTAAGACAGTCTTTATGGAAGCGGCCACGTCCGGCAATATATATCTGCCATTTTTTTCTTTCCTCGTCGTCACTTCCCATTTCTTAAGAAGTGTACCATCAAGAGCAAAAATTCCTACCTTTACAGTAGTTCCTCCAACGTCAATACCGATTATTTTTTTATCCATATCGTTCTACCTTTCTTTCTCTCTGCCGCTTTCTTCATTATAAAATATGCTTTCTGTAAATGCAAGCAGAGTATATAGTAAAATCCTCGGAACATCATATCCCGGGGATTTTACTATACATCACTATAAAGATTTTACTGCCTCCACTACATGCTCAACCGTAAATCCGAATTTCTCAAACAACTGCTCTGCCGGAGCACTGGCGCCAAATCCCTGCATCGTCACAGTCGTTCCGTCAAGTCCTACATAACGTCCCCATCCAAAACTGCTGAGTGCTTCCACTGCCACTCTTTTTCTAACTGTTTTGGGTAGCACAGAATTCTTGTATTCTTCGGATTGTTCCTCAAATAAATCCATACAAGGCATCGATACGACACGAACTTTCATCCCTTCGCCGCTTAAGACTGCCTTCGCTTTTACGGAAAGTGAAACTTCCGATCCGGATGCAATTAAGATGACTTCCGGTGCTCCTTCACAGTCATCTATAATATATCCGCCTTTTAACGCTTCCTTACTGCTGCCCGGCATTGGTTCCAGATTCTGTCTGGTCAGCACCAGAGCCGTCGGTGTATGTGCCGACGTAATCGCGCTATACCATGCAGCCGCTGTCTCGGTTCCATCACATGGGCGGAATACATGGAAGTTTGGCATCGCACGATATACGGCTAATTGCTCAATCGGCTCATGCGTTGGTCCATCTTCTCCCACTCCGATACTGTCATGGGTAAATACATAGGTCAGCGGAATGCCCATCAAAGAAGAAAGGCGTGCCATTGGTTTACAATAATCGCTGAATACAAAGAATGTAGCTACATAAGCTCTCAATCCTCCATAAAGCATAATTCCATTTCCGATGGCAGTCATGGATAATTCCCTGACGCCAAAGTGCAGGTTCCGTCCGATTCGGTTCTCTGCAGAATAATCCTCTGCACCCGACATCGCCGTCTTATTAGAAGGTGCCAAATCGGCAGAGCCACCCACCAGGTTAGGCAGAACATTCTTCAAATAATTAATCTTGCTACCGGACAGAGAACGGGTCGCTTCCGGTTTTTCCTGATTCTTCCAAAATGCCTCATCTTCTAAGAGAGCTTCTCCCGCATGTTCGTCATGATACTGATTCCACAGCGATTCCAGTTCCGGATATTCTTCACAGTATGCAGCAAACATCACGTTCCATGCTGCCTCTGTGTCGGCTCCTTCTGATGCATATGAACCATAGTTTTCGTACACTTCTTCCGGCACATAAAATGGTTCTTCATAAGGCCAGTTCAGTGTTTCACGCAGTGCCGCTATATTCTCTTTGCCCAGAGGTTCCCCATGGGCACTGGCTTTTCCCTGTTTAGCCGGGCAGCCGTAACCAATCTCCGTCTTGACCGTAATAAACGTAGGACGCTTTGTATCTCTCTTCGCCGCTTCGATCGCCATACCGATAGCGTCAATATCGTTGCCGTTATCAATGGTAATGGTCTGGAAACCAAACGCCTGCATACGCTGTTCTACATTCTCACGAAATGCGATATCTGTACTTCCTTCAATTGAAATATTATTTGAATCATAAATGACAATCAGTTTAGAAAGTCCCCATGTACCTGCCAGTGAAAATGCTTCTGAGGAAATTCCTTCCATCATACAGCCGTCTCCACCCAACACATAAGTATAGTGGTCTACGACCGGATAATCTTCTTTATTAAACACCGATGCCATATGAGTCTCTGCCATCGCCATACCTACTGCCATGGCCATACCGGCACCTAATGGTCCCGTGGTCGCTTCTACGCCCACCGTGTGACCATATTCCGGATGTCCCGGTGTTTTAGAATCCAGCTGTCTAAAGTTCATTAGGTCTTCCTTCGAAAGATCTCCATATCCGAACAGATGGAGCAGCGAATATAGAAGCATGGAGCCATGACCACCAGATAAGACAAAACGATCCCGGTTCGGCCAAGTCGGATCGGCAGGATTGTGGTTCATATGTTTCGCCCACAACTCATACCCAATCGGTGCGCATCCCAGAGGTAGACCGGGATGTCCCGAATTTGCCTTTTGGATTGCATCAGCGGATAAAATTCGAATTGCATTTACTGAAAGTGTGTCAATCTGATTCATGTGTAATTCCTCCGTATCTTGTACTTTACAAGGTTTCTGCTATCATGTATTTTATATATAAGTCTTACTTTAACTTAATTTCTCTCATCGTATCACCACCGGTCACAATAAGGGAATTCATCTGTGCTCCCCTAGTTATCTTGGAAACAGTGAAATCGAACTGGCCGAAGAATCGTTCCCTGCCGGATAAACTATAAATCTTGCATGAATCCTCATTATACAAAATTACGAAATCTCCGTCAATGTCTATATCCTGATATTGATAGTCAAATTCTTTACTAAATGCCAAATCTCCATTTGATTTATAGACATCCAGTCGATAGGGATTCTCTCCGGTCAAGGTATTCAGCACCACTGCCACATGTTTCGTGGAATAGGCGATGCTTCTGATCTCGGTCTCTATCGGTACCTGTTTTACCAATTCTGGAGATGTCACATTCTCCAATGAAAAAAAGGCAATCTGTTCATCTGCAAAGGCGCATGCGTGTTCTTCGTCCAGAAATCGTACTCTGGGGCTCAGATTATCTGCAAATTCTTCAAATCCTCCCACTAATCGATCCGGGTAACTCTTGCCAAACTCGGAGAAATTATAAAATACAATTCGATTTTTAAGAATTCCGTCCTGCAGATACAAATCAGATAACATAACCTGCGTTCCTTCCGGCGATAGGGAAACATCCATCAGATATCCATTCTTCTCCATGACCGTCTTAATTCCCCAGTCTAATGCACTGCCGTCATTTTTAAAAAAGGTGACATAGGACGATTTACTGTCTTCCACCAAAGCGGCTGCTACACCATATGCCGACACACTGACCCTCAAAATCGGAAGTAGTGTGGTGGCCTGTCCCCGGCATCCTTTTTTGTCACATATATAAATCGCATTCCCCTGTTGATCTGCAATCACTGCATAATCACCATTTACATAACAAATAGGGGACTTGAGGCCATAGCTCAGCGACCATACCGCATTACCTTCCCGATCAATATAAGATGCACCGTCTTTTGTATATTTTAATATATTATCACCAAATTTCTCATAAGCAGTAAATCCATTATCACTGGATGGAATCTGCTTCTCCCACAGAGTCGTGTAAGTCGTAAACTGGTGATTTTGAAGATACTGATAGCCAATCAGACAGATAAAAGCCAGAATTGCAAGAAGAAATAAGAAAAAGCGTACTCTCTTCTGTCTCACTTTTTTCTCTGCTCTATGCACAATCGCTTCTTCGTTTTCTTCATAATCGTCGTTCTCCGACTGATATGGTTCGGTTCCGGTTCTAATGACACGTCTCTTCAATTGCCTTTTTTTTTGCTCTCTATCCATAGAGTTTATTGAGCCCATATGTTTATCTCCTGTAATCACAAGTCAATCTTTAACTGATTATACACTATTTCCCCAAAATGCGCATTATATTTTAGGCAAAATCAATTTCTGACCGGAAATAATTTTATTTACATTGCTCAACTGGTTTAAAGCACATATATCATCCAGATACTCCAGGTTTTTATACAATTTAAAACAGATCCCATATAGTGTTTCTCCTTCGCCCACAATATAGATTTCTCCCGGCTTCATATTCGTGACCGGGTAATCTTTTACGGCAGTTGAATTTCCACCATTTTCTTCAATAGACGGCGTATTTGCCGGCGATGGTTCCATTGGCTGCGGTTCGATCGGTGATGTCTCTACCGGCTGCGGTTGGATGGATGATGTCTCCACTGGCTGTGGTTCGATCGGTGATGTCTCCATCGGCTGTATTTCTACCGGTTGTATCTCTTCCGGCGGTGCGGCTGCATCTCCTTCCGCCTGTCCGGAGGACTTGTCTGAGGTGGTCGGATAGACACTTCCGGTTATCTCTTCCACGATAATCTCATCCTCTTCCGGTGTTTTATACTCTTTCCACCCTTTTACACCGGAAGGAAGCACCGAAACAAGGACCGTTTCCATCTCCTTCATTCGCTGATAATTGCCCAGCATAACCGCCCCTCCGGCTAAAACTACCACCGACAGCACGCTGCACAGCATTCCCAGTGTATGAATCGTTCCGGTTCGGGAAACGGCCTCTCTCTTTCTGCCCTCCATCCGCTGTTTGAAATCGTGAATCACCCGGTCATTACTCCCCGACTCCACACGCCTGACATCTTTTCGAAGAATCATATAGTCCTGCATCATTTGATTGCGTTCATAGTAGATACTATAGCCTTTAACTCCATAGAACCCATCGTTTGATGTTATGTAAACCGATTCGTCGCCCTCGATTCCGCTGTTTAAATACATCAATTGATTTTTCCCGCCAAAATACTGACTATGTTGTTTCCAGTAATTCAGTGGACTTAATGTACACCCGGGAGCTCCACACAGGAACCATCCCTGTACAGTCCGTTTTGGAAATGTTTCTTCTATATTTTGATAAGCTTTTTTCCATGCCGCCTCTGAAAATGTGACTTTTTCGCCATTTACGGCTACGTCTTCCATCTCCAGTGCACCATCGATAAAAATATAAGGAGTTCCATCGTGCTGCTCTGTATTTCCTAGCAAAAGTCCGACGCGCAAATCTTGTCCGCCCGTCGGATAAAGTCGTTTTAGATAGGTATTTACATAATCTTCCAGATATAATTTTACTACGTCATCTTTATCACCAATCTGCCTGATGTTCTTTGGCAGCTTCGGAAATGGATTGTATAATTCTCCCATAGGCTCACCCCTCTATCATTTTTTATATTATGAATCTAAAAAATCATAACATGGTAAGTATGAAAAAGTTGTCAAACGAAGGCTGTATTCTCCCATAACTTTTCGACAAGTCCTATGCTTTTACTGATTCCATCCGCCATCTGCATGACGATCGAGAGCCGCACGCTCTGAAGCATCAGGGGATCATAATTTCCGCAATTTCCTACGATTCCCGTAATAAAGATATCTCCTACTGGATGCAGTTCTTTGCTGACGCCCAACCCCGGTTTTAATGCACCTTTTCCCAGTGTCACATAACCTACATGTTCTTTACTTCCCACCGATGCATCGACTGCTATAATCAGGTCATCCTTGTACCATTTTTTTAGAACCGTTATATAATCATCCAAATTCATCGCATGGACCGGACGTTCTAATGTGCCAAATACCGTGGCCCCTGACATACACATCTGTCCCAGTTTGTATCCGATTAATGGTCCCAGACTGTCTCCGGTTGAACGATCGGTACCGATGCAGAGAAATACCACTCCATTTTTACTTTTTCTGCTTTTCTCTTCTTGAATCATCTCATGAAGCTGTCCGGCAAACTCCTCTGACGCAAATTTTTTGTTAGCATTATAATAATATATCTCCCGATTATTCGGAACTGTCATCCATTCCAAGATTTTCATAAAAGCCCGCCTGTCTAATTTCTTAATTCTATTATAAACAGGCGGATTCAAAAATATGCAAGGAGATGGCTATCCCCTTGCACATTTAATACATTCATTCGTTTTATGATTGATCGGCTCCGTTTTTATAAACTTCTATCGCCTCACTGATGTTAGCCGCCTCTTTGGATTCCAGAATTTTTCGCAGTACCTCTAACCGGTCTACGCTTAAAAAGTCTTTTCCAACATAGCTCTCATACGTATCCGTAATATAGATTTTCTTCTCCTGAACCATCGTTTCCGTATAGCGCAGACGATTAACTGCCGCTTCATAATCTGCTTTCAGATGATCGATCTTTTCCTTGCTGTTACCTGTGATTTCATCGGTAATGATGTTTTTTGTCACATCTTCAAATGTGTTCAGCGCCTCTTTCTTCTTAGATGTTATGTCTACCAAGTCTTGCTCTGACCGGGCAATATCATCGTCATATTTCTCTAAGTCATAAACCGCATCGTTCTTATCCTTCTTAATAGAATTAGTAATCACCCGAATCTTTCGCTTATTGGTAGCAAGCAGACTGCGAATCGTGCGCCCTTCCCGCAGTGCTTCTAGATGCCGTCCTCTTGTCAGATTTCCAATCAGTGTATACAGTCCTCCAAATATAAGGATGCAAGCAAAATAAATGCCTACCAGATAGGGCGTCTTCCTCGCCGGAAGCACCATATAAATCCCATAAGGAACGGCAAGAAAACATATAAAAAGTGTGATCAGCAGCATAAGTGTTTCTTTGAACCCTTTTGGAAAATACAATGCATAATAAAAACGACTGCCACAGATCTTCGGAACGCGTTCTTTCTGGAACAACGTCTTCATGCGAACCTTCAGTTCACGACTGTACGTATAAATCTCTGCTGTCTCTTCGTCAATCCGCTCTTTTATTCCTTGATTCTTGGCTTTTCCCCGTTTACTGCGAATCTTTTTAAGTTTATCCTGTGTCTTCTCAATCTCAGTATCATAACTGGAACTGATTTCTTCCCGGCGTTTCTTTACCGTCAGGTTAATGGCATCTGTAACCGCCTTTTGTTCTGTATCCAAAGACTTCTCCAGACAAGCTTCTTCCAGTTTTAATTCTTCTTCTTTTTTCGTAAATTCAGCCAGTTCAGAAACCGCTTCTTTTGCATCTTCCAAAAATGTATTAAAATCTGTTATCGTTTGTGCCATGCCTACCTCCCGGCTGCCCCCACACTCTACTTATTTGGTATAATTATCAAAATAGCCCTGAACCAGAATAATGGGTGTACCTTTATCACCGCTTCCCGATGTCAAATCACACAGTGAACCAATCAAATCGGTCAGGCGTCTGGGTGTCGTTCCCTGTGAAGCCATGTTACCGGTCAGATTCTCTGCTTTCTTATCTTTGTTCTTGATATAATCGGAAATAGCAGTCTTTAACTCGGTGCCCGAAAGAGTCGCAAAGTCATTATCTGCCAGATATTTTAATTTTACTTCGTTGGGGGTTCCCTCTAAACCGGAAGTATAGGCCGGTGAAACAACCGGATCGGCCAGTTCCCATATTTTTCCTGCCGGATCTTTGAATGCACCGTCGCCGTAGATCATGACTTCTATCTGTTTTCCGGTATTCTCAATCAGTTTTTTCTGAACGGCTTCCACGAATTCTTCGCAGTGAATCGGGAACAGTTTTACAGTCTCCTCGGTTGCTTTGTTCGAACCCAGAAGGCCATATCGATCATTATAACCGCTTCCATCCACACTCTGTGTCATAATCTCATCCAAAGAATATACCTTCTTTGCACCTGCTTTTAAAAGCTGCTTTTTCGTTCTGATTCTTGTATGGATATCACAGTTAATGACTGCATCCGTATAATCTAAAATCGCTTTGGCTGAATTGGCAAAAATAACCTCCGCCTCTGCACCGCATTCTTCTATCAGTGTTTTATAGTATTCAACGTAATCAACGCCCGTAAATCTATGCTTTTTATATCCAAACAACTGACGATAGCGCTCTTCTGTCAGGACGTCGGTCCATGGATTTACTCCGCTTTCATCCAGAACATCCGGGTCAATCAGATGGTTGCCCACTTCATCGGATGGATAGCTTAACATCAAAACTACTTTCTTACAGCCTTTTGCAATTCCTTTTAAGCAGACTGCAAAGCGATTCCTGCTGAGAATCGGAAATATAACCCCTACCGTAGCATCGCCAAATTTACTGTGAACATCTTTTGCAATCTGGTCGATGGATGCATAGTTTCCCTGTGCTCTCGCAACTACCGCTTCGGTCACAGCAACCACATCTCTATCTCTCAGGTCAAATCCCTCACTTTTTGCCGCTGCTAAAACGGAATCAACTACAATTTGAACCAGATCATCTCCCTGTCTTATAATCGGAGCACGGACACCTCTGGATATCGTTCCTACCAATCTTTCCATTCATTATTCCTCCCTATATAAATAGTGAAAGCCACACAAAATATAATAACACATTTTGTGTGGCTTGTCATGCCATTTCTACTCCTCCAACACCTGTATTTCCAAATGGTCGAAGTCAATCATCTCTATGAAATTATCCTGTGTAAAACGCACTTTATCATGGCGCTTAAATTCAGCTACCGTAGAATCCAACCAAATTGGGTGACCCAGATCAAATTCATAACAAATTTTCTCTAATCCGTCAAATACCATAGCCGTTCTGGACATCGTATAGTCCCGGTTGCAAATCACTGTATCTCGCAGCATTCTGTTATCTTTAAATACTTTTCCCCATAAACGAAACATCGGATTCCCCTTTTAATTGATTATTATAATTGATTTTTTTCTGCTTTTCTACTGCCGCTTTTAACCGGTTCATCGCCTGTTCCAGTACACTGCGCGGACATGCCGTATTAAGCCTCATAAAACCACTCAGTTCTCTGTCAAAATCGCATCCGGCGTTTAGTCCTATTTTCGCTTCTTTTATCATAAAGTCATTCAGTTCTTCATCCGTCTTATGTAAACCACGGCAATCCAGCCACATAAGATACGTGCACTCAGGAAGTCTGGCTTTAATCGACGGGATGTAGTTCTCACAGTAATCGTGGACGAACTGCATATTCCCTTCCAGATATGAAAGCAGCTGATCCAGCCACTCTTCACCTTCGTTATATGCCGCGATGGATGCCACCAGGCTGAAGCAGTTGTTTCTGTGTATCTCCAGATCGTGCCAAAATTTCTCAAATTTATTACGTTCTTCTTTATTATTAAAAATGACGGAAGATGCCTGAAGCCCTGCCAGATTAAAGGTTTTACTCACTGCGGTGCAAGTGATGGTATTCGCCGCGATCGCCGGAGAAATAGCTGCCATCGGTGTATGTTTATTTCCCCATAGCATCAAGTCTCCATGAATCTCATCCGATAAAATAGGCACATGATATCTTACACAGAGGTCACCCATCTGCTTTAATTCTGCTTTTTTCCAAGCGCGTCCCACCGGATTCTGCGGATTGCATAAAATGAATGCCTTCGGTCCTCTTTTTAATTTTGCTTCAAAATCCGCAAAATCAATCGCATAGTTCCCGTCCGTCTCAACTAAACGGCTGACCAGTACGTTCCGACTTGCATTCTCCACAACTTCATAGAATTCCGGATAAACCGGAGTTTGAATCAGAATTTCTTCGCCTTCATTGCTAAACTGCCGTACCAAAGCGGCCAAAGACGGAACCACGCCACAGCTGAAACTCAGAAGAGAGGGATCAATATCCCAATTGTTTTTCTTTTTCTGCCAGCGGCACAGTGAATCCCAGTATTCCTCCGGTCTGGAGACATATCCGAACATCCCCTGTCCGGCTTTATCAATCAATGCATCTTCTACCGGCTTTGGCACGCGAAAATCCATATCTGCGATCCAGAGCGGAATCACATCGTCCGTACCGAATTTCTTCTTGCGCTCGTCGTACTTGGCTGCATTATTATTTGTTCTATCAATTATTTCATCAAAATTATAAACCATATCTGCCCCCTCTCATGTTCCTTTTATTTGCACACCGACTGTGTGATCTAAAAATATGAGTTTTTTTAAGTATAGCATATATTTTTTAAAGCGGTTGAAAAACTTGATTTATTTTGTATAGTAGGACGGTTCACATCCTAAAGGAATTAATATAGCAGGGTTGTTCTATCAAATAAATCGATAAAACAACCCTGCTATTACATCTTATTATCTTTATAGTCTTTACAATCTTTACAATCTTTTTAAAAGTTCTTCTCTGGCCTCTTCATATCCGGGTTTGCCAAGCAGAGCAAACATATTCTTCTTATAGCTTTCCACGCCCGGCTGGTTAAATGGATTGACTCCCATAAGGTATCCGCTGACACCACAGGCAAATTCAAACAAATAGAATAGTTCTCCCAGGCAGAATTCGTTCTGCTCCGGAATATTAATCTTCAGGTTTGGAACACCTCCATCGGTATGAGCCAGCATCGTGCCGTTCATCGCACTCTTATTGACAAAATCCACGCTCTTACCCGCCAGATAGTTCATGCCATCGGTGTCTACTGCTTCTTCTTCTAAAATCAATTCTTCGGAAGATTCTTCCACATTCAGCACCGTTTCAAACATAATTCTGGAACCATCCTGAATAAACTGTCCCATGGAGTGAAGGTCGGTTGTCAGGTCTACCGCTGCCGGTAAGATACCCTTCTGGTCTTTTCCTTCGCTTTCTCCGTAAAGCTGTTTCCACCATTCAGAAACATAGTGGAGACTGGGTTCATAATTGGCTACAATCTCTACGGTCTTGCCTTTTCTGTATAAGATATTGCGAATCGCTGCATATAAAAGAGCTGAGTTTTCCTCATACGGCGTCTCAAATGCTTTCTTTCTTCCAAGGGCTGCGCCCTCCATCAATTGGTCAATATTCGCACCGCTTACTGCGATTGGAAGCAGTCCAACTGCAGTAAGAACAGAAAAGCGTCCGCCTACATCGTCCGGAACAACGAAAGATTCATATCCTTCTTCATCTGCCAGATTCTTAAGAGCGCCTCTGGCTTTGTCCGTTGTCGCATAAATTCTTTTTCCGGCTTCTTCTTTTCCGTATTTTTCAATTAACATCTTCTTAAATACACGGAATGCAATAGCCGGTTCTGTGGTCGTGCCCGATTTGGAAATAATATTAACCGAAAAATCTTTTCCTTCTAAAAGATCCTGCAGATCTTTAATGTATTTACTGCTGATACTGTTACCGACAAAATAAATCTCCGGTGTTTTTCTCTTCCCTTTTGGTAATATATTGGCAAAGCTATGAGACAAAAACTCAACAGCTGCCCTTGCTCCCAGATAAGAACCACCAATACCAACTACCAGCAGCACATCCGAATCACTTTTTATCTTTTCTGCCGCTTTTTTGATTCTGGCAAATTCATCTTTGTCATAATCCACAGGCAGGTCTAACCAACCTAAAAACTCATGCCCCTCACCGGTTTTGTTCAAAAGTGTATCTTTTGCGCAAAGAGTCATGCTCTTCATACTTCCGATTTCTTCTTCTCTCAAAAAACCGGCTGTTTTTGAATAATCCAAGGTTACTTCTCTATTCATTTTCCTCGTCTCCTTTTCTTATGTGCCAAGGCCGCTCACGCTGCCTATCAACTTTGATAAAAACTTGTCTATATCATTATAGCAACCTGTTACTATTTTATCAATAAGCAAACCCATAAATCGCGTGTTATACATCGATTAGTTTCCGGAAAAATATTGGCGCATGATTTCTCCAATCACTTTTAATTCTTCTGCGTCCAAATTTTTTGCCCAATCATCATTGATACGGCTTTTTTCTTTACTGGCGGCAATTTGCTCCAAACTGTGTTTCAAATAATCAATGTCTCGCCGAACCTCTTGATCCAAAGTTTTGTCGGTTCCGGTATGGCGAAGATCCGGTTCCCGACGGCGATTTCGTTCTGTGTCACCGACTTCATCACTTGGTTCCATGCTGTCTTCTTTCATGTTACGAACCGTCTGAAGCAATTCCTCTGCCTTTATATTTCGCCCTCTTAGATTGCCCACGCCTCCGGAATACCCTCTGCGTCGTTCTTCTCCCCTCATGATTCCATCGCGGATTTTCTTTTCTCCACTTGAAATATCCCGGCTATGATCCGACTCCTGCGTCTCTGAATTTCTCGCCGTATCCTGAGTTCGCATCATATCCGGATTTCTCGTCATCTCCGGATTTCGCATTACGTCCGGGGTTCTCGTCATCTCCGGGGTTCGCATTACGTCCGGGGTTCGTGTCATTACATCACGCCCGGTAGTTTCTCTTACCGCTCTTACAAATACGGAATTATCCACATACTCTAACAGGGCGTTTGCCAAACGCTGCTGTTTTAAAGAAATATTAAAACTACTGTCTAAAAAGGTGAGAAAAAGACTTCCCAATGCACCTACCGATGCATAAAGAATTATGTAATAAGAGTCCAGTCGGTACCAATAGGACAGAAATGCACCCATGCCACCCAGAAACAAGCCCAGGATCGTCATCTGCAGAGATAAATTGTTCCACCCATTTAATGACATGTGCATAAATTTGAATCCGTATACCTGTTTATCCAGATATGCCTGCGTGTTTACGATATTCTGGTTTAAACGGTAGGCGTTCTCCAGTTTTTGCTTCAGTATTTTCAGGTTCTTGTTCTTCGTTGTAGCCATGTTATCGGTTTCTTTTACCAATCTTTTGTAGAGGTTCCGTGTAATTATTTTACTGACAATCCCAATTACTCCGATTGCAACAAACACGGACAGTGCTTTTCCAGTTTCTAAAAATTCCAGCATAAAAAGCTCCCCTTTCGTCTCCGGATGTTTCCGGGTGGCTTTTATTATAGCCGTCCGGCTTGTCTTTGGGAAGATAGAAAAGGCATAATTCGTTCGTCAAATAGTGCCATAATTCGATTGTGAACTTCTAATTTTATCTAATAACGCTTAGCAATGGCCAACAGTAAACGAACCGAATGGAGAATTGCCTGTGCCTCAAATACCTCATAATCCATATCTGCGCTGTCATCTGCCTTGTCCGAAATCGCGCGAATGACCAAATAAGGCACATGATTCAAATAGGCCGCCTGCGCAATCGCTGCGCCCTCCATCTCGGTGCAGCTTCCTTCAAAGGTTTCTGACAGGTAGTTCTTTTTCTCTTTATTAGAGACAAACTGATCACCGCTGACCACCCGGCCTGTAAATGCCTGAATATCCGGATTCACCTGTTGATTGCATTCTTCTGCTAATTTTAACAGCTCTTCATCTGCTTTAAATGAAAATGTATCTAATCTGGGAATCTGTCCCACTTTATAACCAAAACCACTGGCATCCATATCATACTGTACTGCATCCGTGGAAAGCACGATATCTCCAATGTTAATTTCATTTTTTAAGGAACCTGCGATTCCTGTATTAATAATCGCTTGGATTGGAAAACGATCCACCAGTATCTGGCTACAGATCGCTGCATTCACTTTGCCGATTCCGGAGCGAACCACTACAACTTCTTTACTGTCTATCTTTCCCTCGAAAAAATCCATACCCGCAACAGTCTGCACCGTAACGTCCGACATGACTTCTTTGATTTTTGCGACCTCTTCATCCATCGCGCCAATAATTCCCAACATTTCTTGTTCCTCCTTCATTCTTATACTCATATACTAGAGTAACTAGAGTCATTATAAAGTATTTTTAAATTCTTGACAATTCATTTAGAACAAGGATATACTATGAACACTTAATTTAACTTACTTTAACTTTATGGAGGGTCTTTTTTATGCATTATAAAACGCAAGGCGTATGTTCCCGTGAAATCAGTTTCGAAGTGGTAGATCATAAATTAACGAATGTACATTTTGTGGGCGGCTGCTCAGGTAATACCCAGGGGCTGTCTCGCTTAGTAGAAGGTATGGATATTGATGATGTGATTTCCCGTACCGAGGGAATCAACTGTGGATTTCGTCCTACTTCCTGCCCCGACCAATTGGCCAGAGCATTAAAGCAATATAAGAATGCACAAGAAGGAACGTAAACCTCCTTGGGAACAGGTATCACCGGTACATACCGCAGTCATACAAAACAGGTATCACCGGAATAGCCACGATTGGTCATTCCGGTGATACCTGTCTCTATGATTTTATAGCTCTCTATTATCATATAAGCTATGTTTATTTAAATTTTTATTTTTTGGTGATTAATACACCATCGGTCTGTGAGGACAGACTTTCTATCTTACCACTGCCTTTTGCCATATGTGCCCCACGGGCACGGTAGTAGTAGCCGGTCGGCTGACCTTTGACGGTTATGGCATTCATCAGCCCGGACAGATCCTGGTTGGGTTGATCTGCTTTCAATGCATTAAACTCGTAGCTGTCTACGAAGTCCCACCCCTGAGTGGATTCATTCCATCGTTCTAAATAGATCTTATTGCGAATCCGGTCACAGGGTACATGTGTCAAGGTCTCGATCAGGATTCCGATATCCCCATTTCCTTCATTAGAAAGTTCTAAAATCCCCGTAGAAATCACAGAACCTCTGGTTGTACTATGCTGAACATCTCTGGACGTGCCGACTCCCGGTGGTAATAATGTGGATTTTCGTTCACTATTTACAGTTGTCATCTCGCCTGCACTGGGTTCCTGTGCGTATACGGGTATGGCAGAGAGCGAAAGCATCACCATCGTCCCCATCATCATCTTTACTATCATGTTCATTCTGTCTTTTCTCATCTCACTTCTCCATCCTATTCTATAAGTTTTAAATCTCTGACTATTTTCTTAAACTCATCTTCACTCAGCATGCCACTCAGATAGTAATATGCATTCCCATCCGTAAAAGCAGCACTGAACTCTTCTTCACCATCATCGGTAACCGCTTTTTCTATTACAATTTCTTTATCGATCCACTCATTATAAACAATGTTTTTATCCGCTCGATCCGATACAATATTAATCGAAGTATCAATTGTCTTAAGCTGTTGGACAATATCAAATCGCCTGCCATCACAGTCAAAATACATCGTCGCATGTCTCTTAGCGATTGCCGTCTTCATATATCTTAGATCGGTGGGTATATCCCCTAACTGCAGCACTCGGATTCCCATCTGATCTCGGATGCTCTCATAAGCTTCCTGCAATTTTCCTTTTCTTTGCTCATTAATTTCATTATTAATGACCCTGCTGTTTTTCTTAGTGCCATCTCTGGTTCTCTCACTATACTCATAGCTTCTCTTTGCTCCGGCCTGAATACTGGTCATGAGGAGTACCGAACCCAGAATACCGACTGCCAGCGCCATCCTAAACATCACCTTGACGCCGCGTTTTATGATTCTTCCCCCCTCCTTTTTTAGGTTCCAATCGTCTAATCTATCTCTTGTTTCCTCCCGCCCATCATGGGCTGCTGCGTGTTGCTGTTCCATCTTATCCATCAAACGTTTAAATCCATCGTCAGAGGCAGGTGAAATCTGGGTATCGGCGATACCCTCTTCCGCCTGTTCCATCTCTTCCAATAAATAGTCATCACTATAGCTAAAAGAGTGTTGTAAGAAACGGTCTAAATCATATTCTGTTGTATCATCATCCTGATTTTTCCCCATTCTGCACCTCTTACTATCCACATGTCACACGCCACTTTTTTTTCGGGGTTGACTTTTTTTTTTTAACGTTTACTATTATAATAGATTTCTAAAATATCCGATTATGGAGGAACTATTATGAAAAAAATCCTGTTGACCGGCGGTGGTACCGCAGGCCATGTTACCCCTAATTTAGCACTACTTCCTTCTTTGCAGAAAGAAGGTTTTGAAATCCGATATATTGGCTCTTATAATGGTATCGAACGTCGTTTAATTGAAAATGCCGGAATCCCTTACGATGGAATCTCATCGGGGAAACTTCGTCGCTATTTCGATTTGAAGAATATTTCCGATCCACTTCATGTCCTAAAGGGCTACGCCGAAGCACTGAAATTAATCAAAAAATATAAACCGGACATCGTATTTTCAAAAGGTGGCTTCGTGGCTGTTCCGGTTGTACTGGCCGCTAAGCACTACAAAATCCCTACAATTATTCATGAATCTGATATGACTCCGGGATTAGCCAATAAATTCTGCATTCCCTCTGCTAAAAAAATTTGTTGTAATTTTCCCGAGACGCTCCAATATCTTCCTGAAGATAAAGCGGTTTTAACCGGGTCACCTATCCGTGAGGAGCTATTGCATGGCGACCGATTAGCCGGGTTGCTGTATGCTCATCTATCTTCTGAGCTTCCGGTACTGCTTGTAATTGGTGGCAGCCTAGGTTCCGTCGCAGTCAACCAAGCGGTTCGTGGGACGCTTCCCATGCTTTTAAAAGAATTCCAAGTTGTACATATCTGTGGAAAAGACAATCTGGATGAACAGTTGATTGGTACATCCGGTTATACCCAATATGAGTATGTCGATAAACCGCTTCGTCATCTTTTTGCTGCTGCCGACCTTGTGATTTCACGAGCCGGTGCTAATTCAATCTGCGAGATACTTGCACTTAGAAAACCAAATGTTTTGATTCCGCTTTCTGCTGCTGCCAGCCGAGGAGACCAGATTCTAAACGCAAATTCCTTTGCTCGTCAAGGTTTCAGTACGGTTCTTGAAGAAGAAGTTCTGACTTCAGATACGTTGTATCATGCCATCACAGAAACCTACAAAAACCGTCTATCTTTTATCGATACGATGGGACAAAGTAAATTAACAGATGCCGTTGATACCATCATACATCTATTGACTACTTATGCAAATAGCTAAAAAGCTAAAAGATCCATATCTTTTAATTGACTCCTTAGATTCTTTCTGGCTCTTGCGATACGGGAACGGCAAACCGGTTCCGATATCCCAAGAGACCTACACACTTCGTCGATCGGCCGGCCTTCTATGGCATAAAGTATAATGACATCACGCCAGTCTTTTTTCATACTGATGACCAAATTTTGTACAATCCGGCAAGCTTCATGATCCACTGTCTCGGCGAGAGCGTCTTTACTCACCAATCCCCTAAACAAAAGAAATTCTTCTGCCAAATTATCCACACTGATATCTGCATAATGATGATTCTTCCTATAATTGTCCATGCATTTGTTATGCAGTATCCTTGCCAGCATTGCTCTCTTTTGTTTATCATTCCAATCTAATGGATATCGATCATAAAAAGCTAATATAGTATCATGAGTCAGGTCTTCAATATCGTCACTGTTAACCCCAAGTTTCATTGCCAGTTTTTTTAATGGAACAAGATAATCCTCATACAGAACTCTCAACAGTTTACATTCATCCTGTACCATCGTTTTTCTCCTATAATTTTATCGCTGCCTGAATGCATTCTCTTATTTGATTGAGCTCTTCTGCACTT
The DNA here is from genome assembly GCA_036634775.1 of Clostridium sp. Classification (GTDB taxonomy): domain Bacteria; phylum Bacillota; class Clostridia; order Lachnospirales; family Lachnospiraceae; genus Otoolea. The sequence continues at coordinate 28,004 of JAVWRQ010000013.1, forward strand.
GCAGTTCTTGGTTCCCATGTAACTATATTCGGCCCATCTTCATATCTTGGGATAATATGAACATGAAAATGCGATACGGTTTGTCCTGCTGCCGCTCCATTATTCTGAACCAGATTAAATCCTGCACAACCCAGAGATTTCTTCATGGCAATGCCGATTTTAGCTGCCAGAGGAAGCACTTTAGCTGCCACTACTTCATCCAATTCACATATATCTTGAAAATGTTCTTTTGGTAAAATCAAAGCGTGTCCCTTGGATGCCGGTCCTAAATCAAGTATTACATTAAACATCTCATCTTCATAAATTGAAGCTGATGGTATCTCACCATTCGCAATTTTGCAAAAAATACACCCATTTTCTGTCATAGTGACTCCCCTCCATTATCCGTACAAATTATCTTGTTTCTTTCTCTTAGGTTTTCTGTATAAAATAACGCCTAATAGAATTCCTATCATTAATCCTCCTATATGGGCGGCATTGTCAATACCTGCACTGGTAAATCCATGATACAAAGTAAATAAAATAAGGATCATAAGCTGTGCTGTGCCTAAATCTTCCAATCGTCCTCGATTGACAATTACAGCATATACAAGGCCTCCCACAACTCCGAAGATTGCTCCTGAGGCCCCCGCCGAAACGATATAATATTCATTCATTTCCATATTAAAGGTAAGTGAAATTATATTTGCACCCACACCACACAGTAAATAAAATATCAGATATTTTACTTTTCCCAATGCCCGTTCCAGATTGTCTCCCAAGACAAACAAAACCAGCATATTGTTAAGCAAATGACTGATTCCGAAATGCATAAAAACCGAAGTAAGCAAACGATAGTACTGTCCCTGCTGTATCATAAGCGGTATATACATCGCTCCTTTTTCTATCATAAATCCAGTATCTACGGTGGATCCGACTATCTCCAGATAGAGAAAATATAAAACATTAATTGCAATCAGTATTCCATTCACATATGATTTATTTCTATAATTTTCCATTTGCTGTATATCCTCTGTGTTCTCCATTATAACACAGGCGTTCTTATTCTTCTATTCAATTCTATAAAAACCTCTTTTTGATGTATTGTTTTAAATTCTACATCCATTCTTATTTTGTTCTACCACTCTGCATGTTGTTCTAAAAAGCGGTAACCTGCATCCGCCAGGTAAAGTATATCACCATTTTTGATACTCACCGTTTCATTGGCCTGCAGATGATAACCTTCTACAATTGTTCCATTCGTCGAATTTAAATCTGTCACAATATAGACTCCTTCTTTTTGATCTATACGCAAATGAAGCCGGCTCACCGTTGGCCGGCTTAAACAATAATCCGTAATTTCCGTATGATTTCCAATAACATATGGCACATAGGCAATCTCAATCGATTCACGTTCCCTGTCAAGACTCTCGAGTGTCACTAAATGAGACTTTTGATCCAAATCGACCAACAGTACCGTTTCCGAATCTTCTGCCTTTTCTACTTCTTCATCTTTGTCTTTTTCCAAATCCGATTCTTCTTCGAAAACCATCTTCCATGACTGATTTTCCGGTAAATCCTTTGTTCTGTTTTCGGCTGAATATTTCGTCGGATACTCCGGTGGATTTTTTTGTGAAGTTTCCTCGGGATTTCTTTTGTACGGTAAAATATATTTAAGCAGAATCATACCAATGATTCCGATTCCAACCCATAACCCATATCGATACAGTCCTGTGATTCCCATCAGACACCAAAGTAATCCTTCTGCTGCTATTATTAATAAAAGACTTTTTACCGGTTTTATAAAAAAGCAGTTCTTCTTTTTATACAATTTTTCTTCTTTTTTCACTTCGTC
>JAVWRQ010000013.1:29937-53184 GCA_036634775.1 Clostridium sp.
CTGTGCTTTCTCAACTGGTTCTTCTTTTTCTTCTGTTAAGTAGTCCAGCAAGTCCGACATCCCGTAGTTTTCTTTAAGACTCGCATGATATAAGTTATACGCCAGCACAACCCCATCTTTATCCCGATGATTTACCTTTTCCAGTAAATACTGTAAAAGTAGAGTAAATGCAGATGGAAAATCACAGGTATACCCCGGTACCACACAAAGGTATACCAGAAAATTATCCGGTTCTATATAGATATATTCCGGTTCCATCAAAATCCGCTCTTCCTTTAATAGAAATTCCTCTGCCCGGTTGAGTGTTGTTGCAATCCCCAGAATAAGCTGCCGTATTTCATTCCCATTGATCATTTTCCGTTCTAACAGTCGGCTAAGCGGCTGCTTTGATGTGATTTCATAGTAAAACTCTTTCTTGTCGTCGTGAAGGCGAAGACGGAACTTCAGTAGCCCCTCGATTCCATTGCTTGCCAACATTTTGCATTCGTATCCCTCCGCTTCTGATTCAAGTGAATTGATTATCATATAATTATGATTCATTTCCCGTCTATAACTAACCGAAATTGCTTTCGGCATTTGTTCTGACATTGATAGCACCTCCGATTTTATACTCCAATTGCCCGAAGCAAACGCAGGAATCGTTCGGGGGCAAATTTTTTAATTGATATATTACTTCCTCTTTCTCCCTTTATACTTCCAATCAGACGCTCTTCCTCTTCCGTTATGCTAATAGTCTGATTTTCACACCAAAAATATGTTTTTAAATCTGCATTCAGCTCTTCTGTGATTTCCTTGATTGCCTGCCCATCTTCTATGTGGCCTGCCTGTTCCAGTGCATCATGCAGTACCATATTCCCTACGACCTGACTGTGAACGCCAAATGCCTCGGTCAATAGAGAGGCAATTAAAAATAATGTAATTGCCATAATCAATGCTGCTTCCACCGTATAACTTGCCTCCTTATAGGCGAAAATCCAGTCCGGTAAAAACTTTTTATTCATTTTTTTTAGTTTCATATCCATACCTTTCCAATCCAGATCCACACCGGAAATAAAAACGGAAGAAATGGCAGTCTCATTTTTCTTACAGGGATACCGGCAGCGCTTCCCCATATGATGATTCCCAAACAGCAGATGCTGCAGCACATCAGTCCATATAGAAGCAGCGCTGTAATATTCCAAAATCCCAGATATACCGCTGATACTACAAAAAACCAACCATCTCCAGACCCAATGGCGCCCCGACTGCATTTTGTCAATAGCAGCAGCAATCCTCCCGGAATCATCGCTGCCACTACCTCGCCCCATGTGAATTCCTGCCATAGAATATTTTCCAAAACTCCGGTTATTGCAAAAACAACGTAAAGCCACACCGCAATCTTTCGATTTTTTAAATCCTGCCATGAGGCAATCAGCAAATATAAGGTATAAGTCAGTTTCATTCTCGCCCTCCTCCACAATAAGAACATTCACCCAGATATTCAACTTCCGACAGAGGAACTTCTCTCACATAATAAGAAAGTGAGGTGCAGTCTTTTCGACTGTGATAATACTCCCCATTTGGCATGACATAAACGTTTGTACCTATATTTTCCCTTTTCCCGCATACACTGCACGGTTTATAATGAATGCCACTGCTGCTTTTATAAGCTCCGATTGCTTCAAAATCGACTGTTCTGATATCATTTGAAATATAATGACAGTCCTTTGAACGATGATATCTCCCCATTCGATTTCCCACATACACCATCATTTCGTCCTCTTTTTCTTCTGAACCACTTAACTCTTTTCGATTTCCATCGCTCCCAATCCACCCCCTTCGAAAACCTACGGAAATCGCCGGAACACTCTTCAAATTAAAAACGGAAAAGGGCAATTTCAAGCGATACATCACTTCCAAATTAATCTGTTCTCCATCTCCTGATATTTTTGTCTTTGAAAAATCCATTTTTTCTATTTTACCCACGCCTATGGCCATATTTATTTTATGACTTAAATATACGCTAAGCGCCGACTCGGCAAAAAGTGAAATGAGTTCCGAAGAAAGTTCCTGCTGCTCTTTTGTAATATCTTTTTCACCTTTTGACAGTCGATACCGAATATAGGCATACTGACTCAGTTCTTTTGCGGTTTCTTCCAACACCGTTTGAACCTGTCTTTGAGTATTCAACATTTTCATTGGCATAATCAGACATATTATTGTAAATATAAATATTGTAAGTCCAAGTGAAGCCTCAATGGTAAGGCTGGCCTCCTCGTTCCTGTCTTTTTCTTTTTTACCATTCATCTTTTCCTCTTTTTTCCGGGCAGAGCGAAACACCCTTTTTCAGAACGTTGTTTTTTAGGATATCAGAGCGTTATGTACTTGGAGAGGCACATTCTTTTTTTGTTTTTCTGAAAAAGAGCATTTCGCTCTGCTCGGCATATCCGGTTACTCAATATGCCTTTACTGATTTTCTCTTTAATGATAGCGAAGAACCTTCTACGCGAAACTCTGACTCTACCCGAAAGGCGCACTGTGCCATTCGAAATCCCGTTTGTTTTTTCTCGATGTTCTTTTGAATCATATCCATCATTCGAAGATTCTTGTCCCTCTTATTCTGCATCATGAAAAGCAGCTTTAGATAGCTCCGGTAATTCATTCCATCGCTGTTCTGATTATTTTCATTGGTTCCTGTATCATTTCTCCCTTTATTTTCTCCTGTTTTAAGCAGCTGGCTCAAAGACAGGTTCCAGTCCTCCCCTCTCTTTACAAAAGGAACACTGCCTCCGTTGAGAAGTACTTTCATATCCTCCAGTGCTTCACCAAAAGCCCATACCGTCAAAATGAAAAATGATACAATCCCGGTTAATGGTGCGATTCCGGACGCTCCTGTGATAATGGATGCCAGAGCTTCTGCTTCATGTCTTTTTTCCGGATTTTTTAACAAATCAATTAGGTTCATTGCCTCTCTGATTTTGACTATACGGTTTACTACTGATTTTAAATTCTCCCGATCAGAAGCAAGACCGCTGAGGATGTACTCTTGCTCATATTTTAGTTCTCTTTCTTCATCCGAAAGAAAGTTAGTGAAATAATGCCCGGCATATTCATTTATAAGTGCTGTATGAAGCAGATTTTCCACGATACCAACATCCGGTTCTATGACCATCGATGCCTCGGTCACCGAAGGAAATGATGATTGATTAATCGAAGATGCAGAGACTTCTTTATCCGCCGGAACTACATAAGACAGTAAATGATTGCCCGTTATATTTCGAATGGTTTCCAGCACATTCATTGTCTGTTTATCCTTTATCTCCGGTTCTTTGAACGAATGATCCACCTGAAAGCGACTAACCGTATGGAGAACACTCTGCCACAAAGCGTCTTCGTCTAATTCATGCCCACTGTCTCCGTTCTCGTTCTCCTCCTCATCACCCGAATCCCATGCGTCAATATAGTCCTGTACGTCTTCCGCTTCTTCTATCGCCGTTTTAACAATCAAACTGTTTTCCAACGCCTGTTCCCCCACCTTTTCAACTGTTTTTCGGTGTTCTTCTTCTTGATTCATATAAGTACCATAAGCATTCAATTCTCCTGAAAGCATCTGCCATGTATCCAAGGTCAGATTCCCTCGATTTTCTTCCGTATATGCCTTGGACTGCTCCATCTCTTTTGCCAGTTCCTCTGCCTCTTTTTGGTAATTTTTTATCAGCCCGGGTATTTCTTTTAATTCCTTTTCAAGTTTTTTTGCTGTAGAAATAAATCCGCTGCCATCACATTCTTTTAGTTTCTGTTCGGCTGTTTCCAAACTTTCTTTCTGGTTTTTCAGACATTCTCCGATCTGTTCCAAGGCCCGCTCCAGTTTAAACACATCTTGGGTATCGACCCGGTACCGCGCTGTTATTTCCCCCAAGTGTTCTGCTTCCCCGACAGAATCCCTTAACGATTTTAATTTTTCCGGGTTTCGTTCCATGGTCCAAATTCCCAATTTCATATATTCTGCAATCTCCTGTTCCAAAAATTTACCATTCTGATCCGTTATCTTTGTAATAGGAAGTACTTTAATATCTTCATTTTTTAAATGATAGGAAGATTCTTTTTCCAAATATTCGTTAAAATACGGTTCCAGCTCTTTTGCCAGACCTTCTTCATCCTTAAATTCCAATAGAAAAATATGATAATTTTCCCATACCTCACGATGATATTTACTCATTAACGAATCCAGGGATGAGTTCGCCGCCATTTGTAGATACTGACCGGAACCCGCGACGCGGGCTGATTTTAACAGTCCACCCAAAAGCGCACAGATACAAGTGAGTATCAGACTTAAAAATACCGTAATTTCTCCGTTTTGTTCTCTCATCCCTATCTCCTTATCCTCAATAGACTTCTTTTGATTTACTGTTGATCTGCTTAAAGATATTATTGAGAAGTATATTAATCTGCTTTTTAAATATAATGACCAATCCAATCAAGACCACCAATATAAGTACGACCTCAATAACACCGACTCCGTCTTCCTCTTCGATAAACCGTTTAAATTCTTCTCTTAAGTTCATATGTATCTCCTTTTTCACCTTATTTAAAAGCCAAATGACAAAAATGCAGGCATCGATATAATGACCATAACCACCGATAGCATCATGAACAATGGCAGAAGCAGTTTAGTTCCCGCCTCTTCTCCCATTCGTCTGGCCAATATCTTCCTCTGTTCAAATGCTTCCTGCATCTCGATTTCTAAAATAGAACCTATATTTCCTGTCCCATTTTTTATATTTTGTTCCAAAATTCCGGCCAGTTTTCGATAAGGCAAAATCCGACATCTATTTCCAAATTCTTCATATGCTCTCATCTCAGAAACGCCTCGATTCATAAGATAATAGGCATTTTTCATCTCTTCATATGCACACCTTCGCTCTGCCTCGTTCTGTATCTTTTCTTCATAATCCGTTACAATTTGTTCCCATGCTTTTCGGATTGGAAGTCCCGCTCCGAGAAAAACCACCAGTTTAGAAACCACCTCCGAGTAATCCAGAAGCAGTTGACGTTCCCTCTTTTTTCGTTCTTCTTGTTTATTCTGCCTTTCTTTTAACGGAATGAGAATCGCTATCATCAGTCCTAATATAGGAAAAACCCAATATATGTTATTTTTCTTCATCTTATATCTCAGTTTCTTTCCATCATATTGTTTCGGAAGCGTCAGTTCTCCTTTTGTTTTTTGCTGGACGTCCAAAGAAAATAACTGTTCTTTAAATGCTGCTATTGCTAGTTCTTCCTCCGTTTTAGACGGTGGATAAACAACTGTTTTTATGACATATTTTCTGGAATATTGGCCGGCTGTTAAACAGACTGTCATATGATTTTCCATTCCATTCGGGGGACAATCTTTATTAAATAATTCACCGGAATGATGCAGCAGTTCCTCATGTTCTGATTCCCACTCCACTTTCATCTCATATTCATCCACCCAGGTAGGTAAATTTAGATTCGTTCTGATTTCATCAAAAGATTTATTATTTCCCAATACCTGTGTCATTAGAACTTCATATGCTGGTGTAAACGCCGCTTCTGCCTCTTCTCTCCCATATTCCCGCTCTCCCAGTACAACCGTAATCGGAACTTTTTTTTGCAATAACCCCTCCACCACTATTTCTTCTTCCGTTTCTCCCTGTCCATAGGTATTTCTTGTCAATTTATTTCCATCTTGTAAGCCAGTTGAGAAGTTGTCCACAAAAGCGCCGAGAAAAGCGAATGTAATCCCCACAAAAACACATCCAATCCCCATCCATTTTTTTTGCTCCCATTTTTTTTGCTCCCATTTTTTATACTTCAATTTCCATTATCCTCCGAGACAATATGCAAGCTGCCAGATAGACCAGCAGACAGATCGTCATAACGATTTTTCCCATTATGGTTATATATAGTGGTACAAAAAAGCCCGGGGAAGATATATCGATATACAGCACAATCAGAAATGGCATTGAATTCATAATTTTCTGTTCTAATTTTTTTTCTGCGGTCAACGTAATAATTTCTTCTCGCACTTGTATCTTATCGCTAATGACATGCACCGCATGTTTTACCACGGATGTCAGTTCCCCACGACTTCTCTTGGATACGGCAAATATTTCTGCAAAATTCTGTATTTCTTCCAACCCACTCCGCACAGCAAAATCCATCAAAAGCTGTTCTACCGTGCGATTCATCTGTAATTGATGGGAAATATAGGCAAACTCCCCTGTAATCATCCCCTCTGTTCCATACAGCTCTTTCAGTTCCCGAATACTTTCCGAAAATGCATTTTCAATGGAATATCCGGCTCCCAGTGATGATGCTAAAATCAAGATTGCCTCTTTAAATTGAAGTCTCAACTCTTCTTTCCTCTGCTTCTTTCGCTCTCTTTTTCTATAAAATGGATATAAAATTCCGATAGGCAGAAAAAGAAGGAATGCAGCCATATTTCTGTAAAATAAGTAAGCAATCGCCCCACAGGCTGCAATTCCTTCCAGCTCATAAAGTCCCCACTCCTGTAATGACAGTCTGTATTTATTATATTCCGGGCAGATGTCCCCTTCATTTGGCTCATATTTCCTGACCCGCCGCTTCCAATTTCTCGGTTCTGCATAATGTTCCCACTCGCTCCAGATGTCCGACCACTTTTCCATTCCCCATCTTTTTATCTTCTTGAAATCGATAGATCGACTCCAATCTGACTTCTCCATCTTCATACCCCCTCACTTCTGCAATCTCTAAAACCCGCCTGGATTTATCTCGCATTCTTCCCACATGAATCATAATCTCAATCGCCGAAGCAATCTGACTCCGAACAGCCGCTAGCGGCAGATTTGCAGCGGTCAACACCATCGTTTCCAATCTTGTCACCATATCTTTAGGACTGTTCCCATGGCCGGTTGAAATAGAACCATCATGACCTGTGTTCATCGCCTGCAGCATCTCCAGTGCTTCTCCGCCCCGAACCTCCCCCACCAGAATTCGATCCGGACGCATCCTAAGACTGGCTTTTATAAGATCCCGCACTGAGATTTCCTTGCTGCCTTCCCGGTTGTCATTTCTTGTCTCTAACCTGACTAAGTTGGGAATATGGCGGATCTGCAGCTCTGCCGAATCTTCAATTGTAATAATTCTCTCATCACAGTCAATAAATTCCGACAGTGCATTGAGAAATGTCGTCTTTCCGGATCCGGTTCCCCCACTCACGAATATATTGTATCGAGCGGACACAAGTTTTTTTAAAAATCCGGCAGCATCCTTGCTGATACTCCCAAAATTAATTAGTTTTTCCATGGTAATCGACTCCGGAAATTTACGAATTGTGAGTACCGGACCATCTAATGCCACCGGTGACAATACCACATGGACACGGGAACCATCTTCCAGTCTGGCATCTGCAATTGGGGAAGATAGGTTGACCGTACGATTGACTCGACTCACCATTTGCTGAATTAAATTCTCCAACTGTTCCCTGGAATCGAATTGTTTATCCCACCGCATAATTGTTCCTTTTTTTTCAATAAAAATATCACTTATTCCATTGACCATAATCTCCGTAACTTCCCGATTATCAACTAATTCCTGAAGAATATCTAACCGTCGAAAGGAGTCAAAAAGTTCTCGCTGCAGTACCATTCTTTCCCTTAACGGAAGATAGGTTATCTTTCCTTCTTCCATTACAACATAGTCAATCATCCGGTGGAGTTCTGAGTCTTCCACCTGCATTCGTCCTTCCAATTCTGTCATCAATTGAAGTTTTATTTTTTCCCGGAGTTTTTTTTCTTCTGTTCCTGCGTTGACTGCTCCTTCTGCTTTCATCGTCTCACTCCGCCTTTCAGCAACTGTCTGACATAATCACCTAATTCTCCCCACAAAAGTTGTTCCAGATAATTTTCCCGTCGACCAAAACTACTGTGATACGGAAGTTTTAAATTCTTTATTTTTTCTCTTATTGCTTCATTTCCCGAGCTGTTCAGATGGTTGTAAAATTCTTCTATTTTAGCCAGTGATACGCTGTCTTCTTTTACCGGCATATAAATAACGGAACAAATCTTAAGAAGAGGAAATACCTGCCTTCCGTAATTCCCCACATCCAGGATTACGGTTTCATAGATGCTTTCTTCTGCGATTTTTCTTATCAGATCTGCCATCTGCTCCGCTCCCATTTGAGCCAAATCTTCGGGGTATCTGGCCGGTGGAACATAGTCCAGACCATTCAGTGAATGAACCACGCTATTCAGACGTAAAATGTTATAATTTCCTTGATTGTAATAATACATAAGATCCGAAAGATCCGATTGATATTCAGTATGTGCCAGTGTTGAAAATCCCGAATATTCTTCCAATGTCACATAAAGAGCCCGTTCATCCTGAGCTAAAAGTTGTCCCATCGTTAGGGCAAAAGAGGTCTTAAGACACCGCCCTACCGGAGAATATACCCCGATTATGGCCGCCGGCGAGGACAGACTCACGGGTCTTGCTTCTCCTTCTACTTCACAGTAACAGCTCATCACCTCCCGAATAATATTATCGCTGGATTGGTATTTATAGATGCTGGGATACTCCATATCTGTTTTTAGTGTTTCACCATCTGCCAATGAAATAACTCTTTTAATTCCCAGTTCTTCTATCTCTTCCCTGCCAACCAAGCTGCTGATTAAAAGCAGTTCGATTGGATTCTCCTTGGCAAAATTTTTCAATCGTTCCATTGAGCGAAACGCCATCACCTCAAATGGGATCTTCTCTTTTTGATTTACCACTTCTGCAAATCGAACTGCATAAAGAGGATCTACATCATAAACCGCCATTACATGTTTCACATTATCCCTCCCCGTTCTACTATCCACATACACAAACCACACCACAAAAAAGGTACAAAACAAAAAGCAATCTGATTGCCATCCCGCTCCGCCTGATAATAAGGAACAATCGGTTCGGTTTTAAAAAGCTGACTAAAATAGATAAAAAAATATATGATTCTTTTTTTCAAAATTTTTTTTTGGATCATGTAAAGAAGTGACCACGCAGCAGACACCGCCAGTCCATAGAAAATCACTTGAAACCCTTGAGATATACTGAGATATCCACCGATGAGAGCCATCATTTTAATATCACCGGCTCCTACCATGTGCAATAAAAATAAAGGAAATAATAGAATAACATAAAAACTGATTCGAATTAAAAAAAACATAATCTTGCTTTCAAATTCCATAGATCCGGTAAAAGATCCGCTCATAACCTTAGCCGTTATAAACGAGACCACCCCTAAAAGAATCCACCAGTTGGGAATTTTAGCTGTTTTTAAATCCCAACATGCTCCGCCTGTCAAAAAAATAAACAGCAAAGCTATATTCAAATCACCATCTCCTTTTCTATTATATTGTGCTCTTGGGAAAAATAAAATGATTGCATTTGAAAATTAGAAATATAGATTTATCCAAAACAGACTGTTTCAGATGTCCTTCTATTATGCACAGTTTGTTTCAAAAAGTCAACTCCGTTCTATGAAAAATATCACCAAATTTAAGAGGTTCTTTTTATTAACTACGCCCTATCTTTAAACGGGCGTTTTCATTGACGCACTCTTATAAAAATGGTAAACTGATTATAGTTTAAACTTTTAAACCAAGGAGGCGAAACCGTGTGGATACCGGGGATTTAAAACTGCATTTTCATAAATGCATGCCACTTTTTATTGCTTTTGGTGACGAGATACGATTGACTATTATTGAATCATTGACCGATGCCGCTTTACAGAACTGTGATGGAGATTTTTCCGTGGAAAATCTAAGTCTGCATGGGCTAAATGTCGGAGAAATCACAGAAAAGACGAATCTCTCCAGACCGGCTATTTCTCATCACTTGAAATTATTAAAAGATACCGGACTGATCGGTGTACGGCGTGAAGGTACCTGTAATTACTATTATCTTACCGTTGCACAGGGCACAAAGCAGCTTATGGAGTTAGGTAACAAGCTAATTGATTTTACTAAATAATGCATATTTTAGTACATTCCGTATTATACTAAGCTACAGTAACTATAAATTTCCAAGAGATACGGGAGTATGATATGAAACGGTGCAAACACTTTAGTAGAGGACGAGCCATATCGAATCTGGATCCTCAGCTGATTAATGAACTCAGGCAGACCATGGGAACCATCGATAGTGCAATTAACCATTTTGAACAGGTCGTAGATCCAACCTTAATTGACTGTTATATTTATGAATTAAAAGCAGCTCAGCTGCGATATCAGTTTCTCCTGCAGCGAATCAAGAAACAGGAGATTTAGCTTTTAAAAACTATATTTGGAGGACAAACAAATGAGCGTATGGTATGAAAAAGCTGTTTTCTATCATATGTATCCACTGGGCATGACAGGTGCACCTAAGCAGAATACAGGAGAACCTGTTACCAATCGTTTTAAGGCGCTTAACCAGTGGATTCCGCATATAAAAGAATTGAATTGCAGTGCTATTTATATTGGTCCTCTTTTTGAATCCAGCACCCACGGCTACGATACAAAAGATTTTAAATTAGTGGACAGGCGCCTGGGGACGAATGCAGATTTCAAACAATTTGTATCGATTTGCCATGATCGGAATATCCGTGTGATCGTAGATGGTGTTTTTAATCATACCGGTCGGGATTTTTTTGCATTTAAGGATATCCGGGATCACGGTTCCGATTCCCGCTACTGTGGATGGTATAAGGGGATCAATTTTGGATGGCAAAGCCCTATGGGCGATTCTTTTGGCTATGAATCCTGGAGTGGGATTTGGGACTTGGCCTGTCTTAACTTATGTAACCCAGAAGTAAAAGATTACTTAATGGATGTCGTACGATTCTGGGTCAGTGAATTCGATATTGACGGCATCCGTTTAGACTGTGCCAATGTTCTGGACTTTGGATTTATGAGAGAACTTCGTACTTTATCTAATACTATAAAACCGGATTTCTGGCTGATGGGTGAAGTAATTCACGGTGAGTATTCCCGTTGGGTCAATGATGAGCTGCTGCATTCTGTCACTAATTATGAGATGCATAAGAGCATTTATTCAGCTCACAACGATCACAACTATTTTGAATTAGCACACAATGTACGCAGGCTGGAGGCAGTCGGACGAAAACTATACACCTTTGTGGACAACCATGACGAGGATCGTATTGCCAGTAAACTGACAAATAAAGCACATTTAAAACCTGTTTATGCACTGCTTTATACACTTCCCGGCATTCCTTCGGTGTACTATGGAAGTGAGTGGGGCATAGAAGGTCACCGAAGTTCCACATCCGATGATATTTTGCGCCCCTGTATCCGTATCGAAGAGATGGATGCCATACCAAATGAACTGACTGATTTTATTCGTTTATTAGGAAAGATCCATACCGACGAACCGGCATTTCATAATGGAGAATACCGGGAGCTTTTGCTTCTCAATCGCCAATACGCCTTTGTCCGATTTTCCGGTGATGATGCAGTGATTGTTGCTGCTAATAACGACGACTGTTCTGTTGCAATTTCTATACCATATACTACGACCGGAACCGAAGCAACTGATCTTTTGACCGGAAAGAAGTATCCAATCTTAAATAATAAAATTAATATTGAATTAGATGGCAACGATGCTGTTGTCCTTAAAATAACAGAGGGGGATTAACCATGAATGAGCGTATAACCGCAAAGGAAAAAGATACGAACGAACTGGGAATAATCGGTGAATTAGACCGATATTTATTTGGGGAAGGGTGCCACTACCAGCTGTTCGAAAAGCTGGGCGCACATCCGATTACCTATCATGGTACACCCGGATTTTATTTTTCTGTATGGGCACCTCATGCAGAAGCGGTTCATCTGGTAGGTGATTTTAATGGTTGGAATCCGGATAATAATCGGATGACTCCGGTCGAAGATTCCGGTATTTATGAGATTTTTATACCCGGTATTTCAGAAGGGCATCTATATAAGTTTGCAATTACGACCACGACCGGAAAAATCTTATTTAAAGCTGATCCATATGCATTTAGCGCTGAGTATCGACCCGGAACCGCTTCACTCACTACGGATTTAAGTGGTTTTAGCTGGGGTGACCATTCATGGATGGAACATCGCAGAACAAGGGATATGGTGAAATCGCCGATGTCTATTTACGAAGTCCATCTTGGTTCTTGGAAAAGAAAGAATCACGAAGACGGAGATGGATTTTATACCTACATAGAAGCTGCGCATGAACTGGCCGATTACATCATTCAGATGGGATATACCCATGTGGAACTGATGGGCATTGCAGAGCATCCTTACGATGGTTCTTGGGGCTACCAGGTAACCGGATACTTTGCACCGACTTCCCGCTATGGAACACCTAAAGAGTTTATGTATTTTGTCAACTATCTACATAAAAAAGGAATTGGCGTTATTCTAGACTGGGTACCGGCTCATTTTCCAAAAGATGCGCACGGATTGGCCGACTTTGATGGAGAACCGCTTTATGAATATACCGACCCGATGATGGGCGAGCATCCCGACTGGGGCACAAAAGTATTTGATGTGGGAAAGAATGAAGTTTCTAACTTTCTTATTGCCAATGCGATCTATTGGGTTGACCAATACCATATCGACGGACTTCGCGTCGACGCAGTTGCTTCTATGTTGTATCTGGATTATGGCAGACCGGATGGACAGTGGGTTCCCAACATCTACGGTGAGAACAAGAATCTGGAAGCCATCGAATTCTTTAAACATTTGAACAGTGTCATTGCGAAAAGAGAAGATGGTTCCATGGTCATTGCAGAAGAATCCACAGCTTGGCCAAAAGTAACAGCAACACCGGAAGATGATGGTCTTGGATTCACCTTTAAGTGGAATATGGGCTGGATGCACGATTTTCTTGAATACATGAAACTGGATCCTTATTTTAGGAAAGCCAACCACAACCGAATGACTTTTGGTCTTACCTACAGCACCAGCGAAAACTTTATTCTGGTTCTGTCTCATGACGAAGTCGTACACTTAAAATGCTCTATGATTAATAAGATGCCGGGGAACTATGAGGATAAATTTGCAAATCTCAAAGCCGCCTACACCTTTATGATGGGGCATCCCGGAAAGAAACTTTTATTTATGGGACAGGATTTTGGGCAAATCCACGAATGGGATGAGAACGTTCCTCTGGACTGGTATCTGACCGAAGAACCGCTCCATAAAGATCTGAAAAATTATGTACATGGGCTCTTGACTTTGTATAAAAAGAATCCGGCATTTTATCGTCTGGACCGCGACTGGAAAGGCTTCCAGTGGATTAATGCAGGCGATGCCGAGCGCAGTATCTTTAGCTTTATCAGGCGCGATGAAACCGGAAGAAAGAATCTGCTCTTCATATGCAGTTTTACACCGGTTCCACGAGATGACTACCGTGTAGGGGTTCCAAAACGCGGTAACTTTACATTGCTCTTAGACAGTGAACACGGTCTATATGAACGCGGCGATGAAATTAATGTCTTCAAATCCAGGAAATTAGAATGTGACGGACAAACTTACTCCTTCGATTATCCATTACCTGCTTATGGAACCGCTATTTTCCGATTTTAAATAAATACATAAAAATAGCTTAGTGACCTCTTTATATGGTCACTAAGCTATTTTTTCTTATTTTCTATTCTTTATCTACCATAATCTGCTGGTATACTTCCCGCTTTGTAATTCCCCGATCAACTGCTACCAGTTTCATGGCCTCTTTTTTTTCTTTTCCCTGTGATACATAATGCTCCATGTGTTCTTCCAACGTCATCTCTGCCCAATTGTCCTGTTCTTTCTGTTTCATGGCTTCAATGGAACGCCCTTCTATCACAATGACGCACTCCCCTCGGGGTTCATTGATATCGTAATAGGCAATCGCTTCCTCAAACGTCGTACGAAATGCTGTTTCAAATTTCTTTGTCAGCTCGCGGCAGACCGTTATTCTGCGATTCCCCAGTGTTTCATACAATTCTTTCAGTACCCTCATGAGATGATGGGGTGCTTCATAGACAATGATCGTTCTGGTCTCATTCTTTAATTCTTCCAGAATCCATTGCTTTTCTTTCTTGTCCACCGGTAAAAATGCCTCAAAACAAAAGCGTCTTGTGGATAATCCGGATATAGTAAGTGCTGTAATACATGCAGCTGCTCCGGGTAGAGACGTCAGTTCAATTCCCGCCTCATAGCACTGCTTTACCAGTTCTTCTCCCGGATCTGAAATTCCCGGTGTGCCGGCATCTGTAATCAATGCTACGTTGATTCCTTCTCTCATGCGCTCCACCAGATATTTTGCTTTTTCTATCTTATTGTATTCATGATAGCTGGTCATAGGCGTCTTTATTTCAAAGTGATTTAAAAGCCTGATGCTGTGCCTCGTATCTTCTGCTGCAATTAAATCTACACTTTTTAATGTATTTAACACGCGCAGCGTAATATCCTCTAAATTGCCAATTGGTGTGGCACACAAATATAATTTCCCTTGCATAGTTCCCCTCTCATGGCTTACTCTATCTCCATTTTCACCGAATCCGCTCATTTAATATCCGTAAATATCATAAATTTCATCGGTATAGACTCCCTGTTCTTTATAAACAATCAGAGGTTTCTCCACTTTAAGCATCGAACGGCCACCTCTTACGGCTTCAATCAGAACCATATTTGCCTCTTTATCCACAAATGGATGCACCAGTTTCATACGCTTGGGTTCCAGCTTGTATTTCGTCAGCTCTGTTATGATCTCTATCATCCGATGTGGTCGATGAACCATATAAAAACGGCCCCCGGGTCTTAATACCTGTGCCCCTTCTCTCACGATATCCTCTAAGGTACACAGCACTTCATGCCGTGCAATCGCTTTCGGCAGATCCGGATTCTTAAGTCCATGACTATCATTCATATAGGGAGGGTTCGTTGTTACTACATCAAAAGAGGCTCCGCCGAACATCCGACCCGCCTCTTTGATATTACCCGTGACTATATCTATTTTCTCCTCCAGATGATTGAGTCGCACACTTCGTTCTGCCATATCGGCCATCGTCTCTTGTATCTCCAGACCGGTAAAGTGTTCTCCTTCGGTCTTGGCTTCCAGAAGAATCGGAATAATACCCGTTCCCGTCCCCATATCCAACACTTTTTCTCCCGGTTTTACAGAGGCAAAGCCGGAGAGAAGAACTGCATCCATACCAAAACAAAATGCATTTTCATTCTGAATGATTCGGTAACCATTGCGGTGAAGATCGTCGATGCGCTCATGTTCCTTCAGTTTAATTGTCATCCAGCTTTGACTTTCCTTCCTTTTTCTCAAGAGCCTCCAATGCCTTTAGCTCTGCATCGTTCACATTTCCCTTGTCATGTCTGCGCCTTGGCTTAAAATGAAGCTGTTCTACCTTATAATCGCGGATTTCTCTCTCGTCCTTATTCATAACAATTACTTTTACCTGTTGACGGAGGACGCTGACACTATGCACTTCTCCCTTTAATCCATCATCGGTCGTCACAAAATCGCCTATGCTCGGAAGTGTATTATTCAGTTCTTCATAGGTCTCTTCTTCATTCTTAAGACAGCACATCAACCTACCGCATACACCGGAAATCTTCGTAGGATTTAAAGATAGATTCTGCTCTTTTGCCATCTTAATAGAAACCGGAATAAATTCCGAAAGATAGGTATAGCAACAAAGTGGTCTGCCGCAGACGCCGATTCCGCCTCGAATCTTTGTCTCATCCCGAACTCCGATCTGGCGAAGCTCAATTCTCGTTTTGAATACAGCCGCCAAATCCTTTACCAGTTCTCTAAAGTCAATTCTGCCATCTGCAGTAAAATAAAACAAAACCTTGTTGTTGTCAAATGTATACTCTGCATCGATAAGTTTCATCTGAAGATCATGTTTGGCAATCTTTTCCTGACAAATCTTAAATGCCTCTTTTTCTTTTTCTTTATTCTTATTCTCTGCATCCATATCTGCCTGTGTCGCCATACGAATCACAGGTTTTAGCGGCTGAGCCACTTTCTTATCATCTACTTCGCGGTTGCCAAGTACTACTACACCGTATTCGATTCCACGGGCAGTCTCTACTATAACCTGATCACCGGCCTTGATATCCCTATTTACCGGGTCAAAAAAATACACTTTTCCGGCTTTGCGAAATCTGACTCCTATTACCTTTATCATAAACTAATTCTCCTTCATCGTTAAAAGCATCAACTCTAATGTCAGATCCGTATTTACATTGGCATCCAGACGAGTCTTTGCCTTATCTATCGCACTTAAAATCATCTCCAGGCCTTCGTAGGAGCTCTTTTGACATAAACTACTAATTGTAGAATATTCTTCTTTAAAAATAAGCAGATTCATATCTTTCGTCACTTTAAACATCAATACATCCCGATACCAAAGCTGCATAAAATCCAGACACTCGTAAATGTTAGGATTATCTTCCTGTATTTTCTTAATATTAATGGGCAGCAAAGAAATGTCCATCGATTTTATGTTTCTCAACAAGTATAGCATATCATGGTACAACTGTTTAAATTCCTCTGATGACGCCAGGTGAATCGCCTTGCCCAAATTGCCCCTGGCAAAAGCAGTGTATATATCCGCCTCTGTCTCTGAAATTTTTAAATTCTCTATCAAATATGCACTGATTGCACTATCTTTAAGTGGTTTTAACTTTAACTGGATGCATCTTGAAAGAATCGTAGGGAGAAATGCCTCACCATTCGTGGTCAGTAAAATCACAATGGCATACGCCGGCGGCTCTTCGATCGTCTTTAACAAAGCGTTCTGCGCCTGTACTGTCATCTTCTCCGCTTCGTCTACTATATAGACCTTATAGAGACTGTTATAAGGTTTCAACATAATCGTATCATTAATCTGTAGCCTTATATCATCAACACCAATACTATTCGGTTTTTCATGTCTGACCCATATGACATCCGGATTATTCCCCGACAGAATCTGTTTGCAGGAATGGCATTCCATACAGGGATCTGTACTGCTTCTCTCACAAAGAAGCGTCATCACAAAAGCCTTCGCTAACGTCTTACGCCCCATCCCCTCTTCTCCGGACAGGATATATGCATGGGAAACTTTATTATTTTCAATTGCCTTCTTAAAGTGTTCTTTTATCATTTCATGTCCAATGATATCCTGAAAACCTGGCATAAGCTTCCTCCTAAAAATGCTGAAATATAGTTACTGTCCACTGGATGACCAGTAACACTCGAGATCATACTATTACAAAATGCACTTATAATAAGTATATCACAAGATATGTCCACTGCATAGTATAGAAAATTCATTGATTTACTCGCCTGATTTACTGGCAAATTTATGCGCGAATTATCTCTAATATTTTTTTAAGGCACCGGTCCATATCACCATTTTCATAGCGAACATCAATATCTGCCTCTGACAGCTTCTTCTCATCAAAATCATCTTCATCGGCAAGAAATCGGCGGCATAGTTCCGCATACTTAGGTGAATCCTGCTCTTTTTCTCTACTCAGAGCACGTGTCAGACGCTCGCCATCTTCTACTTCGATATAAAGTGGAACCAAATTCTCTTTTCCAAAGTACTTTCTGGTTTTTTCATAGGATTCCAAGGTTCCGATCATCAGATAATCCTGTTTGCTTAAATCAATCTGGCCATCATTTACCGTGCTGTAGCTCCATGGTCCAAATACAGTCTGATAAGTTCGCCATTCAATTATTTTCCCATCTCGGTCCAGTTGTTTTAATTGATCGTCTGTTGCAAAATGATATTCCACACCATCGGTTTCTCCACTTCGGATCGGCCTGGTCGTATAGGGAACAACGGTTTTCAGTTCCGGTACCTGTTCCAGAATTTTTTTAAATATTGTATCTTTCCCGGATGCACTTTTTCCCATCACATAAAATATCTTCCCCATATTTTCCCCCATATTATTCATATCTGTAATTTTTCATTTCTACTTCTTCTTTTTTATTTCTTTATGACCCAAATTTTTCCATCTGCCGAAAGTCCCTCTACTGTCATTCCCATCTGAGCATGCGCCCGCAGCATCTTCACTGCTTCTGCCGTTATCTTCTCGCCCGGAACCAGTGCCGGAATTCCCGGAGGATATACCGTGATAAACCCACTGCTAATGTGATTGACTGCATAAAGAAGTTCGATTTCTTCTGATGCTTCATCGCCCGCCTTGGCAATGCTCATACACATTTCCGGATTTTCTAGCCATGTTAATAGAGCTGCTTCAGCCTCTACCCCCTGATCAGCGGATGCCGTATCCCTTTTTACTTCTTCATCTATCTCAAATAAAGCATTTCTCAACCGTTTCAGACCTTCTTTAGTATCCATGAACGATGTCATAAGTAAAACATAGTTGTGGCAGGCCATCTCCGATTCCAAATGATACCGATTTCTTAGAATCTCTGCTAATTGTATTCCGGTAATCGATGTGTTCTTTGTGAATACTACAATTTTGGATACATCCCGATCTTTTATATCGTGTGTTCCAATTATCTCATTTGACAAAAGGTACAAATT
Organism: Clostridium sp.; assembly: GCA_036634775.1. Taxonomy (GTDB): domain Bacteria; phylum Bacillota; class Clostridia; order Lachnospirales; family Lachnospiraceae; genus Otoolea. Next base: position 48,479 of record JAVWRQ010000013.1, read on the forward strand.
CTGTAATTTTTCACATGATTTCATCCATGCAGTCATATAAGTACCAAATGTTCTGAGTTGATCTGCCCCCTGTGACTCCATCACCCGAATACAGTTTTCAATCGATGCCAAAAGCACATAGGACGGACTGGAGGTTTGAAAAATCTGAAGATATCTTTCTATATTCTCCGATTTGATCCATTGGTTTTTTATGTGAAGAACGGCCGTCTGTGTCAAAGATGGCAATGTTTTATGTAGACTTTGAATGACTGCATCGGCTCCACATTCCAAAGCTGATTTCGGAAATTTTTCACAGCCAAAAGAGAAATGTGCCCCATGAGCTTCATCCACAATCAGTGGGATTCTATACCGATGGGCAATTTCCGCAATGTGTTCCACATCCGAAACAATTCCTTCATAGGTAGGAGATGTGATATATACGGCCGCTGCATCTTTATTTGCTTTTAATGCCATCTCCACAGATTTCGGGGATATCGCACCTTGAATTCCATAGTCTTTCATGTATTCCGGATAAATATAGACCGGGTTCAGTTGATTTAAAGTCACTGCATGATAAGCTGCCTTATGGCTGTTTCTTGCCATAATTATTCGTCTTCCCATATTCGCAGTACCGCATAATGTGCTCAGAATACCACAGGTGCTGCCATTAATCAGATAATAAGTTCGATCCGATCCATAGACCGCTGCCGCATGTTCCATTGCATCCTTTAGTATTCCCTCCGGATGATGAAGATTGTCAAATCCATTTATTTCTGTGATATCCACAGAAAATGGGTTTGGGAAAGAAGTTATCCCCAATTCTACCTGCCTTTTATGCCCCGGCATGTGGAACGGATAAGTTTCCGTCTCTCCATATGTTTCCAACTGTTCCAAAAGCGATCTAGTTCCTGTCTTGTCCAATGTTTCTTCACACTTCCACTTCTAATTTTCAGTCATATTCAATTGTATTACCATGGGCTGAGAAGAGGTCCACTCCATCTGCCCTGTTTCGCTGTTATAATTACATGTATGGTACAGACAATCAATCTGACTTCCATTTGCCATCACTACTTCCAAGGCATCACTGCCTTCCGAAGAAGGTCGGACGCCGGCGTCATCGATAATCTGTGGTTTTCCACCGATGGAAAGCATCATCAGCTGTCCATGGATATTCTCCGGATCAGCAGCCGATAAAACATATTCCCCTATGATCTTTCCAATGCCTTCGAAATAATATAAATTATTGATATAGCCTCTAAATGCATCTCCTACCTCTTCTGATTCCATCGTTCGAAGGTTCAGACGATAGATTTGGCTGCCTACCTCACCTTGAGATTCTACCGTACGTGCACTATAATACAGCGCTTCCCCTGCAATACAAAAACTGTCTACCGTAAGTCCATCCTGACGAACCAGGCTTTGAGCTCCCGAAGCGTTCTTAGAATATAGCTTCCTACTTCGCCCTGCCGAATCAATGTAGTAAGTTACATCTTGCTCCGTCCGAATAGCCGGATGCACTGCACTTATGACTCCCGAGTCTATCGTATAAACTCTGTCTCCCACCTGCTTTTCTCCGTTTGCATCCGGTTCCGCTTTTGACCCTGATGCATCTAAAAGTACAAATCCATCCCTCCCCAGTTCAATTTTATATCCGGCCTCAATACCGGAATAATCAATGCCCTGTGAGACATGTTCCAGCGTTCTATCTTTCATGTAGTAAGCGGTATTTTCCCATGCAAAATAATGCTCCACATCCTTGGCCAAAGATTCCACACTCTCTGTCTTCAGGTTTTTTCGAAGCAATGTTCCATCTGAAATATAATACATCCACTCGCTTGTCATCTGAAATTGTTCCATATTCAGTGTATTCTCTGTTGAATAAAGTTCCTCTTGCTTTTCTCCATTCAGATCCGAACGGTAAATGGTTGTATTCACCTGTTCTGAATTTGGTACCCGGTACTTACAAATATACCATATAAAACCACATCGTACATCCATCTGAACCACATGGCCGTTCATAACTACCGCGGTTTCCACATTCTCTGTGGATAAATCTTTTTTGTAGATATCGCCAGATTTCACTTCATAGCGCACATTTTCATCAAAACTTAAATTCGGATTCTCTGAAACCATAGGGTTGTTTTCCATCATCGAAAGTTCACCCTGCCCCGAACATGTAATAATCTGCTTTCCAATGGCAATCGCTCCGTCTGCCAGAATCCCATCATGTTTTACATAATATAGCTTCCCGTCCGGACGCAATTCCCATCCCGGCTGCAGTCGTTCTTTTTCTATAATAATTTCTTTCGATAAGCTATCGGTGTATGTTTCCTGCGTCTCTATTGCATTACTGCCTGTTTTTTGAGAATCTCCTTTTCCACGAAACCATCGAACCCCCATATATAAGCTAATTATGGTTATTAAAAGAACGAAAATAGTCACCAAGATTTTACCCAGACTATAGGCAAATGATGAATTAAAACTTTTTTCGTCCTCTCGCTCTGTTTTATTAAATCCGGCTTTCTCTTCTACACAAAGCCATAAAGTAGCTGCGTTGTCTTCAGAAAGACGATTATATTCGTCCTCACATGGAAAACCCTGTATCTCAATTCCCAGTTTTTTATAAGTGATTCGACAAATCTCATCGTTGATCCGTTCATTCAATGCCTCTTCCTCTAAAGGAAGTTCATGCGCATGACGATATAACATAACATATGTGTCAACTAAAAGTTCATCTGCCTCTTTTTTATTTCTAACTGCAGATGTTATCTTTGTATATGTCTCCTGTACTGTTAAAATATAAAAGTTCTCAAATGCTTCTTTATCACCTGTTTTGGCAAGTGCCACTGTCTTTTTTAAAAGTGCCTGCTGATTCATAGGAATTCCTCCTTTGCCTCTTGTATCACTTACCGGAGTATCTGATCCCCGTCTTTTATACAGTAGTTCTGTCGAACACCTAATTCATTCATCCATTTTCTTACTTCTAAAGTTTTCCACGGTCCCGGCTGTCCTTCGCTTACATTATCCCAAAGCCACTGCGGTGTTGCCCACAAACAAATCGACGGATGAATCAGACGATACAGCCCCTCTTCTACTCCATCCTGCCCATGATGAGCCATCTGCACTACGTCTGACCGCAGCTCATCAGAATCCCAACTGCCCATAAGGTTTTGTCCTGCTTCCCATCCCATATCGCCCAAAAACATAATTCGCTTTCCATTCACATCGACTCGGTATGCAATAGAACTATTATTAAATGTATTGGACAAAGTCTGAAATGGTAGATTCATCACATTAATAGTAATATCATCCACCTGTATCTTTTGACCTTTATTAAGTGGTGTATTTAGTTTTTCCGGTGCTATATGAGAAAATGCAGCTAAAAGATTATCTAAATCACCCATGCGTCCCATATTTTCACCGGCAGCATAAGCTTCTCTTGCTAAAAATGAATAATAAATATGATCTATTTCGATCGGAATCGGGTTTCTATTTAAGATTTCAGTCAGTGCCCCGATATGATCGCTGTGTGGATGTGTAATCAACCATGCCGATACTCTTCCGCCTTTTGCCTGAAGGGTCTGTATTAAATGATCTGTATCTTCTTTCAATCCACCATCCACAACTATAATACTTCCATTTTTCGTCTGTATCACACAGGACAAGTTTTGAGAGGTAGTGGCCGGTGCAAGAAGTGTCAGTATTGCTCCACCCAGATAGGCATTCTCTGCATTCGACTGAGCCGGTCCCCGCATCGTGATGGTTTCAGTTTTTCCCGGTTCCCTTGGAGCTGCCGCCGGTGACTGTGGTCCTGTCGGAGTTGCCGTGGGACTTATAATAGGGTTTTCAGCTGCATATACCGTCATCGATCCGACTAGCACCGCCGCTATGATAAGAGAAGCTGCATTCTTAATATATCTTTTTAATTTAATTTTCATTCTGTCTACCTTTCGCATGTTACTCTTCTATCGTACATTCTATTGCACATAAACGATTATAACAGTTGAAGATGGTAAAAACAACTTAATAAATTATAACGATTCTATCGGTAGATACAAAAATAGCAGAATCACCTTGTTATAAGGTCCTCTGCTATACTAATATACGGTTATATATAAAATGAGGCATCCGGGATTCGAACCCGGGACAACTTGATTAAAAGTCAAGTGCTCTACCAACTGAGCTAATACCCCCCACTGTTTAATGCTGCTAAATGCCCAAAGCCGGAATCGAACCAGCGACACGAGGATTTTCAGTCCTCTGCTCTACCAACTGAGCTATCTGGGCAGATGCGCAAAAATGCGCAAAAAAAATTGCGGGGGCAGGATTTGAACCTACGACCTTCGGGTTATGAGCCCGACGAGCTTCCAGACTGCTCCACCCCGCGGTAATTTTTATATATTCTATTATATACAATAGAAGTGAAATTTACAACTTCTATTTAATGGATGGAGGTGGATTCGAACCACCGAAACGTGACGTAACAGATTTACAGTCTGCCCCCTTTGGCCACTCGGGAACCCATCCGGACTATTTATAATGAGATACCATGCTCTATAACAGGTAAGCCGATGATCGGACTCGAACCGATAACCTGCTGATTACAAATCAGCTGCTCTGCCAATTGAGCCACATCGGCATATTGCATGCCTGTTCAATTATCAACACAGTGAATGGGACCTATAGGGCTCGAACCTATGACCCTCTGCTTGTAAGGCAGATGCTCT
>JAVWRQ010000014.1:0-6530 GCA_036634775.1 Clostridium sp.
ATTAACTAAATGCAGCAGACATCACAATTAAATGTGCATGGCTGCTGCATTTTTTAATTACTATCTGCTTAAAAAATTTATCGCTGTCTCTGCCAGAAGCGCCGCACCTCTCCACAGGATATCTTCATCCACATCAAAACAGGAGTTGTGAATCGGATAGTTCAACTGATCGGTTCTGGTGCCTAACCATACAAATGCCCCCGGACATTCCTTTAAATAAAAGGCAAAATCTTCTGCGCACATAGATGGTTCCTGTATGTCTTCCACCGTATCAGCGCCAAAGAGCTCAGAGGCCGTTCCTTTCACTAATTCAACCATATCACGGTCATTGACCACCGCCATATATCCACGCTCATAATTTAGTTCACCCGTTGCGCCATGCATCAGACAGACACCATCCAGAATGTTCCGGAGACTGTTTTCTGCATGTTCTCTCACCTCTTCATCCAGTGTACGGCAAGTTCCCTCCAAACTACACTCTTCCGCAAGAATATTGTATCTGGTTCCGGCATGAAATGTTCCAATGGTAACAACTGCCGATTTTAGAGGACTGGTCTCTCTGCTGACAATATTCTGTACCGCCTCTACAAATTGGGCACCCATGACCACCGCATCAATTCCGCAGTCCGGTTTTGCTGCATGACTGGATTGTCCATGTATTTCCACACTGAAGTGATCGGAGGCTGCCATCAGTGGGCCGGCTTTTATTCCTACCGTGCCATGAGACAATTCAGGCCATACGTGCAGACCAAATACCGCGTCCACACCATCCAATGCCCCTTCCTCTATCATCTTCCTGGAACCGCCGGTTGGAGAAAGTTCCTCTGATGGCTGAAAGATCAACCTTACCGTCCCAAGCAAATTGTCCTTTTGCTGTATCAGTAATCTCGCCGCACCCAGTAAAATCGTCATATGATTATCATGACCGCAGGCATGCATAATCCCTGCATACCGAGACTTGTATTCTGTCTCACCAAGTTCCTGAATCTGCAATGCATCCATGTCTGCCCGAAGCGCCACGGTTCTGCCTTCCGAATTCCCTTTCAACGTGGCAATGACTCCGTACCCGCCGATTCCTTCTGTCACTTCATATCCCAGTTTTCTCAAATGCTCCGCTACCCGTTTGGAAGTTTCTTTCTCGCAGCCCGAAACCTCCGGATATTTGTGAAATTCTCTTCTGATCTTGATTAAATCATCATTAATCGCCTGTGCCTCTTTTATAATCCCCATCGCAATCCTCCCATCTTATTCATTGAAAAAACTCGTAAATTTCATATCTTTATAATAATAGGCAATTGCAAAATCCGCAATCATTTTTTCATAAATATTATTTTTTCTCATGTCCCTGATTCCCGGTCTTATGGGACTAGGTGGTTGATTGTTTTACCTTTACCTGTATCTCCGTCAGATATTCGTCGGTGATACAGGTATCATACATATCAATATGATAAAGTTCCATGGGTGTTCCACTGATTTGATATCCCTCGTTTGCAATTCTATTTACAAATTTCGGGAAAACTTCTGCTATTCGCTCATATTCTCCTCGAAAAAAGAGGGATGCATATTCCCCCTCTGCAATCTCCGAATTATGATTATCCCAGTCACTGATAAAAAATACAGATTGAAAATGATTATAATCCCCCTGTGCCACATAAGATTGCTTCATCAAAGCACCAAATCCTTTGATTCCGATCACATGGATATTATTTTCAAATTTATGTTCCAGCTTCTTCAGTACAAAATCAATATTATTTTCCAAAATTACATCTTCCATCAGTTGAAAGCAAGGTCTTGCCTCGCAAATTCGAATCGAAAATGCACCGTCTTTTGTCTGCTTATCGGTTAAAAGTTCTCTTTTCCTCCCACTAATATCGTCATATTGTTCTTTTAGCTGCTTCATCTTCTGCAAAATCAGGTCTTCTTCCTCATCCAGTAAATTCAGTGTTGTCTCAATCGTCCTGTTATGAATATATTCCCGAATTCGTTCAATCGGAATATCAAGATCCCGCAAAGAACGCACAATATTCAACGTTCCGATGTCTTGGACGCCAAACATCCGATAGTTGTTCGCACTGCGTCTTGGCGTAAGGATTCCCTGTTCCTCGTAGTACCTGAGTGTATCGGTGCATAGACCGTATAGTGCAGAAAGTTCTTTTATTTTATATGATTGATCCATAATAACCTCCTGATTATATTTTTCTCTTGACATTCGTATTATACGAGGGTTTATACTTAATGTCAAGAAAGCAGAATTGTTACTTTAAAAAGCAAATGCTTTTATTTTAAGGAGGTTTTATCATGTTACTCAAGAAGTTTTTCCGTTTTGTAATCCCTTCCATTATATCCATGTGGATTTTTGCGCTATACACCATGGCAGATGGTATCTTCGTGGCACACGGTATCGGTGAATATGCACTGGCTGCAGTCAACCTGTCTATGCCATATACCATTTTTATCTTCTCCATCGGACTCATAATGGCCACCGGTACCTCTACGCTGATTTCCATCTACATGGGCGAGGGAAAGGTAGAAGAAGCACATACTGTATTTAACCAGAACCTGGTGATTCTAGTCATTGGTGGCGCGATTCTTACCATCGCTACGCTCTTTAATCTAGAGCGAATTGCTTATTTTCTGGGGGCTTCTGCAGAAACCATCGATTATGTAAAAGGATACCTGGGTTGGATTTCTATATTTGCCATTTTCTTTATTGTTTCTTATAATATGGAGATTCTGGTGAAAACAGATGGTTCTCCTAAGTTGCAGATGTTCGGTGTTCTAATCTGTTCCCTGGTCAATGTCGTGTTGGATTATATCTTTGTACTGCGTCTCCATGTAGGGATCGAAGCCGCCGCTATTTCTACCGGTCTGGCTCAGGTGATGTCTACCGGAATTTTTGTATACTACTTTGCATTTAAATCCAAGCGACTTTCTTTTAAAAAATTCCACTGGGATCTGTCCGTTTACAAACGGATTATTCCCCTGGGACTATCAGACGGTTTGACGGAGCTTTCCGGCGGTCTGGTTATCTTCTTATTTAACCACATGATCATGAAAGTAATCGGCAGTGCCGGTCTGGTTACTTATACGGTTATTTCCTATGTCAATACACTGGCGCTTAACAGCATGGCCGGTATCAGTCAGGGTATTCAGCCTCTGGTCAGCTATCACTACGGTGCCGGAGAAAAGAAACAGTATCATAAGTTGCTGAAATATGCCTTTGCCGCGGCTACCGTTTCGGGTGTATTCTTCCTTGCATTGGTTGAATTTGCGCCTCAGCTTCCTGTTATGATCTTTCTCGGGAAGGAAAATGAGCACCTATTCTCCTATTCGGTTTCAGCACTTCGATTGTATGGAATTTCCTTTTTAATTGTAGGTTTTAACGTAGTTGCCGCAGGATTCTTCACCGCTATTGATCGACCGGTATTTGCACTGAGCATATCCTCCGCTCGTAGTTTTATCCTGTTATCGATCAGTCTGGTGATTATGGCTGCACTATTTGGAGAAAATGGAATCTGGCTGTCCACCTGTGTCTCCGAAGGTCTGTGCCTCTTGGTCACCGCTTTCTTTTTTAAGCGTTATCGAAAAATTTGCTACGCAGCAGAAAAGATTCCCGCCGTTGCTCATACCCCGGATGCTTGGGGAACCGGGATTTTAGAAGAATAAAACGTTAAAGATTCGATATAAAAGAATGCAATATTTTGGCAGTCATCCCCCAAATGACATGCTCACCATATCGGTAAAATAAGACATCATATCGTCCTTGCCGCCATTTGTAATCTTCACCACCCGGGATTCGGTCATAGGGAAAATCAGAGTCCGGAACCGTCACTACTTTTGTACTATAACGCTCAGGAGGATGTTTCACAAAGTATGAGAGAGGAATGGTGATCATCTCGCCGACTTCATCTTTTGAAAATGTTCCTTCATAGTTTTTAAGTTCTGCCAGAAATGGATAAATAATCATACCGGAAGGTGTAATTAACAGGTCAAGTTGTGCCAATACCTCTAGCTGCGTCTCCTGCACCAACAGTTCTTCCCTCGTTTCTCTCATGGCGGCCTCCCGTGGACTCTCTAAAGACTCGATTGTGCCGCCGGGGAAACAAATTTCTCCGGGCTGGGTTTTCAGTGTATCAGTCCGGATCTCCAGTAGGAGATGCAGTTCTCCTTTTTTCTCCATAATCGGAACTAATACCGCCGCATCTTTATAGCATTCCCCATCTATACGCCCCGGGATCTTGTTGTGCCATTTTTCTTTTATATTTGCAATATCCAGCCTGTCATCTTTCTCAATCCTATCATTCTTCCCACTCTCACTCTGCATCTAAAAATCCTCTATCTTTCAATTAAATTATTCACTGTTTTTTGCTACATTTTCCATCTCAGCATCTGAGTCATATTCTTCTACCAAATCTTCGATGAGCATTAGTCCCATCGGTCCCAGAATGAATCCGAAAAATCCAAATAACTCCAGTCCGATATAAATAGACATAAGTGTTTCCAACGGGGAAAGTCCCATTCGGTCTCCCATCATTTTAGCTTCCAGAAATTCACGTATAAAGTAGCAGATTAGATAAAGTCCCAGAATCATACATCCCGCAGCCCATTTTTTTTGAAAAAAAAGTAAAATCCCCCATGGAATTAATATCGTTCCCGTTCCGAAAATAGGCAGTGCGTCCATGATACCAATTCCCACTCCCAAGATAATATAGTAGGGATTTTTCAAGATAATCAGCGTTAAAATGCAGCTGCAAGTAGTGAGAAACCATATCGCGGCTTGTGTCTTGAGCCACGCATTTCCGGTCAAGACCAATCGGCGACCCAACAAAGCAAATTCTTTTCGGAATATAGAATTATATCGGCGACGGCGCAGTTCATCCATCTCCTGAAGTGATAAAATTGATGCTATAAATAAAATAACTGCTATAATAACCACTTTTATAAAGAATACAAAAACTGTCACGGAATTGACCATTAAATTAGGCATTGTCACATTTTTAAAGACTCTGCCCGCTCCCAATAGTATTTCCCTCATTATTTTGACCAGAACACCATCTTGCAGACAGCAAAACATCTCCAATGAGTGACACAGTCCCGTCAACCACGTATCAAATTCCCTGATCCATATCGGTATCGCATGAACCAGTTGATTCGTTTCCATAAAGAGTCGTCGTCCACCATAGAAACATCCGGTTCCAAAAAGAAACATAACCAAAATAATTTCTAAACCGCCAATTACTCCAATGGGGATTCCAAGCGTCTTGTTTCCTATGGAAATTTTTAATTTTTTTTCTAAAAAGGCCGCAGAGGGGCGCAGGATCATAGCAATAATATAAGCTGCCAGGAACGGCACAAACAGAGGAAGAAAATATTTGAAGCAAATATAAACAACCAAAGTAACTCCCGTTGTCAGTAATATTTTTTGCTGTTTTTTTGTAAATTTCGGCATATTTTTACCGCCCTTTTTTACTTGCTCGTCATTATTTTCAAAAAGGCCGCAGCACAGATTTTGCCTTACCACAAAATATCTGTCTGCGACCTATTTTTTGTAAGTTTCTCTTCTGTTTATCAAGGAACTTACCCATGGACTCGTCCATTTATGATTTGTACTTCTTTCGTACAATGACTATTATGAGCAACTCTGCGGATAATATGTATACAAAAAAACTATAAAATAATTGTATTTTTTCAAAGTACCGGCAATACGTAAGTTTTCTCTTTATTCTTGATCCGTTGGTTCCACTGTGGGTATTCCTTCCACTTTTTCTTCTATGGCAGGCGGAGTCTCAATTGGCTGTTCTGCTTTCGGATTCACACCTTCCGGCTCTATGGTTTCCGTCTTCTTCATATTGTGCTGCTCTTTCTCCTGTTTCTTTTTAGCCGCGTGTCTCTCTTTATCCTTGCGTTTTTCTTTCTCTTCTCTGCTTTCCAACAGTCCATCGTTGTGTGTAATCTGATACCAAAGTCCAAACGCGGACAAGGCAATCGAAAGTACAAGACCGATGAAATCAATCTTGGTAAGTCCACCCAAGGCCATACCACAGCTAAAACCGCCACCGATCGCCGTCGTGATAATAAACATCGGTTTTGTAAGGACAACTCCCAATCCACCGACTAATATGCCAAGGAACAGACAAATCCATATCGCTCCCGGCTTAAGTCCCACTATCGCTACAACAATCAGTCCCACCACAAATGTAACAAAAAAACAAATTAAAAATACGCCCAGCTTGTAAAAACGATAGGCAAACCAAGTGCCCAGTACCGCCCCCACAGCCAGACCGACCAGAATCATAACCACTCCGCCGTAACCAATTCCTCTGCCTATGAGATAGCCCAAAACACCACCCATCATCAGTCCCTGAAATGCAATCCAAAAGCGTTTCAGTTTGTACCCCCACATCAGCTGAACAATACCCACACAAAATCCGGCGATAGCCATCGCTATAGCAACTGCCGGCGAATTTCCCTCCATCGGTGTGTTAATCGTAGTCGCTGCCATCATAAAACTGTTCATACCCATACCTCCC
>JAVWRQ010000014.1:6630-27672 GCA_036634775.1 Clostridium sp.
TCCATCGCACGTCCTGTCACCGGGTGATAAAATGATAATGAAACTGCCGACAGAGCCAATGTTCCACCACACATAGGATTATATTTGTTATCGCCCCACAATGGATTGCCATGAGCCGCGAACTGCACCCGAATCTGGTGATGTCTGCCTGTCAAAAGTTCTATTTGCACAAGGGAAAGAATCTCATGATTCTCTGCCTCTATTGTATCTAATACCCGATAATGCAGCTCAGCCCGTTTACATCCGGTCACATCTTTATCCACAATCTGTGAATAATTCGTTTTCCCATCTTTCAACAAATAGTCCACGTAGTTTCCCACATTATCCACAAGTTGTCCACAAACGACTGCATAATACGTTTTTTTCATCTTTCCGCTCTGACTTTGCTTACTAAGGGACGCCGCTGCCTCTCGATTCTTCGCATATACCATAATTCCACTCACCGGTTTGTCCAGCCTGTGGATAACGCCCACATAAGGTTCCACAGGCTTTGTGGACAACTTTGTGGATAACTTTTTATTAGTCTCTGCTGATAGGTGATTTTTAATCTCACTAACCATATCCGGTTCAAAACGGCGGCTAGATTGTGATTCCATACCAATCGGCTTTTCTGCCACTAATAAATCCTTGTCTTCATAAAGAAACTTTATCATCCTAATCTCTGCACCATAAGTGACGGTTTCGTCACTGTCATTCTTTCTTTTCTTATATTTTACTCTGTTCCAACCGTATGTTCAAGTTCAAAACCAGTAAAAGGTTACTATATTTTTCTATTTCCCTCTTGAATATTTTTGTAATTAAGTGTATAGTACTTTTAAACGCATGATGTAGTTTTAATAACTACATTGCTGCAGGCTATTATTTAATATTAAACTCTATTAAAATTAATTATATTTGACTCAACTTGTGGGAGGTATTGATATGAATTTCAAAGTAAAAGATCCGGGAAGTGCTCTTACCCATTTTATTGCCATGATAGGTGCAATTATTGCAGCTGCACCGCTTTTGTTTCGCGCATCTCGGGAGCCGGATCAGATTCACTTGGTAGCGCTTTCCATCTTTATTGTCAGCATGATTTTGCTCTATGCGGCCAGTACGATTTACCATACGCTGAATGTTTCAGAGGCTGTGAATAAGGGACTACGCAAACTGGATCATATGATGATTTTTATCTTAATTGCCGGCACATACACACCCATTTGCCTCATTGTATTAGGTAATCATTCCGGTTATACTCTGCTCGCCATCGTCTGGGGCATCGCTTTAGCAGGGATTGCCATCAATTTGCTGTGGATCAACTGTCCGAAATGGTTCTCTTCGGTTATTTATATTGCTATGGGCTGGGTATGCCTGTTGGCACTGAGACAAATCCTCAGCGCGTTATCCGGGGCGGCTTTTGGATGGCTCCTGGCCGGTGGTATTATTTACACGGTAGGCGGCATCATCTACGCATTAAAGCTTCCTATCTTTAACTCCAAACACAAAAACTTCGGTTCCCATGAAATTTTTCATCTGTTTGTCATGGGAGGCAGTTTCTGCCACTATATGCTGATGTATAAGTACATTGCATAGTAGGGAGTTAGCTGAGGAAAATTTGTGGTACGAAGAGCAAATCGGGTAAGCGATAGTCGTAATGCGAGCAGCGAAATTCACTATGATGTCCGGTTCCAAGTTCCTCAACATGCACTTCTAAAAGAAATAGAGATGAAATATGTGGTACCGGGGAAACCGTGAATAAATCCTGAAAGGATTTTTCACTTGTCCCCCTATAGAATTTGCTTTTGAGAAGCAAATTCTACCCGCATGTTTCATCTCTATTTCTCTAAGAATTGCTATGTTTCGTCATTACGTCACCGGATATCATAGTAAGTTTCACTGCTCGAGGTAGGTTATATTACCCAATTTGTCCTTCTATCTGCTACATTTTCTCAGAGGGTAGATATTGTTTTAACCACTATATATGTATCGGTATGTAGTGACTGCAACCTTACCCTAGTTCCGAGAAAATGTAGTAGATAGAAGTTCCGGAAGAGGAGATGTAACCTAGGCGAGAGGTGGAATTCCCGATCCAGTTCGGCGACGTACGACGAGGATTTGCAGTTCTTAAAGGAAAAGTGGCGAAAAAGACGGGTGAAATTTGCTTCTCAAAAGCAAATTTCAGAGGGGTGCAAGCGAGAATTTCTTTCAGAAATCTCTCGCGATTGCCCCGATACCGTCTTTTTCACCACTTTTACATTTAGAAATGCATTCCGAGGAGCTGGGAGCCGCACTGGATCGGGAATTCTACCTCTCCATCATGATACCTGCCCGTCTTCCCGAACTTCGTACCACAAATTTTACTCAATTAATTCTATATCCATACTCCCGGAGCGAAATCCTTCTAAATCTAGGGTAACATAGGAAAAACCCAGTTTTTTAAGATTTTCTGCGATTTCTGTTCGAAGTTCCAGTGCACGGGGCATCTGCGCACAGTCAATTTCTATTCTGGCGATATCCCGATGCACCCGTAGTCTTATATTTCCCGTGAGAATGCTTTTTAAGTATCGTTCGCCCTCTTCGATTTGCTTTAAAAGAGCGTAGTTCAAGTCGGTTCCATAGGGCAGTCTGGTTGCCATACAGGGAGTCGATGGTCTGGAAGCCACAGAGATACCGCAGTTCCCGGCCAGCTCTTTTACTTCTGCCTTTGTCATATGGCTTTCTGCCAGAGGACTTTTAATGCCCAGCTCGCCCAGTGCCTTGATTCCGGGACGGTACACATGAAGATCGTCCTCATTGGTACCGTCTAGGATACAGGTGATTCCTTTTTCTGTGGCAAATGTCCGCAAGGTCTGAAATAGATGTTTCTTACACAGATAGCACCGATTTACCGGATTGTTCCGAATTTCTTCCATTCCCAGTTCGTCTATTTTTAAAATGACATGAATCGCATCCATCTCTGCTGCCACACGTTTGGCATTTTCCAAATCGCAGGTCGGGTGAAGCGCAGTATCAAAGGTTACGGCATATACCGTATTTCCCTGCTTTTTTTTGCTGTCGCATGCCAATTTCAAAAGCAGGCTGCTGTCCACTCCGCCGGAAAAAGCCAGGCAGAGGGAATGTGCGCCATACTCTTGCATTTTTATCTGGAGCATTTTTACATGTTCATTCTGATTGATCCTTTGATTGATCATTTGATTCATACGTTCGCGTCCTCTTTTATAGCGTGATACACCTCGGAAAATCCCATTCCCTGCCCCCGGCAGATTTTCCTAACACTTTCATATTCCGGATAACGATAAGTTTGATTCTCATAGCTGCACACTTTGACATCGGCTCTACCAAAACGCGTTTCTACGGTCTGTATGCTGCGTGAGAGTTCCGTGCGGTCTACCTGATAGCGGCGGATTCCAATCGTTGTTGTATGGGCAAAAATCACCGATTCCATCTTGTTTATCCGGTCCGTTGTACACATGACATGAAGCACATAAGCCGGACGGTTTTTCTTCATATAAGCCGGTGTATAATATACGTCTCGCGCACCTTCTTCTAGTAAACATTCCATCACAAACCCCAGTGTTTCCCCGGTGCAGTCATCAATATTGGTTTCCAAAATCCACAGGCCGGCAGCGTCACTGCTGCACTTGCTCTCGCATGCCGCCTCGTTTAACGGTCTGATCACCATTGCCCGCAAAATATTGGCATTTTTAAAGTCTTTATTACCGGCACCGATTCCAATTTTTTCAATCACATAATGTTCCGGCAGTTTTTCTTCTGTTCGAATCGCTGCTGCAATCGCTGCCCCGGTCGGTGTCACCATCTCGCCGTCATTGTCGGTGAGTTTCAGTTCCAGACTGTGGGTGGCTGCAATATTGGCTGTGGCGGGAACCGGAACCGGCATCACACCATGCTGGCAATGTACATATCCTTGTCCTTCCGACAAAGGAGAAACCACAATTTTCGTAATCCCTAAATCGTGGAGGCAGACCGCTGTACTGATAATATCCACGATAGAATCAATCGCTCCCACTTCGTGAAAATGAACCTCTTCTACCGGGATTCCATGCGCTTTTGATTCCGCCTCCGCCACGATGGAAAACATATTTTTTGCCATGGATTTTACTGAATCTTCCGCCTGAAGACGCTCAATAATTTCATATATATCATGAATATTGCGATGAATATGCGGATGGTCATGATTGTGATTGTGTTCGTGATTATGTTCGTGCTCATGGTCGTGATTGTGCCCATGCTCGTGATTATGTTCATGCTCGTGGTCATGCTCATGGTCGTGGTCATGCTCATGGTCGTGATTGTGCCCATGCTCGTGCTCATGATTATGTTCATGGTCATGCTCGTGCTCTAAATGTACATCAAAATCATAGGCATCGATTCCACACTTCAGTGTTCTCCCAAAATGCAGGTGATATCCGTCTACTCCCAGGCTGTCCAGCGCTGCGGTGAGTACTTCCTTTCTCGCTCCCAGATCCAGCAACGCACCCACGGTCATATCGCCGCTGATACCGGAATAACACTCTAAATATAGCCATTTTTCTTCATTTACTATTTTTCTATCCATCTCATTATCACCTTTCCTATCATCACTCATCTATGCGTTTTTAACCGCCAGCCGGTTGATCTGTGCCGCTATATAACCGGCGCCGTAGCCATTGTCGATATTGACAGTAGATATACCATTTGCACAAGAATTAATCATCGTAAGAAGTGCGGAAAGTCCATGAAAACTAGCTCCGTATCCTACGGAAGTCGGTACGGCAACAACCGGATTTTCCACCAGTCCTGCAATCACCGTTCCCAGTGCTCCTTCCATACCGGCCACCGCGATGACACAATTTGCCTTGGTAATCTGTTCTCTTTTAGAAAGAATCCGGTGGATTCCGGCCACACCCACATCGTAGATCCGCTCCACATAACTGCCAAAGAATTCTGCCGTCTGTGCCGCTTCTTCCGCCACCGGGATATCAGCGGTTCCACCTGTGCAAACAGCTATATTTCCAATTCGTGCCTCATCTTTCCCCGGTTTTTCTATCTTAAGGATTCGAGACAGCGGATCATAAACAACTTCCGGAATCTGTGTTTTTATGAGAAGATGCTGTTCGGCGGAAGCCCGTGTTCCCAACACTTCACCATTCTCCTTATAAAGTGCCGTGAAGATTCCCAGCAGGTGTTCATCCTGTTTTCCCTGGCAGAATACCGTCTCGGGAAATCCCGAACGCAGTTTTCGGTGCATATCCAATTTTGCGTAGCCCAAATCTTCATAAGGAAGATTCTTAAGCATCGCTTCTGCGCTGTTAATATCCAATTTTCCCTGCTGCACTTGTTCCAGCATTTCTCTTACATCCATGCGCTGCCTCCCATTGTATTCGCTCTGTACAAATTTTTCCCATCAGTCGTTCCGAATGACTGACCATTAACATTCCTATTTTTCGTCGTTTAACTTCCTCTAATAAAATATACCAGATTTCATTCTGCGTTACTAGGTCCAACATCGTTGTAATTTCATCTGCCAGAAGAATCTTGGTTTGTTCCCCCAAGGCGCCTGCGATGCAGAAACGCTGCAGCTCCCCTCCGGAAAGCTCCCCGGGATATCGATTCATCCATTCCTCTTTAATTCCCAGCCGTTTAATAAGAGAGGAGTCCGATATTCCCGCTTCTTGCAGCAGTTTTTTCATCTTCCATCTGGGATCCACGGACTGTTCCGGATGCTGCCAGATCATCTGAACCGGGCAATATCCCCGATACTCTTCCAATGGTTTGCCATCCAGCCGCACACAGCCGGAATCTGCTTTCTCATATCCCGCCAGAATTTTACATAATGTGGTTTTTCCGAATCCACTGGGAGCCGTAAGCCCCAGGCGAGCGCCACTGTCCACCGCCAAAGATATTTGGTTTAAAATCCGACGTCCACCGCTGTGATAGCAAAACGAAATATTCTCTGCTTCTAGTTTCATATGCTGCCCCCCACGGTTAATTCCGGTTGTGACAGTGCCCGAAATAATGCTTTTGTATAAGGGTGTTTTAATTTTTCCCCTTTTTTAAAATCCTCCGCCCTTATTTCTTCCACTGCCTCACCCTCGTAAAATACCAGAAGTCGATCCGCTGTTTCCAGCGCCAGTTCCAAATCGTGGGTAATCAGTAATACACCGGCCCCTGTTTCTGTCATTTCTTTAAAATGTCCCATTACGCGGCGAGCCGTATGGAGATCCAGTCCCGGTGTCGGCTCATCGGCAATGACCAGTTTGGGATTTTCCATCAATGCCGCAGCAATCAGCACACGCCTTGCCATACCGCCTGACAATTCAAACGGATATAGAGATTCCGTCTCTTTGGAAAGACCATATCGGTTTAAAAGCTCACTGCATCTTGCTGCCGTTTTTGCGTCCTTTTTTCCTTGTTTAATCTGTTCCCCCACCCGCATCAGTGGATCCAGATAAGAGACTCCCTGTGGTACCAGTGCTATGTCATTTCCTCGAATTTTTTTTAATCGTTTTTCGGTAAGTCGGGTTCCGGCAAAATATATCTCTCCGGAAATAAGACAATTATACGGCATCAGCCCCATGACTGCGTGAGCCAACAGACTTTTTCCGGATCCACTGGCTCCCACCAGTGCGGTCATCTCGCCGGCGTGAACCGATAAACTCAAATCCCGAACCGGGTGCAACTCTCTCTGCTTTAATCCCTGTGCATATTGGATAAAAGAAATCGTCAGGTGCTTTACTTCTAATATTGTATCCATCCTATTTTCCGACCTCCTTTCCTTTATTCATGCGCACTGCCCGGATCCAGGAGACTATTGATATTCTGTCCCAGCATCTGAAATAAGAGCACGACTGCCACTAAGGACGCTCCGGGTAATACCGCCAACCACCATTTCCCCGTCATCAGATATTTCATGCTCTCCGACAATATAATGCCGATTGCCGGTTCTTCCGGGGTCAAACCAAATCCTAAAAATGTGATACTTGCTTCATGAAGAATTGCATGGGGAAATAAAAGTACCAATCCAGTGAGGAGTTGTGGCAACAGATGGGGCAGCATGTGCTGTTTTACAATACGCCACTTCCCCATTCCCCGCTTTTCAGAAATTTTTACATACGGACTTTCTTTTAACTGTAATACTTCTGCCCGTAATAACCGCGCCAGTGATGTCCAGTGCGTAAGTGAAATACCGATGACCACACCAATCCATCCTTTTCCACATGAAAATGAAATGAGGATCAGCAAGAGAATATGGGGGATTCCCATCACTAAATCGATCATTCCGGAGATGATGGCATCTGCGGTCTTTCCAAATACGGCCGATACCGTACCCAATATCAACGCAATCACCGCACTGATCATCGACGTTATAACGCCTAAGCAGATACTCATGGAAAGTCCTGCCATTGTCCTCTTTAGCATGTCACGTCCCAAAAAATCCGTACCAAATAAATATTTCACTCCCGGAGATAGATTTTTTTTGGAAAAGTCACTGATTAATGCATCATTTTTCCATATTCCACCCAGAATCGCGATGGCAGTCAGCAAAACTACTGATAAAATGACAAGAGCCATCGTTCCGGATCTTCTGTTTCTTATCTTTTTCATCGAAGACATCATAAAAACTGCCTCCTTTTCATCCTTGGATCCACCACCTGGTAAAGCAGATCTGCCATAAAATTTCCCAGAAATACAATGGCAGCACTGATTAATGTGATTCCAAGAAGCAGCGAAACATCACTGCCAAGGCCGGCGGTAACCGCTGCCTGTCCCAGACCGGGATAGGAGAATACCTGTTCCACCAGAATTGAACCACCAAGTATTTCACTGACTGATGCAAATTGCAGTGTAATAACCGGCAAAAGAATATTGCGAATTCCGTGACGCCTCACGATACTTCCCATACTTTCGCCTCTTGCCCTTGCATAAAATACATAGTCACTTTCCATCACTTCTATCATCTTAGCCCGGGTGTGCATGGCGATTCCGGACACACCCGTAAGCCCCAGTGCCAGTGCGGGCAACACCGCATGGGCAATCCGATCGCCCAAGGTAACATCTGCCGCTGCCATACCAATCGGAATACTGAATCCAATTGGAAACAGGTGCAGCTGCACCGCAAATACCACCATGAGCACCAATGCCAGCCAGAATGCCGGTGTCCCTGCAATGACCATACAGTACGCCGTAACTGCCTTATCCTGCCATTTTCCCCTTTTAACTCCTGCCAAAATTCCCAGCGCAGCTCCTAAAATTCCGGAAAACAACCAGGCAAATGTCATCAGCCACAGAGAATTCAGAAGTTTTTCGCCGATTACATCCTGCACCGGTCTTCTATATAAAAGTGAAATACCGAAATCACCGTGGAGAATTCCCAAAAACCAGTTTAGAAATCGTTCTCCTGCCGGTATTCCCACGCCCCAGTATTGCTCCAGTTTCACCACCTGTTCCCCAGTCATGGAACCCAATGCGGCTTGTCCTACATTACTTGTAAGTGGATCAATCGGAGAAATCGATATAAGAAAAAAAGAGACTGCACTGACGGCCAGAAGCAGCAACATCAGTCTCAATAAATTCTTAGTCACGAATTTCCCATATTTTTTTACTACTTTTAGCATATTTACCAACTCCACTGATCTACATTATTCACAATCGACCACCCATGCCCGTGAGGATGCAGTTTCTGTTCCGCCACCTGCAGACCGTCCCGCTGCCAATAGAGATGCTGCACATTGACTAGCCAAATCCATGGGATATCACCTGCTTCCGTGATTCCATTCGTTCCATCCCACTGCGCTTTTTTCCACAGCTCATAAGACTCCTCTAAATTCGATGATTCAAGTGCTGCATCCATATATTGATCAACCGTTTTATTCCCATAAGGAGAATATTCCGCTAAACCGGTTTCCGGCATTGTATGATAAATGTTATAAAGTTCCATCGGCGTGTGAGCACCCCATCCCCACATAAGCGGCTGTGACAGAGCATCCGTATAGGCCTCATCCCAGCCCACTCCCTTCGTGGAAGTTTCGATTCCCAATTCTTTTAATTGATTAGCCACGTCTGCCGACAATGCCTGGCGCACCGAATCGGCTGCCGGATATAGGAATTCCAACTCGGCACGAATCCCACCTTTTTCTCGAATTCCATCAGCTCCCGGCTTCCATCCGGACTCGTCTAACAGAGCCATCGCTGCTTCTTTATCATACTCTGTTTGACATTCACTGTTATACCACGGCATCTTATCACATACGCTGTAAGCCGGACTTCCATATCCATCTAACACATGTTCTATCATCTCATCTCGGTCGATTCCCATATTAATCGCCCGGCGAACCAGACAGTCAGAAGTGAAATCATTGCCTAGCACAGTTCCGTCTGCTGTCGTTTTCTTCGGTATGGCCGGAAGATTAAATCCACGATTATCCACCGTATCACAAACCAGGAGATGGTAACCGTCCACTACTTGATCTCCATAAGAGGCTGCCGTGTAGGCCACATCTGCCTGTCCCGATTTGACTGCCGCAAAAGCAGCTTCTTCTTCCATGAAAAGTACCGTTACCTGCTTCATCTTCGGTGTCTCGCCATAATAATTGGGATTTGCTTCAAATATGATCTGCTGTCCCTTGTCCCACTGCTTCATCACATAACGCCCCGACCCGATGGGGTGCATCCCATAATCGGCACGATAGGCATGTTCCGGCATAATTCCGGTAATTGCCATTGTATAGGGCCAGATTGAATCCGGTTTTATCATATGAAAAACCACCGTATTCTGATCGATGGCTTCGGCATGATCCAACATAGTAAAGTCATTGACCGAACTGGTTTCTTTCACTTTATTATAGGTAAATGCCACATCCTCTGCGGTCAGTGCTTCCCCATCTGTAAAAACGGCATCGTCCCAAATCTTCACGGTCCAGGTGATACCATCCTCTGAAACGTTCATATCTGTAGCCAAATCATAACCAATTTTTAAATCCGGAGTGGTTACAGTTAACGTACTTTGAATCAATGGCTCATGCACATGTTCACCTGCTCCCCATCCATAAGCCGGGTCAAAACCGGATTCCGGCTCCGATTCCGGTGTCATGACCACGATGACGGAATCCTGCTTAGCCACAGCTGCGGAGGGATTGGTATTTGGTGTCGGGCTGCTTGCCCCACTGCACCCACTCAGGGTAATTGCCAGTATGGCCGTCAACATGGCCATAAGGCGGCGACCGTATTTCTTAGTGCTGCATTTCTCAGAGCAGCATTTCCTGTTGCTTCTCTTCATTTTTAACGTTCCTCTCAATTAAAAATACCGAAAAAGCACCTGTCCCTTGAGGACAGAATTACCTTTTCGGTATTTTGCGTATTTATATTCCTAATTACATTCCTAAATGATGCCGGCTTGTGTCGGCGATTAAATCTATTATAGGAGATTCTTGCTGTTCCGTCAATATATTCTCGTATTTACGCTGCCTTAATCTTCTCTAAATTAATCTTCTATGAATCAACCTTCTATGAATTTTATAAATCGGTTTGCCAGCTCCGTACCCGAAATCAGAACGCCATCGGTCTGAAACAGATTCGTAGAAACGCAAGGGAGAAAATACTCTTCTTTATCATCATAGAACAAGATTCCTTTTGTTGGCACCTCTATTGCAATCGCAGAAGTGTTGGCAGGCGACATCCCTGCATCTCCCAGTTGTTTTATTATGTTTTTATCCATCTTAAGCGATAATCTTACATTACGAGCCGGGGTATCCGCATCTGTCATGCCTGTATGCTCGGTAAGAAAAGAAAGTGGCTGCAGAGCATAGGTCTTATAGGTCTTTGGTTGTGATACCGGGGCTGTCTGTATTCGGTATCCTGCATGTGCACCCGTCGTGTCTATATCATCAGACCAGTCCGTATAAGTAATTGTCGCATCGACGGCTCCCACCCCGTTTTGTTCCGGATAAAATGCGCCAAAGCTCCAACCATCTTCTACCAGAATATCGGTCCATCTTGCACCATTTGACACTTTTTTGTACACGCTCAAAAGGTCTTCACTGTCCTTTATCGTATAAATCGGATAGCACCTGGCATTCCCGGTATTCCAGTTATAGGTTCCCGGAAACTCAACAAAATCATGTCCATCATACAATTCTCCTGTAATATGTTTAAAATCACAGGCAGGAAATGTATCGGCCGATCTGTAAAATGTTTTCTCAATCGCATCCCATCCTACATTCTTCTGCGTTTGTCTTAAACTCGAAAATGCTTTCGCTGCTATAGGATTTTTCCCATACTGTGCTTCCGGTTGTTTTTCCGCCGCCTGAACTGCCAGTGTTCCGCTGAGCACCGCAGCGCAGACCAGCAACAGAACAAACCGTGACTTTTGATTTCTTTTCATTGAATGCCTCCTTTATACGATTACACTCGAATGGCCACTGCTGTCAGTTCCCCATCTGACACATCAATTCTTATCGTATCACCGGTGCGAACCCCATCCGACAAAATCAATTTTGCTGCTAATGTTTCCACATGTTTCTGCAAATAGCGTTTCAGTGGTCTGGCTCCATAGGTTGGATCATAACCGTGATCCTCGATAAATTCTTTTGCCTGGTCGGTCAGTGAGATTGAAAGTTCTCTGTCGGCCAGACGTTTGTTCACATCTGCAATCAGCAGTTCTATGATGCCGCCGATATTCGCTTTTGTAAGCGGTTTAAACATAATGATCTCATCTAATCGATTTAAAAATTCAGGTCTGAAATGAGCCCGCAGATCATGCATCGCCGCATCTTCCGCTTCCTGCCTGATACTGCCATTTTCATCAATTCCCTCTAGCAGATACTGGGAACCGATATTCGATGTCATGATTAAAATTGTATTTTTAAAGTCTACCGTCTTACCCGTAGAATCCGTAATACGTCCATCATCCAACACCTGTAATAACACATTAAATACATCCGGATGAGCCTTTTCCACTTCGTCGAACAGTACCACCGAATATGGTTTTCTACGGACTGCCTCGGTCAGCTGACCGCCTTCGTCATAACCCACATATCCGGGAGGTGCTCCGATGAGGCGGGACACCGAATGTTTCTCCATGTACTCGCTCATATCGATACGCACCATATTACTGTCATCGTCAAATAGACTTTCAGCTAGCGCCTTCGCTAGTTCTGTCTTACCTACACCGGTCGGCCCAAGGAACAGGAACGAGCCAATGGGTTTGGACGGATCTTTAATTCCGGCTTTTGAACGGATAATCGCCTCCGTCACCATAGTAACCGCCTGATCTTGGCCAATCACCCGTTTGTGAAGCAGATCGTCCATATGAAGTGTCTTGCTTCTCTCGCTCTCGGTTAATTTTGCCACCGGGATGCCGGTCCATTTGGAAATAATTCTGGCGATTTCTTCCTCGGTCACGCTTTCATGTACCAGACTAAGATCCTGGCTCTTGACCCGTGCTTCCTCTTCTGCCAGTGCCTTTTTAAGTTCCGGAAGTTTTCCATACTGTAATTCTGCCGCTTTATTCAAATCATACTGCTGCTGTGCCGTCTGAATCTCGCCATTCAAATGTTCAATTTCCTCACGAAGTTTGGACAGCTTATCAACTGAAGTCTTTTCATTCTCCCACTGTGCTTTCTGCGTTGCAAAGACATCCTTCTGCTCTGCCAGTTCCTTCTGAAGGTCGGCCAGACGATCCTGACTCAGACGATCGGTCTCTTTCTTCAGAGCTGCTTCTTCTATCTCCAGCTGCATAATTCTTCTGGAAAGTTCATCCAGCTCGGTCGGCATGGAATCCATCTCCGTTTTAATCATGGCACAGGCCTCATCCACCAGGTCAATGGCTTTATCCGGCAGAAAACGATCCGATATATATCGGTCAGACAGAATCGCTGCCGAAACCAGAGCCGAGTCTGTAATCTTCACACCATGGTAAACTTCGTAGCGGTCTTTTAACCCTCTCAATATGGAAATCGTATCTTCCACGGTCGGCTCATCTACGCGCACCGGTTGGAAACGACGTTCCAACGCTGCATCTTTTTCGATATATTTACGATATTCATCCAAGGTAGTCGCACCGATACAGTGAAGTTCTCCTCGTGCCAGCATCGGTTTTAACATATTACCGGCATCCATGGAGCCCTCGGTCTTACCCGCCCCCACGATGGTATGAAGTTCATCGATGAACAGAATAATCTGTCCTTCGCTCTTTCTTACTTCTTCCAAAACTGCTTTCAACCGCTCTTCAAATTCGCCGCGGTACTTGGCCCCAGCTACCAAAGAGCTCATATCCAGCGCAAACAGTCTTTTTTCTTTCAATCCTTCCGGAACATCGCCACGGACAATTCGCTGTGCCAGTCCCTCTACCACTGCCGTCTTCCCGACACCGGGTTCACCAATCAGAACCGGATTGTTCTTTGTCTTTCTGGAAAGAATCATAATAACGTTACGAATCTCGCTGTCACGGCCAATGACCGGATCCAGTTTCTGGTCTCTGGCGCGCTCCACCAGATCATAGCCATACTTGGTAAGCGTGTCATAAGTAGCCTCGGGATTGTCACTGACTACCCGCTGATTTCCTCTCACCGTAGAAAGTGCCTGTAAAAACCTCTCTCGCGTGATACCATATAGACGAAACAGTTCTTTAACTGCCTTATTCGGCTGTTTTAGCATCGCGAGAAATAAATGCTCCACAGAGACATATTCATCGCCCATGGCCTTTGCTTCATCCTCTGCACTGACTAAGACCTTATTGGCTTCATTGGAAAAGAACACCTGACCACCGGAAACTTTCGGAAGCTTCCCTATCGCCTGCTGCGCTTCATCCACGAACTGCTGCCCCGGAATCTCCATCTTGGTGATAAGTTTCAGAATCAGACTGTCTTCGCCTATCAAAAGGCTGTATAATAAATGTTCCTGATTGATCTGCTGATTTCCATATTCATAAGCCAGCTTCTCGGTATTCTGCACTGCTTCCATTGATTTTTGCGTAAATTTATTAATATTCATCATCGTACCTCCTGCTATAGTATGATATATTATTTGTTGTTATAATAGTAATATAACAGGTATTGTTGGCACTGTCAATAGGAGAGTGCTAATATTTATATTATAATCGTAAAATCCGTCCGGCTGCCAGATCGGACAATCGATTCGCCGGCTGTACCACCAGTCTGGTAAAGATTACCGAGACCACGTAAATCAGTATCATCGACAGTAAAATATCTGAGGCTATGATCCATTTGTGACTATATCCCATAGCGGTCAGACTGCATAGATAGAAGCTGGAAAAGCTCTCAATGATCGGCCAATGCAGAAGATAGATAGAAAATCCATGTTTTCCTATGGCTACCGCCGTTTTATTTCCCCAGAAACGATTTAAAATTGGACTATTTAAAAGAGTCAGGAACATCAGCGCCGACATCCCATCAAACAACAGAAGTTTCCATGTAAACACATCGATATTGTCCACCGCACCGATGAAGCACCATGCAGCCAGATGAAGTACTGCCGTCAGAAATGAATTCTTTTGAAAAAATCGATTCAGCCATTCTTCATGTGTATACAGATCACAGATCATCATTCCCAATACAAAATAAATATAATAGGCCGGAAAAATCAACAAATATATCACATAGAACAAATAGCGCGCGCGCTTATCCTTGAGAATCGCTATCACTGCAAATACCAGGTAAGATCCCAACATCTCATAGGTCATCGTCCAAGCCGGTCCCACATAACCGGAAGCGCCTTTAAAAATAGAACCCCAGAAACCATCGTAAAGGGCGGTTTTAAGCTGTGGTTCAAATTGGTTGAACATGCCTAAAAATGCCTGGGAACCGGTTAGCTGTGCCGCTTCCACATTATAAAACAGGTTCAGACGCATCATAAAATAGACCAGAAGCGTGACGGCTGCCATAGGAATTGCCAGTCGAATGTATCGTTTGACTGCGTCCTTCTCCAGCGCCTCGATCCGGCCTGTATTAAAGTATTTGTAGCTTAAAACAAATCCGCTCAATATAAACATAATCCGAACCGGAGTATTTCCCGAAAATAAATAATTAAGCGGGGTAACAGCAATCTTTGCATATAATGCAGAATTCGGAAAAAATCCCCCCCGCAAATGGCACAGCACAACTCCGATGCAGGCAAGTGCGCGTACGCCTTCTAAACAATCCAGTTTCTTTGGTTTCATAACTATTTTATTTCCTTTCCAATATCGTACTTTCATTATAGGAAAGAATAAAATATAAGTCAAAGTATTTTTGCCGTTATCCGTAAAGTGGGTTGCTCCATGCTGTCCGTCCATATCGGTCGGTACACTGCACCCGAATATAAGCTTCGTCTCCGTGTAATACATATTCCCCGGATTCTATGGTATCTTCATAGCTTCGACACACCTTGGATATGCCGTCATTTACATGGTTTCCCACGATAAAATCAATGCGGTAAACAGGAGAACTGACTACAAATGCCACTCCATCCCGGATTCCCCAGTTAAGGATTTCCGGTCCGGCAGATGAATAATAATTGCCGGCTATCATATTTTGCAGAATATCCTCATGGGTCAATCTGGGTGATTTTACTACAATATAGCCGCCACAGGCATCATCGAACAATCCCTCATTGTGATTGTCATCGGTAGCAACTGCCGATATATTCCGCCCCTGCCTCAGCATCAAATCCCAATAAGTGGTATCAAAGCCTGTGTTACTTTCGTTCACTGTATTGTAATTATAGATTTCCAATGCCCAGAGTCCCTTGGTGTGGATAAATTCTTTGGCTTCCACCCGAGACCAGATCGGGTGATTGTAGGTCGTGATGCATCCGCGATTTCTTAGGTAATCGGTCAGTTTCTGTGCCACTGCCGCACCGTCCCATTCTTCGAAAAAAACATCCGGTGGAACAAATTCCCGTTGAGAAAATACAGTTTCACCTGCCTCCCGCTGCATCTGTTCGGTTCCCAATATACCATGAATATGATGAACCTTGACTGCTTTATCTGCTTTACAAAAAATAGCCGATGCCTCCAGTCCGGGCAATATAATAAAATCTTCGCAGTCAAATTCACTGCGATAATCTGTATACAAATCATGGTCGGAAAAGCATAAAAAGTTATATCCATGTTCTTTAAATAATTTCACCGACTCCTCCGGTCTCAGTTTTCCATCTGAATTCGTCGTATGACTGTGCAAATTCCCTTTATACCATGCGCCCTCCCGGGTAAAACCATTCTGATCCCTAATCAATGCCGCATTCCTCCATTTTTGATTTTTATTTTACACCAAAATACAGTTTCTGTCTGCCACAGAAAGATATACTTTTTCCCCATTATGAAATAATACACGGCTTCGAAACAGGACATCCACATGGATTTTTACACCACCTACATTTACACGGTAGCGAAGTACATTTCCCCGTGGCACATTATGTTCCACTATGCCCTCAAACTTATATTCTTCGGGGTTATCCAGTAGATCCGATGAAATAGCAAATGTTTCCGGACGGATTGCCACTTCTCCTGCCCCTGTCTTTTCCCGTCCTGTCATCGTCTTAAATTCTTCTAATGTCAATAGATTATAATTTCCCATAAATCCGGCGGCAAACGAACTGACCGGTCGTGTATATACCGACACGGGATCACCGGACTGCTCTATCTTTCCATCGTGAAACAGATGGATGACATCCGACATAATCATCGCTTCATCTTGATCATGTGTAACAAAAATAGCGGTAAGTCCCATTTTCTTTGTAATCTGTTTAATGCTGATTTGAAGAGATTTACGAAGTTTCGCATCTATAGCACTCAGCGGTTCATCCAGTAAGAGTACTTTCGGTTCCATCACAATACTTCTCGCCAACGCCACCCGCTGCTGCTGACCGCCGGAAAGACTTGCCGGATACTGTTTTTCCTTGCCCTGCAGCTCTACAATTTCTATGATATGTTCCACCTTTTCCCTAATTAGCTGTGACGGCATCTTCTTTAATTTTAAACCAAATGCGATATTTTCCTCCACGGTCATATTAGGAAAAAGACTATATTGCTGAAATACCATTCCAATATTTCTGTCTTTGGGTTCTTTATCTGTAATATCTTCGCCATCCAGCAAAATCTCACCCTCGCTTAATTCCTCCAGCCCTGCCAGACAGCGGAGCAGCGTACTTTTTCCACATCCCGATGGACCCAGAAGCGTGACAAACTGTCCTTTTTCCACGCTTAGGCTGATGCCTTTTAACACCTGATTGGAACCGTAATATTTATCTATCTTTCGAAATTCAATATACGCCACTGTTTTTCCCTCTCTTTCTCATAAACACAGAAGCAGAAATCAATAAGGTTACGCAGAACAGCACCACAATGACAGCACAGGTTCTCTGACCGGATTGTTTCATTACTCCATATAAATAAATCTGTGCAGTAGGAAAATAACTTCCTGCCATCGTATTAATTACCACGAAATCTCCAAATACGATGCCCATCGCCAGCATGGCCGATACTACGATTCCATTCATAATATTGGGCACCACAATCCCAAAGAATGCAAAGAATCTCCCGGCTCCCAGCATTTGCGCTGCCTCAATCAGTCCCTTCACGTTCATACCATTTAGATTGTTGCGGATTCCCTGATAAATGTAAGGCAATACTACAATGCAGTAAGTCGAAGTCAGCATAAATACACGATTGGAAAACGGTTCCGGTGCATTAGCATACAGAGTCAATACACTGATTGGAAGAATGACCCCCTGAATGGCATAGGGCATGGTACATAGGATTTTCATATATTTGTCCAGTTTCGGACAGTGGACGACCACCACATACATCGCCAAAAGCACCACCAGGGTACAGATGATTATGGGTAGAACCGATATCAGCACCGTGCGCCCAATCGACATCCAGAATGTAGAATCAGAGAATATCTCACGGTAGGCTTTCAGGGTAAATCCACTGGGAAGCACATCCATCCACTCACTGAACAACGAGTATACCAAAGTGAAAAACAGAGGGATGAACAGGTATATCCCGATGACTCCTAAAATAAAATCCGAATGATTTTTACGTTTTTTCATCGCACCGTCTCCCCTTTCTGCCGCTTGGTAAGATACTGGGTGAACAGAATCGATATCGTCATCAGCAGCATGAGAAGCACCGCCAGAGCACTTCCAAATTGCGGCCGCTGTACCACATCTCCGGTGAACTGTTCTGCGATTCGAATGGGAAGCAGTGAAAAGTTATTCATCAACAAGGCGTAAGCAGTGGCATACGCGGCAATCGCATTGGCAAACAGGGTGGAAAATGTCCCCAATATTCCGGGCATTAAAACCGGTATTCCTACTTTCTCCCAAAAGATACGACCGGTTCCGCCCATAAGACTGACTGATTCTTTCCATTCGGTTCGTATCGAATCAAAGGAGGGGATCAATAAAAGAGTGGCCAATGGTATTTGAAAATAAATGTAAACGGCCGTGAGTCCCCAGACCGTATAGAGTGGAAATTCGGAAAGTGCGGTGATTCCCAGCGTTTTTCCCACAATGGTCACAACACCTGCATTGCCAAATAAAATGATAAAAGAAAATGCTAATGGTACACCGGAAAAATTAGACACCATGTTGAGCATGCTCATAAACATTTTCTTTGTTTTGCCACCCTTTTCACAGGCCGCTTTACCCCCGATAAAAGCGACAAACAAACCAATAACAGCTGAAATAATAGAAATAACAAGACTATTTTGAATCGCCTGGCGATATAATGGTTTGCTGAATATATGAATATAATTTTGAAAGGTAAAACCCAAATCACCATTCTCCGGCATAAAACTCTTTATAATAATGGTTAATACCGGCAGGAATTCAAACATTCCCGCCAGTATCAACAGTGGCAACAGTGCTGCCAGGTAAGATTTATTATTTCGCATATGCGATTACTTCCTCCTGCCAGATACTGCCAATCTTCTTTGTAGTAGCATCCCAGGCTGCCTGATCTTTGATCATACGGCTATTCTTGTACTGCTCGTCGGGAAGCATCTTTGCCTTTACATCTTCCGGAAGTTTTACGTCGCGAACCGGTCTTGCATACCCTTTTGCCAGATTGATCTGACCTTCATCACTTAAGATAAATTCTCTGGCCATAGCGGCTGCGTAAGGTCTCTGCGTGTATGCATTTAAAATCGTGCAGTAGCCGCTTTGAATCGATCCCTCGGACGGAATATTGATTTCAAAATCTGCATTTGGATTGTTGGCTACGAACTGATCCCGATATCCCAATGCATTATAATCCCACAGGAATGCTACACCTACCTCGCCTTTTTCAATACGTGCCATAGAAAACTCGCCCATGTCCAGACGTCCCTGTTGGGCAATCTGTTTAAAGAAATCGATACCCGGCTGAATATTATTCTCGTCTCCACCCATGGCTATCGCTGCTGCCAGAACAGCAAATTGTGCCTGATTTGCAGCCGTTACATCGCCCACTGCAATTTTATAATCGCCTTTTAACAAGTCCGCAAATGATTTTGGTGCCTCTTTTACTATTTTTTTATTTGTCATCATAGTCATCGTTCCATAGTAGCCAATGACCCAGTCACCATCGTCATCCTTCGCCCAATCCGGAATTGAGTCCCAATAACTTGTTTTATATTTGAGTGTAACGCCTTTTTCCTCTGCAATCGGTCCAAATGCCTGTCCCACATCGCCGATATCTTTTGTTGCCTTTTTCTTTTCTGCTTCAAAGAGGGAAATCTCTTCCGCCGAAGACATATCGGTATCGGTATGATCCAAACCGTAGGTTGTCTTGATTCCGTCCCATGTTCCCACCCAGTTGGCCCATGAATCCGGCATTCCTACGGAATCCACCCGACCTTCTTTTTTTGCCTCGGTTAAAATCTCATCCACACTCATACTATTTAAATCCACTGCCTGTGCTGCCTGAGTATTAGTAGAACATCCGGTCAGCGTTCCCGCTGTCAATGCCGCCACGGTTAGTGTTCCTACGCTCATCATCGCTGCTGTGACAAAACAAATTCCTCTTTTTTTCATAAAAAATCTCCTTTTTTTCGTCTTTATCGCTTTCATCGGTTCTTTTACCAGTATAAATACTTTGTGTAAAGTCCGTTATCAGCGTTGTGTAAAGAGTTTGAAAAAAAGAGATATTTTGTGATTTTACAATTGAATGTCCCGAAAACCACCGCCCGGGTTCAAGATACAAGTGTGGGTAAATCCACATTCTTTAGCCAGTTCCACTGCCATATCAAACTGATGGCATATCGTATCGCTCCGATGACTGTCCGAATTAATTATAATCCGACCGCCCATTTTATACAGTTCTTTTAGTAGGATCTTGGATGGATAAGGTTCTTTTCGATAGCCTCTGGAGATTGCTCCGGTGTTAATCTCAAATGGAATACCCGCCTGATTTAAATGCCGCATCGCCGCCAGTGCCGGTTCCAGATACTCATGCCGCGTTTCGTCAAAATGGCGATTGTCCTGATTGAACTTTGTTATCAAATCAAAGTGCCCAATCCAATCACAGTGTGTTTTTTCATATACGGTAGCTTCCAAGGCATAATAATCGTTTGTAAGTGCATACCAATCCCCATCCCAAAGCCGATTCACCGCATCGGTAAGAACCGCATCTGAATCGTCAATCATCACATATTCGCCCCGTTTTTTCAGGCAATGCACCGATCCAATGGCATATTCCGCCTGCTGAACCGGTCCCAGGCAATCCAACTCAATACCAATGTATAAATTCATCTTTCCCGCATACTTTACGCGGAGGGCACGGAGATCTTTTTTATATTCTTCCAATGTCTCATCTGACATTCCATCGTCCCATCCATACGGAAAATAAGCATGTCCCGATATTCCGTAATCGGTCAGTCCCATCCGGTAGGCCGCTTCCACCATCTCTTCCGGTGTATTATTTCCATCACAATAATTCGTGTGGGTATGAAAATCTGCTTTCAGCATCCGATACTCCCTCTTCTATTTTTTTACCATCTTAGCATTTGGATAAATACGTGCCATACGACTGTCCGGAAAATGCTCATCTAAGAACACTTCCACTGCATTCCGATCGTCCGTTTT